>JANMRE010000618.1:0-23803 GCA_031370885.1 Gemmatimonadaceae bacterium
GCCAGAAAACAGGCGTGTCCATGGCCTTCGAGCACGCGCATGCACGACTGCGGCACGCGGGTCGACATGTCCGTCGCCTGTTTCACCGAGGGGATGAGATGATCCTGATCGGCGGCGAGAAAGAGGGTCGGCACGCGTAACTTGAACAGGTCGTCGCGTATGTCGTATCGGGTGAGGATCCGCAGGCGGTTGAGATAGCCGGTGCGTGTGGTCGCCGCAGTGAGCAAGAGGAATTGTCGGATCTCATCGCGGTGCGTATGCGCCGACTGCAGGCGTCGGGCGGTGAGGCGTCGTACCAACTGCATCGCGCGCCAAGGCACGAGCTGCAGTCCGGCAATGGCCAGGTGCAGCTTGAATTGTGGGGTGATACGCGCGAAGGAATTCAGGATAACGAGATTGCGCACGCGTTGCGGATGGGCGAGCGCAAAGCGCATTGCCAACGCTCCACCGAACGATTCGCCGACGACCACGGCCGGGGTGCCATCGGGCACCACGCGGTCCAGGTGTCGCGCGATGTCGGCGACCAGTGTGTCCATGTCCAGCGCCTCGTCTCGAAGGCGAAACGTGATGACACGAAAACGGTGCGAGAGCAGGCGTACTTGCCGGTAAAACAGCAAGCCGGTGCCGTCGAGGCCCGGGATGTAAATCAGCGGCGGTCCTTCACCGTGCACGTGCAGCCGCGCGGGATCATCAGACGCCAACGGCGGTATAGTGTCGTGGGAGGAATTGTCCAATGACTTCGACCGTATCGGCGAATGCATCATGGCGTCGGGGAGTTCGCTTCCTGTGGGCCGGGGTATCGGTGGTGGTGCTCGAAACCGTGTTGCTCGGTCTCGCGCTGTTGCCGGTCGTGGCATTCATCCATTGGCAGTCTACCTGGAGCATGTCGCTCTGGGTGCGGCTTGTGCTGGAGTCGATCGCCTTTGTGCCGATATATCTGACCTTCGCGATCTCGCTGATGTGGTACTCCGCGCTGGCCACAAGGCTCCTTGGCTGGCGCACGCCCGATGGTATCGAAGTCCCCCTGACCGATTTCAGTTGGCCGGTGCTCGATTGGGGGCGTTATCTGATGACGATACACGTTGTCCGGGTGTTTGCCGGCCCCGCGTTCCGGGCCACGCCATTCTGGAGTTTCTATATGCGACTCAATGGTGCGCGCGTGGGGCGCATGGTGTGGGTAAACAGTCTGTCCTTGATGGACCATAATCTGCTCGAGTTCGGTGATGGCGTGGTGATCGGCTCCGACGCACATATTTCCGGTCACATTGTGGAGCGTGGCATGCTGAAAACAGCGCGAGTGTGTTTAGGGCCCGGTACCGTCATCGGGATTGGCAGCGTGGTGGGCATTGGGGTGCGCACGGGGGAGCGAACGCAGGTTGGTCCGCTCAGCGTGGTGCCCAAGTTCACGGAACTGGAGGCGGGCGCCGGGTATTCGGGCGTGCCGGTGCAACGGATCCACTGAAAGGCCCACGGTCGGTGGTGCGGTCAAGGCGCGATACCTTTCTGGGCGACATTGAGGGCGTTATTCAGCCCATCACTCTCTGAGCGATCCCCATGCATAAACCGCTCCTGACTGCCGTGATGATGTCCGTTGCCATCGCGTTCACGTTGTCGGCCCAGCCGTCTCGCTCGGCGCGTATCGCCGAACCGCGCGCGTTCGACCGTGTGCTGCTGTTGGAGGCGCAAGGCGAGACATCCGCCGGCGTGAGTCTTGGTGATGTGGATCGTGATGGCGACCTTGACGTCGTGTTGGCCAAGGGGCGTCACTGGCCGCTGAACAATCTCGTGCTGCGCAACGACGGCAAGGGACATTTCACCGGTGACCCGGTGGCTGACGCACCCGACCGCACATACACCGCTGCGCTGGCCGATCTCGATGGCGACGGCGATCTCGATCTCGTCGTCAGCAACGACCGCCCTGATCGCAAGCTGGTGTATCTGAACGATGGCAAAGGCTACTATCGCGTGGCGAGTACCTTTGGCGATGCGGACTGGTCGACGCGCTATGTGACCGTAGCCGATTTGAACGGCGACGGACGTCCGGATCTCATTGCCGCGAATCGCGGTGGCGATCCGTCCAAGCCTCGGCCAAGCTTTGTGCGCCTGAACGACGGCGCGGGGGCATTCCCGCAGTGTTCGGCGCTGCCAACGCAATCGGCGACGATCATTGTCGCGTCGGATTTCGATGGCGACGGGACGATCGATTTGTTTGTGCCGCATCGTGACGGCGGACAGAGCTTGATGTTCTGGAACGATGGCCGCGGTGTTTTTTCGGCGCCACCTGTGCCCGTAGGGCCGTCCAGTTCAACGGTTCGCGCCGCGTCGTCGGCCGACATCGATGGCGATGGTGCGAAAGATATTGTCGTGGGCGATGCGAAGACCGGACTGTTCGTGTACCTGAACCAGGGCGCGCGTGGCTTCGCTGCGCCGTTCGCACTGGGCAGCGCATCGAGCGCACCGTATTCGGTTGGTATTGCAGACCTCAATCGCGATGGCGCACCCGACATTGTCGTGGGCAACGACAATGCGCCCGGTGTGATCTACTTCAATCAGGGTGCGGGGAAGGGGTTGACGTTTCTGGCAGCGTTGTGGAATGACGGCAAGGGGGCTGTGTACGGGCTGGCGATCGGTGATCTCGATGGCGACGGGTGGCCGGATATCGCGGCAGCGCGGTCGGATGCGCCGAATGGGGTGTGGTTTAGCGGAGCGGTTGTAGCGAAGCACAGGCGATTGCGGTTCTCCGCAACGTCATCGGTTTTTCGCAGAAGCCGGTGGTGCTATCGGTCGGCGCTTCGGCCCGGTCGCGTGTTCGCGTGCTCCATAGGGTGAGCAACGGCGACAGGAAAACCGGCTCATCGGCGTCAGAGCGAAACATGTGGTGTCGGCCAACGGTGTTGTCTACACGCAGACGTTGACGCACTGTAGCGGTTGGGATATACTTCGGATATCCGTTCGAGGCCTACTGATGATTACGAAGATCCAGAAGTGGGGAAATAGCCAGGGGCTGCGGTTGAGCAAGACGCTCCTGTCTGACGCCGACCTTGGGGTCGGCGACGCCGTCGAGGTGGCCGTACACCAAGGCGCGCTCGTCGTGACGCCGGTACGGCGCGTACGAGGTGGTCACGACTTGCGCAGGCTGGTTCGTCGTATCCGGAAAGGCGCCCCCCCCGTGGAGTTCGACTGGGGCGCGCCGGTCGGTCGCGAGGTGTGGTAGATGGCGCCCTATGTCCCGCGCAAAGGCGAACTGATCGCGCTTACGTTTGACCCGCAGTCTGGCCATGAGCAGCGCGGACGTCGGCCCGCGCTCGTCGTCAGCAACGATCTATTCAACAAGCACACGGGTCTCTGTATTGCGTGTCCGATTACGAACACGCGCCGTGAGTATCCGTTTCATGTGGAAATTCCCACGGGCGCCGGCGTGACCGGCGTCGTGATGGTGGAGCAAGTCAAGTCGATCGACTTCCGCTCGCGAAAAGCGCGACGGCTTGGGAAAGCCTCGCCAGAAATGCTTGATGAGGTCTTGTCGATCCTCGATGCGTGTATCTACGGTGCGCGCTAACACGGCAATGCAGGCTGACGATGCCGCGCCCGCACACTTGGTTGCACGCATCAGTGATAGTCCTCCAAATCGACGTCCATCGCATCGGCGCCCTCCCACCCGAAGGTGATGCGGCAGTTCCCCGAGACCCGAATCGACCACCGGCGTTCGCCCCGAAGGCCGTACGGTGATCGGCAGCTTCTGATCCGCCAGAACGGTCGAGCCCGCGGGCAGAAGGTTTGCCCAACCCTCACCGCGCGCCTTGTCACGGTGCTGTCAGGCTCATTGGTGAAGGTTCTCACACATCGCCCCAGTGGTGGTGGGAGAGAACTTCCAGCGAGTGCCTCATGTCCTCTGTCCGTTTATCAGTCCGGTCCATTTCGTTTTGCGCGCTATTGGCGGCATTCGCGCCGCCCTTGGCGGCGCAGTCATTCGATGTCGTGCGCGGCCATGTTCGTTCGGCAACCGGAGGTCCGTTGCGCGACGTGACGGTGCGGGCGAGCGGACGCGATCGCACGGTCACATCGGCGCAGACCGACAGCGTGGGCGCCTACACCTTTCGTTTTCCGTCAGGCGCCGGTCCGTATATTGTGAGTGTGTCGGCGCTGGGCTTCGCGTCGCAAACGCGGCAACCCGGCGAGCCGACGGCGGGCGCGCCACGCGCCGATGTCGACTTTCAGTTGCAACCACTCGTACAACAGCTGGCCACCGTCGCGGTCCGCGCCGTTCGTCCGCGCGTGCAGCGCTCTGATGCCGATCGGGCCGGCGTTGGCGAAGCGGGACGCGAGAATCTCACGGGAACGCTGGGCGGCGATCTGACAGGCGACGTTACATCGGCCATGGGCGCTGTGCCGGGGTTGCTGGTCGTGCCAGATCCCAACGGCGGCCTACCCACCATTTCGGCCTTTGGTCTGAGCGGCGATCAGAACAGTCTCACACTCAATGGCATGAATCTCGGTGCCGGCGGCGTACCGCGCGACGGACTGGTGCTGCGCGTGGCCACATCCACGTACGATGCAGGACGCGGTGGCTTCAGCGGCGTACAAACGAGCTTGCGACTGCCATCGGGTACCAACTTCATCAATCAGACGCTGCACGTGACGCTCGAAGACCGCGCCCTGCAAGGCCCGGTTCCGATAAGTGCGCAACTGGGCAATCAGTACTCGCGCGGGATTCTCAGTGGCGCGTGGTCGGGGCCGATTGTCGAAGACAAGGCGTTCTACAGCACGTCGTTTCAGGTGAGCCGACGCAGCAGTGATCTGGCCACGCTCACGTCGTCGAACGCGCCGTCCCTGCAATCACTGGGGTTCAGCGCCGATTCGATCGCACGACTCACGTCGGTTTCGCAAGCCTTTGGCATTCCGCTCACCACCGCTGACGTTCCCTCAGACCGGGTGACCACCAACGCGTCGCTGTTCTCGCGATTCGATTGGTCGCCGCGCACGACGTCGCGTGCCGGTCAGGTGCTGTATCTGCTGGCCAGTGGCAACTACACCGATAATGGTGGCGCTCGCAGCGGTCCCACGGCATTCGCCTCGCACGCTGGCAACAGTCGTGCCTGGTCCGGCCAGTTGCAGCTCAACGCCTCGCGTTTCCTGGGGACGATTCTCAATGAAGGCAGCATTGCGCTGGTGTCGTCGGACAACCGGTCGTCGCCCTACCTGTTGCTGCCGGATGCGCGAATCCTGATCAACTCCGGATTCACCGACGGCACCAGTGGTTCGGCCACTGCCCGGGTGGGCGGCAACGCCAATGCCGACAGCAAATCGCGATCTACCAGTGCGCAACTGCGTGACGAAACCTCGTGGTTTACCATCAGCGGCAAGCACCAGTTCAAGGTGAGCATCGACGCGCAGGCGAGCGACAACACGAATACGCAACGCGCCAATCGCCTTGGCACGTTCAGCTATAACTCCCTGGCCGACTTCGCTGCGTCGCGTCCGGCCTCCTTCAGCCGCACGCTGGCCAATCGCGAGACCACGGGTCGCCAGTATCTCGGCGCCCTTGGTGTTGGCGATGTGTATCGGCCGTTCCCCGCACTCCGCGTGCAATACGGACTGCGCGTGGAAGGCGTGGCGTTCGGCGTATCGCCGCAGGAGAACCCGATCATTGCGTCGAACTTTCAGCGCACCACCGGACAAACGCCGCATGCAGTGACCGTGGCTCCCATGCTCGGATTCACCCGCACCTACAACCGTCATGGTGGCGGCAGTTTTACCGGCGGCGTTCGTGAGTACGTGGGCATCTTGCCGTTGCAGACGGTGGAGAATGTGCAGCGACTCACCGGCCTGCCCGACGCGGTGCAGCAACTGCTCTGCGTTGGTGCGGCGGTGCCGACACCCAACTGGAACAGCTTCGCGAACCCCGGTGCCATTCCGGTGCAATGTGCTGATGGCAGCGGTGGGACGTTCTCGCAAGCGACGCCATTGGTCTCGGTGTTCTCGCCCGACTACGCGCCGTCGCGTCGGTGGGGCGCGGCGGCAGGGTGGAGCGGACGCCTCGGACCGAGGTGGATCGGATCACTCGCTTCGAACTATTCGCTCAATCTTCAGCGACCCGGCACGGTCGATATCAACTTCGCTGGGGTGTCGCGCTTCGCACTGGCGGCCGAGGGTGGTCGGCCTGTGTACGTGCTGCCAACCAGCATCGCGTCGTCCAGTGGCGCACTGGTCACCACCGATTCCCGGCGATCGCCTCAGTTTGCGCAGGTGAACGAACTCCGGTCCGATCTCCGGTCCAATGTGCGGCAATTGGTCGTCGGGCTGGCCTCTGCACCCAGCGATCGACCGCGTGATCTGAAAGTGACTCGCACGGTGCGCGCGTTCTATACGCTTACCGCCGGTCGAGACCAAACGCGCGGCTTTGGCGGCACCACCAGCGCCGATCCCACGCTGATCGAATGGGGAAACACCGGCCTGCCAACGCATGCGGTGCAGCTGTTGGCAACGATGAATGTCCCGGGGTGGTTCAGTGTCAGTGCGTTTGGTCGGCTATCGTCGGGTCGCAAGTATACCCCGCTTGTCGGCGGCGACATCAATGGTGATGGATTGTCCAACGATCGCGCGTTCGTGTTCGCTCCAACGGGTACAGCGGATCCGGCGTTGGTGTCGGGCATGCAGGGGCTGTTGGCATCGGCGCCCAGCGCCGCCCGCGCGTGCCTGCAGTCGCAACTGGGTCGTGTGGCGAAACGCAATGGGTGCCAGGCGCCGTGGACCCAATCGCTCAACATGTCCATGGGCCTCGATTCTCGTCGCCTCGGGCTTGGGGACCGGGGATCGGTATCGCTGGTGGTGATGAATGCACTGGCGGCGGCCGATCAACTGGTGCATGGCGCGGACAAGCTGCACTACTGGGGCACCAATGCGTCGCCCGATGCGACGCTGCTCAATGTTCGCGGTTTTGATCCGGGCACCAATCGCTTTCGCTATGACGTGAATCCCCTGTTCGGCAGCACGGTAGCCGCGCGAACAAGCGGGCGTGTGCCTTTCGTTGTGTCGGTGGACGTGCGACTGCGACTCGGTCCCGACCGTGATGCGCAACAGATCCGTGGCTTTCTGAAGCCGCGCGCCTCTGACGCGACAGCCGTCCTCAGCTACGATCAGATTCTGGATCGACTGAACAACGACCAACAAAACAATTTCGAGGATATCGTCAATAGAAAAAAGCAGCTGCGACTGACATCGGCACAGGAGGCCGCTCTTACGGCGATGGCGAAACAGTTCGGTCATGAACGCGATTCGGCCTATGTCGCGCTCACGAAGTATCTGGTGTCACTGAACGGGAGCTATCGCACCCGCGAGACGAAGCAGCGCTGGCATGACGCCTTTGTGGGCCTTGCGCGACGCTACGTGGTGGCGGGGCCGCGCATACGGGCTCTCCTCAATGACGAACAGTTTGCTGCCCTGCCGGCAGGCATCAACGCGTACTTCGACATGGACGAGTTGACGTTTGATCGCATCATGCGGACGGCCGATTTCGGAACGCTGCTGGAGTTGATCACCGGCGAGGGCATCGACTGAGCCGCGGTGGCGTGGGGCTCGCCAGACCCGTGCCGGGGCTGCAATCTTTCCGTGTCGCCGTCCCGACCGGGGTAGGCGCGAAAGAACCCACGTGTGCAGTCATGAGGCGTGACGTACGATGCCAGCCAGGAAGGCGAGTAAGCAGGCCGCGAAAAAGACCGTTGCAACGCCGGTCGTCAAGCCAGCCAAAACAGCGCCGCAATCCCTGCCGTACCAGCAAGGCAAGTGGGCGCACGTGTTCGCTCCCCGCACAAAAGGCGAACGTCGCTATTGGCTGCTCAAATCCGAACCGGAAGTGTTTTCGTTCGATGATTTGCAGGCCGCGCCGAAGAAAACCACCGGGTGGGACAGTGTGCGGAATAGCGGCGCGCGGAACTTCCTGCGCGACGGCATGAAGGTGGGCGATCTCGCGTTTTACTACCACTCCAACGCCGAGCCATCGGCAATTGTCGGCATCTGCGAAGTGGTGCGCGCGGCATATCCCGACGCGACCGCGTTCGACAAGACGCACGACTATTACGACGCGAAATCGGATCCGGAGGCGCCGACGTGGTTCATGGTGGACGTGCGCGCCGTATCGAAGTTCGCGCGACCGGTAACGCTGCCCGAGATCAAAGCGCATGCGATGTTATCGCAGATGGCGCTGGTCAAGGTGGGGCGCTTGTCGGTGGTGCCGGTAACGAAATCCGAATGGGATGTTGTCGTGGCGCTGGGGAATGTCGGTTAGGGTCTGGTGACCGGTCATTCGCTCCAGTGGTTATTAATATCAGGGGGATGCACCGTCGGTACCAGCCGATGAATTGCCACCCGCTCGGCCAATATCAGGAGACTCTCAATGCTTCAGGCTCGCCCCCGCCACATGCGCGACTCCTATTCGTCGGTCGCGGCCATCGTCGCCATGTCGCTGGTGACCAACGTTGGTAGTGCCGGTGAATTGGCGGCGCAGTCAATTTCTCCGCGCACCGTTCCGGTTCTAATGAGCCAGCAATTCGACATCATCCCGTCGGATCGCGCGGGAATGGGCAGCGTGAGTCTCGCGCTTGACGATGCGCTGCTGGACCCATTTGTGAATCCTGCCAAGGCGTTGCGGCTCAAGTCAGGGACACTCTCAGTCGCACCGTACTTCCACAGTCAGTCCGATGCACGTGGAGGCGGGCGCACGCTACCCCTCAGTGGTATCGCCACGAGTGGGAAGTGGGCCTTTGGCGGTTTGTTTGCCATGCAGCAACTCGATCGCACCTCACTCACATGGAATGCGCCACTCAGCGAACGGACCGCGTCAAACCAGTACGTTACCGGCTTGCTGGCGCGCAGCCTTGGCCGCGGATTCGCGGTTGGTGCATCAGCGTACGTTGCGAGTCTCGAGGCCGAGCAGGGTGTCGACCAGTTGTACTCCGGAAGCGATCGCATCCTGCAAAACGGCTCGGCGGCCGACGCGCGTGTTGGTGTGACACGAGCGTGGGGGCAGGGACGAAACTTCGAAGCAATCCTTCTGCGCAGTCGCTTCGATATGACGCACGATGTGCACTGGCCGGGCTTTACGCAGTTCGCGCCGCCCAATGTGAGGACTCAGGTGCTGGAGCGAACCGAGCACAACCGCGATCACACCACGACGTGGGGCGCGCACAGCGAGTTCTCCAGGCCGGTTGGATCCGAAGGGTGGAAGCTGGGCGTACTGGGAACGGTGAACCGGCTTTCGCACCCCAAGATCCCCGACTACCGAATTAACAACGTGATCACTGTGCCGCGGGATCCCGGACACACCTGGGCCTATAACGCCGGTGTCGGTATGTCGCGCACGCTCGGCAACGCGACGCTTGGATTTGACGTGGTGATGGAGCCGATGTACAGCACGACGTGGGCTGAGGCGGCTCGTGACACGGTGACGGCACGCGGCGCGACTATCCTGAAAGGCAGCCACACGGTTGACAACGTATTCCGGTTTTCGAACTCGCTCATGCGCTTCGGTTTCGAACACATGGCACCACCAACTGATTCCGCCACGCACTTTGGATTTCAGTTCGGTCTTGGGGTGTATTCCATCCAGTATCGACTTGGACAGACGGACCAGATACGTGACTCCAGTCGCGTGCAGAACGAACACTGGATGGAGTGGACGCCAAGCATCGGGTTCAAGGTGCGCGGTGCGGGCTACGAAATTCGCTATGCGTTGAGCGCGACATGTGGCGCCGGCGGATCGTGCATGCCGTGCGCGCTGGTGTGCGGCAGCGACGCGGTGACGGTGCCGGCTGCTCCCAACAGCGGCGGGGTGATTGCTGCGCCAACCGACGTGCTGCGCTTCAACGGGGGCCGAGTAACCACGCAACGGCTCACGATTTCGTTTCGCATCAGGTGAGCGACCTCCCCCACCGTTTCGCGTTCGTACCACGCCTCCGGTCGATCAGATGCTCCTCTCGAGCGCTTCGCGAAGCTGCGTGGCGCTCGAGCCAAAGCGAGCCAGCAATGTCGCAGCGACGCCGTGTTCATTGCTTGCGAGCGCGTTCAGCAGATGCAGTCCAGTCACCGCTTCGCGTCGTCGCGCAGTCGCCGATGCAATCGCGGCATTGAGTACGCCTTTGGCTTCGGGATGCATCGGCAACGACGCCTGTTCCAACGGTGTGTCTCCCAGAATAACGCGTTCCTTGAATGCCTCGTGAAATCGCTCCCGTTCCATTGTGCTCGACCGCGTGAAGAACATCAGCGGCAGGCCGCCAGCTCGGAATAGTCCGAACAGGAGATTTTCCGGACGCACCTCCAGTTGGCCCTGTCGGCCCGCATCATCCGATGCCAGGTCGAGTGCGATCTTCAACCGTGGCGCGATGTCGGGCGCAAGGAATGGTTCTGCATCACGCGCCGCGAGAATGGCGTCGGGATCGAGTCCGCACAGCTCAACGATACGTCGATAGCTGGGACCGTGGGAGCCATTCACCAGCATCGTGCGCGCCATGTCACGGGCCGTTCCGTTCGAATTCCCCTCGTGAATATCGAGATCGGCACCGGCGCGTACCAGACACTCCACGACCTGGGTCCAGGCATTTCCAACGGCGATATTCACCACCGGCGTGCCCCAGACGCGGCAATTCACGTCGATACCCTGTGAAATCATGTACTCCATCACGGCAATGCGGCTATTGAGTGCGGCCACCCAGAATGCCTCAAAGAGAATCTCTTCGTCGTCTGGATCCGGCAGCACCGGAAAAGAGAACGCTCCCATCGCATCGAGTGGCGGGCGCAGTGCACGCGCTGCCGCCGTTGGCTTTCCGTGACGATCGAGAAATCGGCGCACGCCGTCTACATCGCCAAGACCCGCGGCAATCCAGAGCGCATCGCGCGGTTTCACGTGCGCGGCAATGACGTCGACAGCGCCCTCGTTTCGCCAACTCAACAGCATGTGCTCCAACAGTGGAATGCCGCTTGGCGCCACCCAGTTAGGATCGGCGCCGCGATCAAGCAGCCTCTGCACGTCGGCAGCGGTAAGGGGACGGTTCCCGTACAGAAACATGTTGAGTGTGCGTTGCAGGTCCAGTCCCTGCGCAAGCAACCACTCCACAATCGGACGCAACGAATCACGGCCGCGCGCCTGTTCGATATCGAGCACCATGTGGAGTAATGTGCCAGTCATTGCGACGTCGCTCCCGGAAGGACGCAGCAACTCCGGATGCGCGTCGACCACTTGTTGCAGCGCGCCGAGATCCGCCTTCTCGATTGCTTCACGGGCTCGCTGTCGCGGATCCATCCCCCATTCGCGCTCCTTCGCCCGGACGCGAATTTCGTTGGCGGCCCACTCCTGCAGCACTTCCCAGCTCGGACAACTGTTACTGCGTGCGATCGCCAGTTGGGCATCGTTGTCGGTGACGGCCTGGTCGTACACGTCGTTTACCCGCATACCGAAAAACCGTGGAACGTATGCCGCGAGCAGTCGTCCGGCCCACAAACTCCGCTTCGCATGCGACGCGACTAACGAACGCGCTTGGGCCAAGTAGAAGTCAGGTGCATGAAAGGTGGGATAGCTATCGCACTGGCGTTCGACACCGGCGTAGTACTGCACAAGCCGCGGCCAGCTCACGAACCCGTATTCGCGGGCGACAACCAACTGCGCGATTGCGAGGGTCGCGCGCGACGCCGTGGCGGCGTCGAGTGCAGCATATTGTGCGTGAGCGCGCGCCGTGGCGTCGGGATCGCCTGCCTTGAGGCGGCGCAGCAGCGCTTTCGCTTCTTTGCGGTCAAACTCGAGGCTTGGCCTCGATGGGAGCGGGCGCAATGCGGACATGGAGCCTCCTTTCGTGATGGCCCGTGTCCGCGGTATGGGCCGAAAAGAGGTGTCGGGATGGTGCGAGTGACTCGACTACATCGGACGGGACCATCCCTTCCCGCGGACCGGGTGCGCTCCGATGGCGCATGAAGAACGTCGCGTCGGTTGGGCGTGGTGTCAATGAGATCACGTCGTAGAACACGCGGTAGATTTCCGTCTCCTCCTTCCCGGACTCGTCATGCGTCGATTCGCCCTGTTCGTTCTCTGTGCGAGTGCCATTGCGCGGGTGTCCGTCGCGCAGCCCACGCGCCCCGACACCGCCGCCGATCCGTACCGATGGTTGGAGGACATGAGCGGAGAACGGGTGATGGCGTGGGTGAAGGCAGAGAATCGCAAATCGGCCGATGTGCTGGAAAAAGACCCACGCTTTGCCGGCATCTACAAGTCCGCGCTCACCATGGCGCAGGCGAAGGATCGTATCCCCGACGCGTCGTTCATGGCCGGCGCGATGTACAACTTTTGGCGGGACGCGACGCATGTGCGCGGCATCTGGCGCAAGACCACGTTGGAGAGCTTCCGCACCGCATCGCCCGTATGGACCACGGTGCTCGATCTCGATGCGCTGGCGAAAACAGAGAAAGCCAATTGGGTGTGGCATGGTGCCGATTGTGTCCGACCGGCCGAGCAGCGTTGCCTGTTGGCGCTGTCTGACGGCGGTGAAGACGCCGAAACGGTACGCGAGTTCGATATCGCCACGCGCACGTTCGTGAAGAACGGTTTCGCGCTGCCAAAGGGGAAGCAGAACGTCACGTGGATGGGGCCCGACACATTGCTGGTGGCCCGTGAATGGAAGCCCGGCGAGATGACCGCGTCGGGATATCCGTACATCGTCAAGCGTATGGTGCGTGGACAACCACTGGCCAACGCGGTGGAAATTTTTCGGGGCGTCCCGAAAGACGTGAGCGTGAGTCCGTTCTCGGTCGTGGACGGGAGCGGACTTCGCGTGACGTTTATTGGACGCCGCATCAGCTTTTTCGAATCCGAGCACTACGTGGTGCGCGCGACAGATGTGGCGCGATTGAGCATCCCTGCGAAAGCGTCACCCGTGGACTTGATCGACGGCCAGGTGGTGGTGCGATTGTCCGAGGCGTGGCAATCTGGCACCACAACCATTCGTGCGGGCTCGCTGGCATCATTCGATGTGGCACACGCCATGAAGACCCCCACAGCGCTTGCGCCGGTGGCGATTTACGAGCCGGGGCCACGCGAATCGGTGGATGGTGCGTTGGCGACGCGCTCACGCCTGCTGGTTGGTGTCACGCGGAATGTGAAGGGACGCGTGATGGTGTTCACGCGCACACCACAAGGCGCGTGGACCCAAACGGCGATGACGCTGCCAGACAATGTCGCGACCAAACTGGTGAGTGCCGATTCCCGAAGCGATCGCGCGTTCATTGGTGTCTCCGGCTATCTGACGCCCAGCAGTGTGTGGCTGGCGGACGCTGCGCGGGCAACGGCGGTGCAGGTGAAGGCGCTGGCGCCGCGATTCGACGCGTCGCGCAGCGTGGTGGAACAGTTTGAAGCGACGTCGAAGGACGGGACCAAGGTGCCGTACTTCATCACGCATCCCAAAGGAATGAAACTGGACGGGTCGAACCCGACGATTCTCACCGCGTACGGTGGTTTTGAGGTGTCGCTCACGCCGTATTACGATGCGAACGCGGGCAAGCTGTGGGTTGAGCAAGGCGGGGTGTATGTCGTGGCGAACATTCGCGGTGGTGGTGAGTTTGGTCCGGCGTGGCACGAGGCCGGGCTCAAGACCAAGCGGCAGGTGATTTACGATGACTTCGCGGCCGTTGGCCAGGATCTGATCACGCGCAAGATCACCAGCCCGCGGCGACTCGGCATTGAAGGCGGCTCGAACGGTGGTCTCTTGATGGGTGTCGAGATGAACCAACATCCGGAGCTCTGGAATGCGGTGCAAATCGCCGTGCCACTGCTGGACATGATGCGTTACGAACAGATCGCCGCCGGCGCGTCGTGGGTAGGTGAGTACGGCAGCGTATCCATACCTGCGGAGCGTGCGTTTCTGGCCGGCATCTCGCCGCTGCAGAATCTCAAGGCGGGCGTGAAGTATCCGACGCCGTTTATCTGGACGACCACGAAAGACGATCGGGTGGGGCCGCAGCATGCACGCAAGTTTGCCGCGAAGATGGCCGACCTCGGCTTGCCGTACTTGTTCTACGAAGTGATTGAAGGTGGCCACGGCGCCGGGGCCAACGCCAGGCAGCAGGCGCACACGACGGCGTTGGGGTACACGTATTTTGCGCGACAGTTGACGGACAAGAGTGCAGCGATCGTGCCGTGAAGCGGACGTCGCCGTCGGGGTGATAGCACTCATCGACAGTAGCCTTCTCCGATGCGAACTGTCAGGCAGTTTGATTTCTCACGAGCCGCTGCATCGTGGCAGTGCCGTCACAGTAGCGCAGGGTGGAAATAATCGATGCATTCGGACGCGTCGGGCCGTCAAACATGAACAGTACCTCGCAACAAGGTAGAAGAATGACTCTCCTCCAGCGCCCGCTGCACCGCCGCGACGGTACGCGCTACCGCCACCGCATCGGTCTGCCAGTTCACCACGCACACCCGCATGGCGCGTCGCCTGTGCCATGTCACCGGGCCAAACATCGCTTCCCCACTGCGATTGATCACCGTGATGACGTGATCGGTGTATGCATCATGGTCTTCCGCCGTTGCACCTACGCGCGGGTCGAGGAAGCGCACGAGCCCCTGGTTGAGGCGAGCGGGCGACACGATCTCGGCACCGGGCAGTGCGCCAATGCCACTCACGAGGGCCGCACATTGATCACAGCATCGATCGATCATTGCTCCCACACCATCGCGCCCCAGCTCACGCAACGCCGCGTACGTGGCGAATCCGCGCGCGCGACGCGACCACTCGGGCGACCAGTCGATTTCATCGCGCGCCTCCTTCTCCGCCACGAAGTATGAATCGTGGATGGTGAAGGCTCGGCGATGCGCCTCGGGATGACGCACCGCAGCAAAGCCGCAGTCCTGCGGCACATTCAGCCACTTGTGACAATCCGTCGCCCAACTGTCAGCCAATTCCATGCCGTCTACCAGCGGCGCATACCGCGGGCTGGTGCGCGCGAAGAGTCCAAATGCACCGTCCACGTGCACCCACGCGTCATGCGCGTGCGCGAGCGGCACCAACTCGCGAAAATCGTCGAACGCGGCGGTGTTCAAGTCGGCCGCATTGAGTCCCACAATCGTTGGACCGCCACCCAACTTGAGCGCTGCTTCGAGTACGGCTGGCGTGGTGGCGCCAGTGGCATCGGCGGGCAACTCCACCAACTGCTGCGCGCCGATGCCCGCGTATCGCAGCGCACGGTCAAGCGAGACGTGACGGATTGCGCTTACCAGCACTCGAATCGGTGGTGACCCGGCGAGCCCCTGAGTTCCCACATCCCAACCCACAGCGCGCAGCACCTGATCGCGCGCCGACAGGATTGCGACAAAATGCGCCATCTGGCATCCGGTCGTAAAGGCGAACGACGCGCTTGCCGGCAGACCGAACACGTCGAGCAGCCACTTGCCCGCCACCTCTTCTACCACCGACGCGACGGGCGACGTGGCGTAAATTGCGGCATTCTGATCCCATGCCGTAAGGAGCCACTCGGCAGCGAGCGCCGATGGCAGTGTGCCGCCCATCACCCACGCGTAGAAGCGTGCGCCGGTATTGTTGACCAGCCCTCCATCAGCAGCCCGCGCGAGGTCATCGATCACCTGCGCCGCTGGAGTCCCTGCTCGACCGAGCGGAATGTCAAAACGCGAGAGGAGCGTGTCGCGCGAAACGACCGGGGCCACCGGGAGCGTGTCGAGGTGATCAAGATGCTGTCGAGCGTGGAACGTCGCGCGGTCGAGTGCGGGATGCGTCATTGGCGTGGAGTGGGTGAACCGGCTGCCGCGTCGGCATGGCCGCGAGCGATACAACGAAGTTAGAATAACGCATGATTGTCCATCTCGTCGACGGGACGTACGAGCTCTATCGCCACTTCTATGGACTGCGACGGGGCACCAACGGCGCCGACTCGACGTACGGCGCTGCACTCGGCGTGCTCAACACCGTGCTGCACATGATCGAGTCGGGCGCCACGCACATCGGGGTGGCGACCGACCACGTGATCGAGTCATTCCGCAATGACCTGTGGCCGGGCTACAAGACTGGTGACGGCATTGATCCGGCGTTGTGGGCGCAGCTCCATCCGCTGGAACGCGCACTCGCGGCCATGGGCGTCGCCGTGTGGCCCAGGGTGGAACTGGAAGCAGACGACGCCCTCGCCTCGGCGGCGCATCTCGCGGCGATGGACCAACGCGTACAGCAGGTGAGCATCTGGACACCCGACAAGGACCTCTCCCAGTGTGTACGCGGCGACCGCGTGGTGCAAGCGGATCGCAAGACCGGCAACGTGCGCAATGCAGCGGGTGTGCAGGAGAAGTTTGGCGTACCGCCGACGCTGATCCCGGACTACCTGGCCTTGGTCGGCGACGCAGCCGACGGGTATCCGGGCATCGCCGGCATCGGCGCGAAAACAGCGGCGCGACTGCTTATGCGCTACGGCCCGATCGAAGAGTTCGCGGCCGACGTGCTTGGGGCCAATCAGGCGAATGCACTGCTTTTCAAGCGGCTCGCAACATTGCGCACCGATGCACCGCTGTTTGTGGACGTGGAGGAGCTGCGGTGGCGGGGGCCAACGCCGGAGTTCGCGGCTATCGCCGACCAGTTTGGCGACTCGCGAGTCCTCGAGCGGAGTCGCAGGCTGACGCCCGACGACCGCGACTAGCACATCTTGCGATCAACGGATCTCCCTCGTATCTCTCGCCAATGCGAGGGGTTGGCGTTCTGTTCGCGATGGACCAGAGGTAGCCGCACGATGCTTGCCATACGGGCTGAACAGATGGCGGCTATCGAGCGCTCACGCTGGAGTGCGTTCGTCGACAGGGCTTGTGCATACGCGCAATTGCACTGGCCCACCTATCCCGATTTGCGCGCCAGCGTCGAGCATGCCCTGTCCACCGCCCGCGCATACGACATCGAAACGGAGTTTGACCTGCTGCGCTATGTGTCCATTGCCCTCACCTTGGGCGCGACCTTCGTTGAGGATCGGCGATTTCCCTGGGCGGCCGACATTCTCCAGTCGCCCACGTATGGAGCGCACACCAAGGTCGATTTGCTCTGGCAGATGATGCTGGCGGAATTCGGCGAGCTGAATGATCCAGAGCTCGCACCAGACCTCGACGACGATGAACCGGACGAAGCCGAAGAAACCGGCGCCGACCAGGACGTGATGCTCCTTGAAGAGGAGCTGCCACCCGCTGAACCCGAGTCTGAGGATCCGGGCGAGTTACCGCCCGACATCGAAGTTGACACGGACGCCGACGACGAGGACATCCGCTGATGGGTGGCGGCGGAGCTGTCGGCGCGCCTCCTCCTCTTCCACCAGGAGCGGCCGGTGGCGGTGGCGCGGCTGCCGGTGTGGCCCCTTGCAAGTGGGAAGTGTTCGTGAAGGTGCACAGCCAGGAACGCTTTTGGCCGAAGAAGGATTTCGACGTGCAATTGGCCACGCTGGATGCAAAGGGGGTCATTGGCGGGATTGCGCATACGCAAACGATCAAGATGGTAGCCAAGGACTCGCCCGACGCCCACTTCAAGGGCAGCGGCGGCGTGACGTATGGTGCCACGAACACCACACCCAAGATCGCCAGCGAAGCCGAATGGCAGTTGGCAGCCGGCAAGACGTCCAAGAGCGCATTGGATCGCGATCGCACGACAGTCAGCCTCAAAGACGGCCAGATGGGCAAGAAAGCGGTGCATGTCGACCTTTATATCAGGCATCCGCTGAAAGTTTTTCTGCAACTCAAGATCAAGGATCCGGAAAGCCGGTTGCTCACCTTCCCGAAGGACTTTCCGGTCAGCGCGTACAACGGCAAGAAGAAGGTGGCACACGGCAAGCTGGACGACGATGGGAAGGTGGATTTCGAGGTGAACCGCAAGTACGACTGGATCACCCTCAAGTTCGGTGACGACAAGAAGCTCATCTCGAATGGCGATGGAACAACGCTCAAGACAGAGCTCAAGGCATGGAAGGATCGAGGTGCCCTCGAAAAAGCGGATGCAAAATTCTTCAGTCCGCCTAAGCGGTGGGAGCTGATCGAGGCGCCATGGAAATTCTCCGCCAAGCCGGCCTACGTAGACGGTACCGATGCGTACAAAGAGGCCGAAGGCAAGATCTATCTCTTTGATGCGCCAACCACGAACTGGGTGCGCCGCATCGGCGAAAAGGCAACGCCGGTGGAGCTGACACTCGAACCCCAGTGGCAGTTTGTCCGGCTCGAGTACTTTGACCGCTACTACGGGCATTCTGATCACGGCCACAAGCGCGTCAACACGCCATCAGTGTTCCTTGAAGGCTTCAGCCTGAAAGGCAAGGAGAAAACACGCGAAGGCGGCGCGCATTGGACGTTGGAGCCCAAGAACATTGACAAGAGCGTGCATTGTCTGCCGTGGATACGGCAGAAAGATGACAAGGGCGCGAAGAAGGAAATGCCGGATGCCAAGTCACTGCTGCACCTGGAATTGCCGGAGCATTCGTACGTCGTGGCTACCGACAAGGACACCCGTAAAGTCCAGGCGGTGAAAGACAGCGATCCGCAGCTCAAGGCCGGTGCTGACCGCCTGAAGCTCTACGACCTTCCAGGGGTTTGGCAATCGGCCAAGTACTACGCCCGCTACAGCGACGGTAAGGGCAAGCTGCCCGGCAAGTTTTATGAGAGTTGGACCGACGCCGATATTCAGAAAAGCTGGGTGAAGACCACACCGCTCGTATTCTCTCTCGACGATGTTATCCTGAGCGACGCGAAGGCGCAGCCGGTCAAGCTGGCCAACACCGACCGCTTTGCCTATTTCTACCATCGGTTCATGGTCGCCTACGATCAAACCGCGGCCGACGTGACCGATGAAGGCGTGTACAAGCCGGACACCGGGAATCAGGAGCCGTTTTACAGCACGGTGATGGCCGAGGGGCCGGGCAACAACTACGTCACCGACTACCCGAACTGGATACGTCTGGCCGCTGGCCTCGGCAGCGTGTGGGATATCTTTGACAGGCGCACCACACGTGACGTGAAGGGGGCTCGTGCCGCCGTCCGCTGGTATGACACGCTGGCCAAAGGAACGTCGGCAGCGAACGCGAGCCTGGGCTGGCCCGGAGCCATTTCGAAAAAGTATTTCCAGATCCAGCCGTATTTCGGCCAGAAGCAGCACGCCTTTTACCAGGCGTTCACCAAAACGGGATCGAATGTGCTGCGCTATGGACGGTTCGACATGGTCCTCGCGCGGTGCGCCGATCGCATTGGTGCGGACGAGTTCTTCCTCAACATGCAGTTGATCCGATACAAGCTCACATTCAACGCCACCTCCGCGCACAGCGGTAACCCCGGCGCGCAGAAGTTGTTCATGCAGAATTCAGCGAACAACATCATGGCGCGCTGGAACGGGAAAGACGGCGTGAGTCCCGGGCGGGCGGAATTAGTGCCCCAGGACGGCGTTGCGCCCAACAAGGGTGAAGTGATTCACTTCGTGCAAGGCGTTCCAACTCTCGCTGCCGCCCACATTGAACTGGTCGTCGACAACATGGGTGGCGGTCGCGCGTCGATGGGGTCGGTGGGCGGTCAGGGTCATGTGGACGACACGTCGGACGTACCCACGCCCGGGTTTTCGAGCAACGACTTCACACTCGCCCACGAGCACGGTCACGCCAATTCGTTTCCCGATGAATACTCGGAGCGCATGTCTCACGCGTCGCACGGCGCCAGTGGTATCAGCTACAATTCGCCGGGCGACCAGTTCGTGTCCGATGGCTTCTTCCATGACCTGACCGCGAGTCTGTTCGGCGCGGCGCACGCCGCCAGTACCGCACCGATCGCGATGATGGCGCAGAACAACGTGCCACGGAACCGCTACTTCTGGCAGAACGCGGAGTTCGCCAGGAAACAGAGCGGCATCCCGTTCTTCGCCAAGCTCGGAGGCGGACTGCCCGACTACAAGGTACCGGGACATCCGAACTTCCCGCAGCGCAACTACGTGCATTGGCCCGTCAAGACAGCGATCAACCGGTCGCGTGGTGCGCACGGGTTGTTCGATTTGTTGCTGCATGCCGCGGGCAAGGATCACTACACGGTGAACCTGCTGCCGAATCCGCCGGTGGATGCCTTTCTCGCGATCATCATCAAGATCGACATCACCTTTCCGGCCGGCGTCGGACTCAGCCCTGGGCAGATTCGCAATATCATGCGGAACGAGATCCTCACGACAAACGGGAAATTCACGGTGTCGGGGGTGGCCAAGGTCCAGACCGACGCTGGTGTCAAGGACTACACGATCAACCAAGGCTCGCTGCGCGTGTCTCCTCGCTTTATCATTTCGAACACCGATCCGACGGCGGCGTACAAGGCCACCTACCCGGCGCAATACAAGTCGTCGCGCGCCACCTTCGGCGTGCACGTCGCGGCCAACGTCGTGGACAATGCCGGCAAGGTCGGCAAAGCCATCGTCGCGCCGGCCTGGAAGGGCAAGCACGCTTTCACCATGGCGGCGGACTTTACCGCGCCCACCATTAACGCCGATCTGGCCACGCAAACGCAGCAGTTCCTCCAGGAAATGCTTGGTGCCGTGTTTAACCCTGTCGGCATACAGACCGCAGACCTGACGGAGATCGCCAAAGTGGTGATCAAGAAGAATGCAAACGTCGTATGAGCGCGGCCGGTGGCGCGCTCGGCAACGGCTGGCATCAATCGTCGTCGGGTGCGGCGCGATGTCCGCCATCTCGTGCCAGGCCCAACGGAGTCCGCCCCAGCCAACCAGGCAGGGATCCACGACCGATTCGCTTCGGAGCGGTAAAGTGCTGAGCATCCAACGCCAGATCAGTCTGGCCTCGCCCCAGAACGTCGCCTTCACACTCGGGTCCGTGCAGGACGCCCCGATGCCGACTCGACAGCGCGCAGCGCCCGCACAGGCCGGCGTAATGCGCTTCCTCGGCAGCACCGCGCAGAACGCGCGCCTTCCAGTGCCCTTGCGCGTCGGCTCCTGGTCGGCCGTGTGGAGCCACCCGCTCAAGGTTAATGGAACGCCGGTAGTCGTACTCGAAGGACGCGATCACGTGCTCGTGCAGGCCGGCGATTGGTTCCTGCTGCGCGACAACGGGGCCTTGGTTGCCAGCGGACAAATGGGACGCAGCGCCCTCACCGCCGATGGCAGCACGAATGTCTTCTACCTGGTGAATCAGGCCAACAACCTTGAAGCACGCTCCCTGGAAACGGGTGACCTTCAGTTCCGATGGCCGCTGGCCTTCGGGGAAGGGTTCTCATTTCCGCTCATGAATCGCTCGGGATGGAAATTCCTGATCTCCGGTGTGGAACATCGGCTGTTCGGTCATCCGCCAACCGAGCCCACTATGGGAGTGGTGTACCTGCTGGAAATGAGCGGAGTCACCACCAATCCTGCAAAGATGCTCACGTCGGTCAAGCGTTCGGAAACGCTGATCTTCAACGATCCGTTCATGTTGACCGCAATGTCGGGTGAAAAATCAGCCGTCGCTTCCGCCGATCACATCGCCATCGTGTCCGGTGATCTCCAGCTCGAGGGCGTGTTTGCCGCCCCTGGTCTTGCTCCGGTGTTGCTGTCGGTCGATGAAAGCGGCTGGCTGCACATCGTCAGCGCCCACGGTAACGATCGCGCGCTCTGGATCGTGACGCCTGACGGCAGACGGGTCGTCAATGTCAGTCTCGATCGACGGTTGGGCGCGCCGCTGACGCCGCCGGCGATTGGGTATGACCGGCGTGTATACCTCTGGAACGCGAGTACGCTGTACGCCTTTGGGCCGGACGGTCGCTCACTCTGGCAATGGAGTGCCAAGGGCGCCATCGAGGGCATTGGTATCACCACCGACGATCAGGTGCTGGTGGCTGCCGGTGAGGAAGTAAGCGCAGTCGATCCGACCGGACACGCGCACACGCTGTTCCGGTTTTCCGGAGAGCGCGTGGCCGGTCCGCCTGTCCTCGCCGTTAACGGTGACCTGTTGGTTCCCACCACCACGCACCTGTACCGGCTGCGCGCGACGCGCTGAATCAAGGGCAGGCGCGTCACTCGCCGCGTGCGCTCTGTGTGCCCGGATCAGCCGCGAAGTCTGGTGGCGCGTCGATTCAACCATTCCTGTTCGCCTGCGGCCTTCGCCGCCAGCATGGCCAGGATGTTCTGCTGTTTCTCGAATAACCGATCGCGAAAGATGCCGCCCGAATCAGCGGCGAGGCCGCGCGCGAGTGCGTCGAGCGCCTCGGCGTGCCGGGCGAGACTGCCAAGTGTGTACGCGAGGTTCAGATTGGTGCGCACGTCATTGGGATCGATGCGGAATCCCTGCAGGTATGCCTCGTGCGCCTCACTGATGGCGTTCGTCGCGTACAACGCATCACCAACAACGTTCCAGAGCCACGGGCTGTACCAGGGATTGATAGCGAGCGCCGCTCTGCCGGCGGACAGCCCGGCGTCGTAGTCGGACAGGCTGCGAATGAGGAATTCCGCAATTTCGCCGAGCAGGCGCCAGTCGTTGGGATGATGCGCCAGCGCGCGCTTATAACAGTCCATCGCTTCATCCTGGCGCCCGGCCTCCATGTGACGCCGAGCGTCCTCCGGCAGTTTTTCGAACTGGTGTTCCTGAAAACCGAACTGTTCCGCGAAGGCCTCGAACGTCGCAGGTAATCGTGTTGACGCAATGAGCCGCGTGTGAATGGATCGCGCGTCGTCCTCGTCCGGTTTGACCATGACCCAACCGAGCGCGGACGCATGATGCTGCAGCAGCGGAAAATTGACGCCAGTCGCAATCGTGCGTCCGAATCGTTGGGACACGGCCTGCGTCGCGATCTGGTCGGACTGAACGGGACCATAGTCATTGACAATCATGAATCCGGTAGCCTCGAGGCGCGCCATGCACGCGTCCATGCATTGCAGTGCACCATGATTGAGCAGCACGCGCTCGAGCCCCGCGCCAACCGCCAGCGCCTCTTCGGCTCCGGGCAATGGACGGGTGAGCGGACGGAATGCCGTTTCATAGTCGAAGCACGAAACCAGTGACGCAAGCGCCGAACGGTCGGGAGGGTGGTCGCCATTGCCAGCCGTGCCGTTCGCCAACGCGCGCAACTCGTCGACCGCAAGTGACGTGTACTGTTTGAGTCGATCGGCATCCTCGACAAGCCACGTGCGCACCACGAGTTCTTCGCATCCCTCGGATCCGCGTCGAATGACAGTGGATGGCAAGGTATCGAACAGGTAGTTGCCGAAGATGGCGCGCATGCCGGGAAGCGCGATGGACTGGCCGTCGAGCGGCTCGCAATGCAGGGCCTGCATCGCGTCGCATACGCCAAGCACCACGTGGTTCGCGTGCGTCGCGAACAGGCCGAGTTCAGTCCACTGCTGCACGGTGCGCCGCGATCCATCAGTGACATAGTAGGTAAGGCGATCGTAGTAGTCCCTCCCCGCCTCGCGGCAGCGCGCCCGGAACGCATCCAGCAAGTAGCGCGCAAAGAGTCCGGTTCCCGCTCCGCACTCCAGGATTGCCAGGCCGTCCGGCGGTTCGAACTCGACACAGTTGCGAAAGAGCGTATCGCTTACCTGGTCGGACAGCTGGCTGTTGTTGTTTATTGCATACGGAACATCGTTCTCGGTGAACAGCTTCAGCCCCGCGCTCTGCCAGCATTCGTTCGACAGCTGGGACTCGAGACACGTATCGAGCGGCGTGAAGTCCTGCAGCACGTTCCGGTTCGTGACGACGCGGTTGAGCACCTCCGACAGCGGCGGGAGCGCATCGCTGAGTTTCATGCGCGCCAGCGCCACGTCGAGGGGAAGCGGCAGGCCCGTGGCAC
>JANMRE010000626.1:0-7586 GCA_031370885.1 Gemmatimonadaceae bacterium
GTCGGTCCAGGGCGAATTCGCGATGAGCAAGCCCCAACCCAATTCTGCAGGGCAAGCGTATGTGGAATCGTTCGAGGCGGATGCGGGCATCGGGATTTCATTGTCCGAAGCCGCGTGGTATTACAGCTCGCGTCCGGCGCTGGGCAGCGTGTTACCGGGTCTGATCGGTGCGTCAACGCTCAATCTTAATCGGGCCGGCACGCTGGCATTCCAGAACAACGGCGTGGATGGCGTTGGCAACTACGTGCAGTACAGCATAAACCAGATCGATCCGGCGGTGCGTGACACCGGCGGAGGCATTCGGCCGCCCGAGCAGCTGCTGTGGATGACGTTGTACCCGCTGCACACCGGCGGCGTATTTGACTACGAACCCGGCACGAACACCCGTCGCTTCGCATGGACCGTGGGCGACAACTCCATGGTGGGTGCGACGCCCACTGGGCGCCGTTGGCGCTCAGTGCGCACCGTGCTCAATCCCAGCGGCGCCGATCTGTCGCGCGTCGAGAACGTGGAGTTTTTCGTGCTCGTGCAATCGGAGCAGGCCAAGCTGCGGAGAAATCCGACGCTGGTGTTCGACTTTGGAGAGATCAGTGAAAACAGTGTAGCCTTCGCACCGGAAACGCTCACCGTCAGGCCCCCGGTGCGCGCGGGTCTGCCCACGGATTCCACGTATCGGGGGAAACGACTGGTCGGGTACGATCGATTCGACTCGGAGCGCGATGCATTTTCGCGCGCGTTCAATGCGGTGGAGAACGACAAGGGACTGGCGGGTGACGTCGCCGACACCCTCGTCATCGTCAATCGCACCAAGTCGCCCGTCGAGACCATCACGGCCAACAAGATCCCGTTGTGCACACAATCCGTGGCCGTAGTGCAGGTACTCGGCGACAGCCGCGCGGTGTGCTCCGTGCGCAACAACCGACTCGACGAGGAAGATATCGATCTCGACGGCCAGCTCAATTTGCCGTCGGCCAGTATTGACAACGAACAGTTTCGACGGTTCGCGGTGGACCTGAGCGACAAGCGCAATTGGACACGCGTGGGGAAGTGTTTTGCGCAATCCGATTCCGTGTCGGGCAGCATTGTGGCCGACAGCGTGTGTTGGGTGCAGGTGCGGCTCAACTGGCGGGCCCCGCTGGAAGAGTTGAACAATCCGAACGAGCGACGGATGCGCGCCATGCGCCTCACGATGATCTCGAATGCCCAGTCGCTCGATGGGGATTTTGTACGCGTGGCGCTGACGCGCTTCAAGTTGGTGGGGGCGCCGTGGCTTAAGCGCGCCGATCGTCCCATCAGTGGCGCAGCCGGTGATTCGACTGCGCTCAGCGGCTACGTGATTGCCAGCGTGGTGGGCACGCTCGATTCGTCGGCGGTACTGCCATACACGCCACCACCCGGAGTTGTCGAAAGCCCCGAGAACCGCCTCTCGGGGTACGAAAATACCATCGTCCAGATCAACGAGCGGTCGCTGCGGCTCCAGGCGGGCATCCCCGGTCAACAGTTCCGCACGTTCGATCGGGCCGAAGCATTTTTCCGTTTTCCCGAGGGCACCAAGTCGTTCATGGGCTACAAGACGTTGCGACTGTGGATGCGCGGTCGTGGGAACGGATGGGGACCATCCGGTGAGCTCAACGGATACGTCAAGATTGGTCGTGACGAGCACAATTTCTACATGTATCGCACGGCGGTAAATGCGGGACCCGCGAAGAGCGCCTGGGATCCGGAGGTGCGGGTCGATCTTACACGTTTTCAGTTTCTGCGCGCGCAACTCGAGAACAATTTTCTCAAAAGTTCGGTCGACTCGCTGGCCTGCACCGGTACCGATCTCGAACTCATTCGACGGTCCGGCTTGCCGAGGGGGCTCACCGTGCGGCGCTACGCGGTGTGTCAGGATGGGTACATCGTGTACAGCGCCGATCCCAGCGTAACGCCGCCCAATCTGGCCGGCGTGCAGGAACTCTCGGTGGGTCTCGTTCGTGTGGACAGCGTGCCTCGCGGTGGAGCAGGCATTCTGCCCAATGACACGCTGGAACTGTGGGTGAACGACGTTCGGCTGTCCGATGTCGTCGATGCTGTCGGCTTTGCTGGGGAGATCGGCATGTCCATGAATGCGGGGGATCTCGCCGACTTCCGAGTCAACGTCAGTCGACGCGATCCCAATTTCCGTCAACTTGGCGAGACGCCGAGTTTTCTCACCACCAGTGGCGTGAGCGTTGGTACCACGCTGCACCTTGAGCGCATGTTGCCGGCGAAACTGGGCGTGGTGTTGCCGTTCAACGTGGACTATGCCGGTGCCGGAGTCGATCAGTTGTTCATCAACCGATCCGACGTGCGGGCCAGTGGCATCGACGGCCTGCGCAATCCGCGCGATCGACGGATCAACACGTCGGTCGCGTTACGTCGCGCCGCGCCGCTCACCCACGGTTGGTATGCGCCCGTCCTGAACGGTCTGGCGCTTTCCGGCGCGTGGTCCGTCGGTGAGACGCAAAGCGCCTTCCAAACCGGGAGTCAGTCCAACTACGTGATGGGGGCCACGCTGGACGTCAGTGACGATCGACGCGACGGGCATTTGCCAAAAATCGTCGACCGCTTGTTCGGCATTCTGCCGCGATTCCTGCGCGAGACCGATGCCGTGCGTGGCGTGCGCGCCCAGAGCTATCGGTGGCAACCCACACAGTTCCGGGTCACGAGTTCGCTGGCGCGCAATGCCAACTCGACCACCAGCTTCACGAAGGCGGCCACCGCGTTGTCGGATACCGGACGGGTGATCACCGGGCTCAATCACGCGTGGGTGAACGCGGCGCGACTGGAGTTTCGTCCCACGCTCGGGTTGTCGGGCAGCGTGGACGCGCGCCAGGTACTCGACCTGCGCGACTATCGCGATCTGGTGCTCGGGGCCGACAGCACTGATCGCCGCCAGGCAGCGGCCGCGGAACGCTTGCGACTGCTGGGCGCATCGGTAGGACTTGAGCAGGAACGCACGTTAATCAGTGGTGTGTTGTTTCAGCCGCAGGGGTCGCAATGGCTGCAGCCGCGATTCGATTTCCGTTCGACATTCCGCTTGTCGAAAGACGCGAACGCGCGAACGCTGCTGCGCGAGGGCGATTCCACGGGAGCGTTTCGGTTGCCACAACGCCTTGGGGCCGCGCAGAGTCTGTCTGCCGGGACACAATTGCAACTCGGGCGGCTGCTGATGGCGCGCGCAGCGGAGAAGTCATGGATTCACCGGATCGGCAAGATGATCGCACCGGCCGACATCGCGTGGCAGCAGGACATCACGTCGAACTACGACAACACCGTGTACGATCCGGGATTGGGCTATCAACTCGGGTTGGGTGGTATCGAATCGTTTCGCGGACTCAGCACCCATCGACTGGCGACCACCGCAGGTCGGGTGCAGAGTTTCACGACGATCGGGGCATTGAACTTGCCTCTTTCACTCAACGTGCAGTCGCGGTTTGAACGCGGCACCACCGAAACGTGGACTCGGCGCGTGCTGGATGGGTTTCAGGCACTCATTACAAGCGAACGTCGCACATATCCCGATGTAAGCGTCCGCTGGAGTTGGCGGCCGACGCACCTGACGACCGTGATCTCAATGGTGCAGATGCAGGGTCGGTATGTCGTGAACCAACAGGAAACGGTCATTCCGAATGAGACGGGCGGACAGGCCGATCGCAGCCGCACGCTCGCGCGCAGTCAGCCCGTGTCAGGTTCGATTACCTGGAAGTTCCTCGGGGATCTCACCACCAACGGCTCGATGGATCGAGCGCATCGCGAGGATGCCCGTCCGGGTTCGCTGACGCTCGGCGATACTAAACGATTTTCGTTCGACCTTGCGCGCAACGTGAGCCTGCCGAAGAAGTGGAACACGCGCACGGGCAAGTTGCGTACACGCGTGTCGTATCAATCGGAAGAAACTGTCGCCACGGTGGGCGGCTCGACGGCAGCGGCATTGGCCACGGAGCCCACGTTCTCGGTGCTGACCAACAATGGTCGCCGCGCATTCAATGTGAATGCCGACACCGACGTGTCTGAGCTGCTCACATTCAGTCTCACCGGTTCGCACATTCTCTCCTTCGACCGCAACTACAACCGACGATTGACGAATACCGTCGTAAGCGTGATCCTGACCGTGAAGTTTTTTGCCGGAGAGCTGCGGTAGCGAGACCCTGAAGGCGACGGTTCGGGAAACGGCGAACACGCAATGCCATGCTGTGCCCCGCAATGGCGTGGTGACAAGGGTCGGAGAGGACGGCGCTATGCTGTGCGATGCCCACCACCGCCGAACGCCACGCCCTCGTGTTTCTCGCCGCCGTTGCCCTGATCGGCGGTGGCGTGCGGGCGGTGCACAGCTCACGCTTCAGTCGCGAACTGGCCACCACGGAGTCGTTGGTGGGCGGGCCGTCTGACCAGTCGTTGGGCGACCTTGCCCTCGCCCACCAGATTGCCGCAGTCGACTCCGCCCGTGCGTCAAAGAGCCGCCGCCCGCGTGCCGCCGGTGCTCGCCCACCTCGGCGCGCGCTCGCGGTCGAGGAGTCCACTGCAGTCCACGCGCCTAAACGCACCAGTCGACAAGCGTCAGCGCGTGCACTGACACCGGTGGATGTCAACCGGGCGACGCAGGCGGAGCTCGAACGACTGCCCCGGGTTGGCCCGGCCCTGGCCGGCCGGATCATCAGCTGGCGAGAACAGCATGGCCCCTACCGATCGCTCGACGACCTCCGTCACGTCCGCGGCATCGGACCGGCCACGGTCGCCCTGCTGGCGCCTTCGGTGACGTTTTAGCGCGGGCACCGTCCATTCCAGTGTGAGGCGTGCCCTGCGTCTCATGATACCGCTTGCCGCATGAACTAACGATCACTCCTGAGTATGGCTGCCACTGTTGCTCCCCTTCAGACCCGGTCCGCCGATCGGCTCGGTGATCTCCTCGTGCGCGAGGGGTATCTCACGCGTGAGCAACTGGCGAAAGCGTTGGCGGAGCAGGCACAGAATCCGGGACAACGACTTGGGCTGACGGTCGTGAAGATGGGCTTTGTGGCCGAGACCGAAGTGGTGCGGATGTTGGCGCGTCAATTTCGGATGCCCGCGGTCGACCTGTCGCGCTTCGAGATCGACACTCGACTGCTGAAGCTGATCCCCGCCGAACTGGCGTCGAAACACACCGTCCTGCCACTCAAGCGCGACGGCCGACAGCTGACGGTGGCCATCGCCGATCCCACGTCGATGGGAGTCGTGGACGACCTGAAGTTCATCACGCGCTACGACATTGTTCCCGTGCTCGCGGGCGAGTTCTCGATGCGGACCGCGATCGAGAAGCACTACGAAGCGAATGAGATTCAAATGCAGTCGTTGCTGCAGGACATGGCGGCCGACGATGACGATGTGGAAGTGCTGGCCATGCAGGACGATGTCAATGATGCGAGTGCGATGGCGGCCATGGTGGACGAAGCGCCCGTCGTCAAGCTGATCAATGCAATCCTGACGAACGCCGTGACCAAGGGTGCGTCGGACATTCACTTCGAATGCTTCGAGCACGAGCTGCGCGTGCGCTATCGTATCGATGGCGCGCTGGCCGAGGTGATGAAACCGCCGCTCAAAATGCGCGCGGCACTCATTTCGCGCTTCAAGATTATGGCGTCGCTGAATATCGCCGAACGGCGAGTGCCGCAGGATGGCCGCATCAAGCTCAAGGTCGGCAAGAAAGTCATTGACTTCCGCGTCAGCTCGCTGCCCACGCTGTTCGGCGAGAAGATCGTGCTTCGTATTCTCGACAAGGGCAACCTCACGCTGGATCTCGAGAAATTCGGCATCGAGCCGCGGGCCGAACGTGAACTCATGGAAGCCATTTCCAATCCGTACGGCATGGTACTCGTGACGGGTCCGACCGGATCGGGCAAGACAACCACGCTGTATTCCGCCTTGTCGAAGATCAACAACGGCGATGTCAATATCATGACCGCCGAAGATCCCGTCGAATACAACCTGTTCGGCATCAATCAGGTGCAGGTGCGCACGGAAATCGGCATGTCGTTCGCGGCGGCCCTGAAGGCGTTTCTGCGACAAGATCCCAACGTCATCATGGTGGGCGAAATCCGGGACCTCGAGACCGGCAGCATCGGCATCAAGGCGGCACTGACGGGTCACATGGTGATGAGTACGCTGCACACGAACTCAGCCCCGGAAACGATCACCCGATTGCTGGACATGGGACTCGAACCGTTCAATGTGGCCTCGGCGCTCAACTTGATCCTGGCGCAGCGGTTGGTGCGTCGGGTGTGCTCGAATTGCAAAACCAAATACATCCCGGACGACGCCGAGTTGCTGGGCGCCAAGGTCAAGCGATCCACTACGCTGCGGGAGCTGCGGTTCACCGACGAGGTGCTGGCGGATGCGAAGGCCGGCGCCACGACGGACGCGGCGCCATTTCTGACCGACCTGTCGCTCGATACCACCATCGGCGAACTCCCGTTCTTCAAGGGTCACGGTTGCGATACCTGCGGTGGCACCGGGCTCAAGGGCCGTCAGGGTTTGTACGAAGTGATGTTTCTGACGCCCACGATCAAGAAGCTGGTGATGCAGAATTGTGATGTGCAGGTCCTGCGCGAAGGGGCGATCAGCGAGGGGATGCTGACCCTCCGGATGGATGGCTGGCTCAAGGTGCTGAAGGGCGTCACCACGCTCGATCAGGTCATCCGTGAAACGTCCAGTTGATGTGGTGTGACGCTGGGTAACCCGGCGCGCTCCCGTTCGTCCTTCACCTGCTGAATCGAGCCGTTCCCCACTCGGTCCGGTTCGACCTCTCTTTATGACACCAGCCGACCAAACCCCCATCTCGCTCCGCACGCTGCTCGATGAGATGATCGAGCGCGAGGCGTCCGATCTGCACATCACGGCCGGCGATCGGCCGAAGTTGCGCGTGGATGGTGACATTCAGAACGCGAATGACGAACACATCCTGACGCCGCGCGACACGCTGCAACTGGCCTACTCGGTGCTCACCGAGAATCAGAAGAAGCGGTTCGAGATGGAGGATGAACTGGATTTCTCCTTCGGCATCGCAAACCTCTCGCGGTTTCGCGGCAACGTGTTCAAGCAGCGTGGCTGCGTCAGCATGGTGATCCGGCAGATTCCCTTCGCCATCAAAACGTTTGCCGATCTCAACCTGGCGCCGGTGATCGCCGGGTTTGCCGAACGCCCGCGTGGTCTGGTACTGGTCACCGGTCCGACCGGGTCGGGAAAAAGCACGACGCTGGCCGCGATGATCGACAAGATCAATACCGAACGCCGCGGGCACATTATTACGGTCGAAGATCCGATCGAATTCATTCATCGGCATCGCAACTGCATCATCAATCAGCGCGAGGTCGGCGCCGATACCAAGAGCTTTGCGTCGGCGCTCAAGTACGCGCTGCGTGAAGACCCCGATGTCATCCTGATCGGCGAAATGCGCGACCTGGAAACGATTCAGGCGGCGCTGACGATTGCAGAGACTGGTCACCTTGTGTTCGCGACGTTGCACACCAACAGCGCAGCCGAGGCGATCAATCGCATGATCGACGTGTTCCCGAGCCATCAGCAGAGCC
>JANMRE010000633.1:0-2775 GCA_031370885.1 Gemmatimonadaceae bacterium
GCTGGGGTACGAGCGCGAGTGGTACCTGCGCGGTCGTGCTGCTGAGCGCGGAGTGGAGCCGCCGCTCGCGCTCGTGGAGCGTCAGGAGTACTACTACCACAAGGGGGCGCTGGCGATGTATGCGTTGCGCGATGCTGTGGGGGAAGCGCGGCTCAATCAGGCGTTGGCGCGGTTTCTCGCGCGGTTTGCGCTTGGTGGGGCGCCTTACGCCACGACTCCGGAGCTCCTTGAGGAGATTCGGTCGACGGTGCCTGCGGAATCGGCGAACTTGATCGAGGATTTGTTTGAACGGGTCACGATGTATGACAACAAGATCGTTGCGGCGACGAGCGGTGCGGACCGGGGCGCGCGAGGTTTGTACGTTCAGTCGCGGAGAATCTCGAGTAGTCCGTACTCGCATCGCGCTTGGAGGCGTTCGGGAACTAGCGTTCGGTCCTGCGGAATGCGTGACGCGGCTCGAAGCACATCCGTGACTTCACCATACTGGTCGCGCGCGAGAAGCTCGATCTTCGCAGCCGTCTTTGACGATAGAGTCGGCCTTACGTCTCGGCGCCATGTCGCCTGCAGAGTCTCAAGCTGGCCGCCGAACAAGTCCAGCGTGTCGTGAACGTACAGCGCGTCCTGCGCGCGCTTCTCCGGGGGTCGTTGTGCATGGATCAACAGCTTCTGCACGATGAAGCTCGTCGGATTGGGGATTCGTAGCACTGCTGGTGTTTCTATTTGGCACGACACCATTGGCATCCAGATGAATCGTCCACGGGGACGTCAGCAGCAGGTCGACATGCCGGAGTTTCTGAGCGGTTACCCCCGCCTTCGTAAGCGTCGCGTCGTCTGTGCCGTCGCGTTTCGTGCCGCTGCCGACAAGCGGGGCCAGGAACTCGGCATAGAATCCTTGATCGTCTCCGCCTAGTCGGTACCAGGTCACCGGTGGCGTGTTTTCGCCCGCGAGCTCTTCGCGAAAGCCGGCCGCCTTGAGCGCCGCACCCATGTTACCCGCGAGCGAATTGCTGGCAGAGAATGCCACATCGGCGTCTCGTGTGCGGAGCGGTTGGTACGGCAGCGTCGGCACGTTTGGCAGCATGCGATACAGACGGTGCGCCCAGCCGCCGACTATCACCAGTTCTCCGAGCCAAGGGCGTAGTGCGTTTGCCAGACGCGCGAGGGCCTGCAAATCATCCATGCTGGCGCCCATCGAGCACGGACGCGAGGACCTGCCGCCTGATTTGCTCTGCCTGTTCCGCGCCACGTGCGGGGTGCGAAGCGACGTCCAACCAGACTTGCAGGACGTCACTCGCTGGGCGGTCCTTCGCGAGTACGAGTCCGCGAAAAACCGATTGCGGCGCTGGCGCCTGACGCAGGAAGAAATCCGGCGCCTCGCCCTGTGAGGCGGGTATCACCTGCTTCCAATTGACAAGTTGCTCGCGCCTCAATCGCTCGACGTACACGTACGGAGGAACGCCTTCGACGAACCCCAATCCAAGCGCCTCGGCGGCAGCGAACAAACCAAGACACGCACGTCGGCTCTCAAGCAATCGTCCCAGTTCGACGTGGAGATTCGCGCGAAGCAAGAATTGCATAGGTACTTCATGAACACGCTTCACCGTCGACCACGCTTGCCAGCGGTAGAACAGCTCCTCACGGCGCACGAGGTTCAGGTAGGGCGCAGACTCGTGGAGGTAGCCATCGCGCCCAAGCTGCTGTACGAAACGAAATGCGCTCATCACCGACACGTTCGCGGCGAGGGCAAGCTCCGAAGCATTGCGGTATCGTCCGCGTGGCGCTGACAGGAGCGTTTCGGGTAGCTCCGGCGCCAGTAAGACCTTGAGCATCCACTGGCTCAAGTCCGAGAACAGGTTCTCCGGCTGCGAGGCCCTTCCGGACGTCTCGCTTGGCCATGCCGCGGGTCGGGCAGCCTCCGCATCAAGGCCCTCGAGATCAGGTCCACGGAACAATCGCAGCCCGTCGAGATCGACAACTCCCACCGCGACCTCTGGGGCGTTTTCGGCGGCGAACGCAAGAACCTGATTCGCAGCACGCAGTGTGATCCGCGGCGCGGCGACCACGGCGAGCGGTCGGTCTTGCTCCCGGGCCGCGCGGCCGGCTTGGAGACAGGCCTGCGACCAGAGCGGCACGAGTCGGTCTGCTCGGCCGTCACTCGTTGCCTTCAGCTCGACCGCATACGACGTACCGCCCCGGCTCACGAACAGGTCCGGATCGGGCTGATGGTCCTTGCGCGGCGAGCGATCGACCTTCCATCTGGCTGCCGCATAGACGTCGACTAGCATCGCGATTGCCGACTGCGCCAGGGTTGACTTGTCGAGCGCAACCACCTTCTTGGCGTCTTCCACGGCGCGGCTCCGGTTCTGCCTATCAAGGATATGGTAATTACCACAAACATGATAATTACCACGAACATGGTAATTATCATGTTTACCTAGCGGGCGCAAGCTCTCGCTAACGACCAATGTCGGGACTCCAAGCAGATCTCGTCAAAGCGTGTCGTCCAGAATGGGTGGCCGGATTCCGCCGGAATGGGTGGCCGGATTCAACCGGAATCAGTGGCCGGTTTGCGCCGGAATACGCATGATCGTGTTCATCGTCGCCTGGGATCTGCTCGAGGAGCTGGGGTTCGAGCATCACCTCTATCGCTTTGCGAGTCTCTCGCAAACACCGTACACCGACCTCACCGGCTTCGGACCATTCCTCGCGCCGTTCGCGTGGTTCAGCGTGTACTGGGGATTCGTCGCCGTTGTCATCGTCGGCGTTTCGATCCTG
>JANMRE010000649.1:0-3646 GCA_031370885.1 Gemmatimonadaceae bacterium
CACCCACCGACGCTTCGGGAGACAGGTGCCCAACGCACAGGCCGCGTGTTGCGCCCGAGAACCGGCCGTCGGTGATGAGCGCCACCAGTTCACCCATTCCCTGGCCGTAAATAGCCGATGTGGTGGAGAGCATTTCGCGCATCCCCGGTCCACCGGCCGGACCCTCATAGCGAATCACCAGAACGTCACCCGCCGCATAGGCGCGCTGCATGACCGCGTCGAACGCCGCTTCTTCCGACTCGAACACGCGGGCCGGCCCGCTGAACTGTCGATGCGTCAGGCCAGCGACCTTCACCACAGCGCCATCGGGTGCAAGGTTGCCGCGCAACCCCACCAGACCGCCGGTGCGCGAGATGGGATTCGCGGTCTCACGCACGACATCCTGTCCACCGGGCAACACAGTCTCCGCAAGATCCTCAGCGATCGTCTTGCCGGTGACGGTGAGACAATCGCCGTGCAGGTATCCACCATTGAGTAACGCCTTCAAAATGATGGACACGCCGCCAATGTCATGGACATCCTTCGCAAGATAACGGCCACCCGGCTTGAGATCCGCGATCAACGGGGTGCGCGCGAACACCTCGGCGACATCAAAAAGATCGAACGCAATCCCGATCTCGTTGGCGAGCGCAGGCAAATGCAGCGCCGCATTGGTGGAGCCGCCAGTGGCCGCAACAACCGCCGCCGCGTTTTCCAGCGCCTTGCGGGTCACGATCTGTCGCGGACGCGGGCCCTCGCGCAGCAGTCGCATGACGGCACGACCCGCCGCTTCGGCGTAGGCATCGCGATCTTCGTACGACGCCGGAGGACTGGCCGATCCCGGCAAGGCCAGGCCAATCGCTTCGGACACGTAGGCCATGCTGTTCGCGGTGTACTGACCACCGCACGATCCTGCGCCTGGACAGGCCACGCGCTCGAGCGCAGTCAACTCTTCGAGCGACGTTTTTCCCGCCGCGTACGATCCCACCGCTTCGAACACATCCAGCACCGTTACATCACGACCGTGAAATCGACCCGGCAAAATACTGCCACCATACAGGAACACCGACGGCACGTCGAGTCGCAGCATGGCCATCATCATACCGGGGAGTGACTTGTCGCAGCCGGCGAGTCCAACCAGTCCGTCGTAGCAATGGCCACGCACGGTGAGTTCGATGGAATCGGCAATGATCTCGCGACTGACCAGTGAGGACTTCATGCCCGCATGACCCATCGCGATGCCGTCAGTTACTGTGATCGTGGTGAACTCACGCGGCGTGCCACCCGCCGCTTTCACTCCACGCTTGGCCACCTCGGCTTGTCGTCTCAGTGAGATGTTGCACGGCGCGGCCTCATTCCAACTGGAGACCACACCAATCAAAGGCTGCTGGATCTCGGCTTCGGTGAGCCCCATCGCATAGTAGAACGAGCGGTGGGGCGCGCGTTCGGGTCCGACCGTGGTGTGACGAGAGGGAAGCGACGACTTGTCCATGGGTAGAGGCGTTGCAGGTTGTTCGGCTGATCCGTATTCGCTTCGATAGAGGCTACGGTTTAGCCTTCGTGGTCACCTTGATAACGCCGTTTTGGGCGCGCGGATCGGTGAAGGCTCTCGCTGCCGCGGGCCCTTTCACCACTTCGATACTCTCGATTCGCGAAGGATCAATTCGCTCGAGTTCGGATGCGTCAACAATGCGCCCGTCCACCAACAGCAGGCCGTCGAACTTTCGCGCGGGCGACACGGCCGACAGACCGAAACCGGTTACCGCTCGTGGCGTCAGCGGGCCGGGACTGCGGACACTGTCGAGCCTCGATGTCGGAAACGTCGTATCTTGCGTGGCAATACGAATTTCGCTCAATTCGTTTCCTGTCCCTTTGACAACTTGGACACCGGCAATGCGATTGGCGCCGATCCCCTTGGCCGCCACTTCCGAGACAGTCTTTCCGTCGACGATGTAGCGCGTGCGACCGCTGTCCACGAGAGCAATGCGCTTCGCCTGGGCCTCTGCGGATGCGACATCCATGCGTTCCACTTCCGCAGACGTTGGCAACGTCGATTCACACGCCGTGACAAGTGCGACGACGGCAATCAATCCACTCCCAATGCGACGCGCATGCACAAACCGTGAAGGGCGAGACGTCATGGCAACCAACCTCCGTTCGAGAAACGAACCGTTGCAGGAGAATGCCGGCATGGCCGACGGGAAGGTGGAACGCAGTACTGACAATTCAATGAGCAGGGAGCCGTAGGCCGCTTTGGGAACGCCTCGGCGCAAGACGCGGCGATCGCAATCGAGTTCAACGGCCAGTCGCAATCGCCCCAGCGCAAACCACAGTGCCGGATTCCATGGCATGCAGGCCACCGCACCACAGGCGATCACCAACAACCACGGATCACCGGCGCGCACGTGTTCGGATTCATGCGCGACGACGAGTCGTTGTTCGTGGGCGGGGCGGGCCAGCAGCCACGCGGGAAGGATGATCTCCGAGGGAGCAAGGCCAACAACGGCCGGTCCTGCCGCAGGCGCGATGCGCGCGAGTACGTTGTCGATTCGCCGACTGGGCCACGTTTTCATCTGCCGACAAATTCGGAGATAACTGACGCAGAACACGCCCAGCGTAGCCACGCTCGCGAACAGCCAGGACACCGCGAGGCCGCGTTGCAGCGGGGCAGGGACGCGCGCCAAGGAATACTGCGCCATCTGAAGCGCGGCTTCGATCGGGATGACTATCGCGTCGCGCGATCGCGACAACCGCGCCAGAATCCCGCTTGGCATATCGCGGGGCACTGACACGCCAGCAGTGTTCACCTCCGAGGGAATCGCGATGCGCATTGGTGAAGGCAGTCCACGAAACGGCGCGGCGAGACTCAACGCAACCATCACGCAGATCGCGCCGAACCAAACCCATCGCACGGCTCGGTTGGCGGCGCGCTGAGCATCGTGCGCGGCCAGTGCGGCCAGTACCACCACGCCGCCGAGGAGCGATGAGAAGAGGATAAAGCTGCTCATGAGCGATCCTCCGCGTCGGCTGCGAGCAGTCGCGCCGCCAGCAACGCGCGCATGCGTTCCAATTCCTCTCGTCCCAAGCCTTCGTCATTCACCAACTGCGCGAACAGCCGCTCGGACGATCCCTGAAAAATCGCGTCGCGAATTCGCGCGAGGGCGCTGCCGCCGGCGTGCTCGGCCTCTACCGCGGCGAAGTACCGGTACGCGCGCCCTTCGGCCTCGTGACGCACGTAGCCCTTCTCTTCAAGGGTCTGGAGGGCGGAGAGGACCGAGGTGTAGGCCAGCGGCTCATCGAGCTCGTCCTTGACTTGCGTGACGGTCGCCGAGCCGAGCTTCCAGAGGACGCTCATGACGGCGAGTTCGCGTGGGGGGAAGTGGATAGGATCGGCCATATCGGGTGAGTACGGAAGTTTCCGTAGTATGGAGTGGCGAGATCCGTTTGTCAACTGGTTTTTCCGTAGAAAGTATTTCCAGCCGTTGGCGGTGGTCGGCTGAGATCACCGCGCGTCGGACGAATGAGATCCTGCCCGGACAATCGACAACGTTTCGCTCGAACAACCGTTGTCGGTTGTTCGGCTGAGGTCATCGCGTGTTGGTCAGGTCGCCCGGCGAGCAGTTTCAGGCAATGGGTTGGCGGTTTGTAGGTTGGCACGGTGGGTGCG
>JANMRE010000666.1:0-12323 GCA_031370885.1 Gemmatimonadaceae bacterium
GGTTTTTCCATGGGGCACAAGAATTCCGCAACATATGCGAAGTCATGCTTCGATCGTTCGAAAAACGACGAAGCCCCATGATCACTCCCATCCGTTCGTCAGATTGCAAATCAGATTTGCCGTTTGTCGTACAACGGAAGATTCGCTCCAGACCAATAGCGACGCGTCAGCGTCGCGTTGTCATGGAAAGTTTGTGACGGCCTTCGGCCGGCACAAACCCCAGCGAATTTTCCTCCGGAAAAATCGCTGGCAACTAGAGCGCTTGGGCCACACCCGTTCCCATTCCGAACACGGTCGTTAAGCCAAGCAGCGCCAATGGTACTCCGGTCGAGAGACCGCGGGAGAGTAGGCCGTTGCCGGCACCTTTTCGAAGCCCCCGTCACTGAGTGGCGGGGGCTTCGTCGTTTCCGTAACTTCCCTTCGACTCGTGCCCACCGAATTCCGCGCCTCCCCGCGCACTCGCTGAATCGTTCCGATCGCTGGCTCTTCACATGTGTGTCATATGACCAGGGCAGGTATTGTCACCGTCGCCGGATTTCCCAATGCCGGCAAATCTACGCTGCTCAATCAACTCGTCGGCGAAAAACTCGCGATCACGTCGCCCAAGGCGCAGTCGACACGCCATCGCGTGGTCGGCATCCGCACCGCCGACAACGCCCAGATGGTTATCCTCGATACTCCGGGACTGCTCGAGCCACGCGACACGCTCCACAGCGCCATGCGCAACGCTGCGCTGGGCGCCGTACGCGACGCCGATGTCCTCGTGCATGTTGTCGACGCCTCCACCAACATTCCCGAATCGTTTCAGGCCGCCGCAGGACTCGAGCGCGCACCTCGGGCGCCGATCATTCTGGCTCTGAACAAAGTCGATCTCCTCAACGAAGACGCACGCCGCAGACTGATCACGCAGCAGCCCAATGCCGTGATGATTTCGGCGACCACGGGCGACGGAATCGACGCGTTGGTGACTCGCATCACGTCCAGCCTGCCCGAGAGCCCCTATCTCTATCCCGACGATGAGCTCTCTACTCAACCCGTCCGATTCTTCTGTGCCGAATTGGTGCGTGAGACCGCGTTGGAGCAACTGGGCGATGAACTTCCGCATGCCCTCGCGTGCGAAATTGAGGAGTATCGCGAACACGCGTCGCCACTGTACATTCGGGCGGTTTTGCACGTGGAACGTGACAGTCAGAAACGCATCGTGATTGGAGCCAACGGCCAACAGATCAAGAAACTCGGCAAGGCTGCTCGCGAAAAGATCGAGCGGTTGGTTGGGCAACCGGTCTACCTCGATTTGTGGGTCAAAGTGCTCGTCAACTGGCGCAAGAATCCCGGGGCCGTGCGGCGACTGGGGTACGGCGACCCGACTGGTCGCTCGTGAAGGCTCGTGCGCTGATCGCGTTGCTGGGCCTGTTGGTCATCGACGCTCCGACGCTGGCGGCCCAATCGGGTGCCCTCTTCCTGCTGGTGCCGTTTGGTGCGCGCGCCGTCGGACTTGGTGAAGCCATCAGCGCCGACACCAGCCTCGGCTCGGAAGGGCTCTGGTGGAACGCGGCGGCGATCGCCCGCATGCCAAGCAAAGAGGTCGCTGTCCACCATTCCCAGACGGTGCTCGCGACCAGCGACATGCTCACGCTGGCCGTGCCGTCTCGCGTGTTTGGCACGCTCGCGATTGGGGCCTACGTGGTGGACTACGGCGATCAACAGGCAACCGATCAGAACACTGGTCAGCCAATCGGCGTCATTACCAATCGCAATTATCTGTTGGCACTCTCCTACGCAACGCCCGTCGGCAAACGGCTCAGTGTAGGCGTATCGTACAAGTTCCTCATGCTGCGGTTTTCCTGCAGCGGTGCCTGTGGGAACACACCGGTCCTTTCGGGATCGTCGAGCGCACTTGACGCGGGGGTCCAATACGTCTTGCCGACAACGTTTCCCGTGTCCGTCGGTGTGTCGGTGCGAAATCTCGGACCGAAGCTGCAGATCAAAGACAAACCGCAGGCCGATCCACTTCCGCTCGTTATTCAGGGTGGCCTCGCGGCCCGCTTGCCGATCGCGTCCCTGACGTCCGCCGGCGCGTCGCTCGACGTGAGTGCCGATCTGTTGTTGGCAGACGCGCTCGGCACGAATCTCGGAATCGGCGCGTCACTCGGATTCCAGGACGCGTACTTCCTTCGCGCGGGCTACAAGCGGCAGCAAGGCGAAGGCAGCGGTCCGTCATTGGGGATCGGTCTGCAGCGAGGTGCGTTGGGTATTGACCTTTCGCGGCGTTTTGATGGGCTTTCGGCGCAACTTGGAGAAACACCAACGTACATCACCTTGCGAGCGCGCTTCTGATGCGACACGTCATCGCAGCGCTGGGCGCCATCGCCCTGCTGGTTGTTGGCGGTGCGGAAGCCGATGGACAGCCAACGGTGTCGCCGGTGGCGTTGCATGGACGTGCGCTCGTCGACGGGTCCGTCGTCACGAATACGAATGAGGGATTCGCGAATCTGACCGTACTCAGCACCGACGCGACAGCGACGGCGACGCGCGTGGCGAGTGGACCGGCGCGGGCCAGTTGGGCGCCGTGGTGGGCGCCGGTCGCGTCGGTATTGATTCCCGGTGCGGGTCAGTTCGCCATGGGCCAACAACGGAGCGTCGGGTACCTGGTTGCCGAGGGATACCTGGTGCTGCAAGCGGTAGCCGCGCAGCGTGAGGGGAATCGTGATCGGAACGAATACCGCGCGCTCGCCTCGGATGTGGCGCGACGACCGTTCAGTGCCACGCGTCCCGTCGGCGCGTGGTCGTACTACGAGTCGATGGAGAAGTTCATGGAGAGCGGCGCGTTCGACCGGATTCCCGGCGGTGCGATAGATCCGGAAACCGATGCCACCACGTTCAATGGCGCGCGATGGAGACTGGCCCGCGAAAACTTCTGGCCCGATCCCGACGTGCCGCCTCCGGTCACCAGCAGCGCGTATCAACGGGCCTTGGCCTCTTATACCGCACAGGCGGTACGTGACGAATATCGCTGGAGTTGGCGAGATGCACAGTTGCAAAAGGACGTGTACGAGCAGACCATCCGGAGTTGGAATCGTCTCAATAAGCGAGCGGTCAACCTGGTGGGTCTCGTGGGCGCCAACCATTTGGCGAGTCTCATCGACGCGTATGTCACGGTTCGCGTTCGCCGCTTCGGTGGCGTTCGCGTTGCCGGACTTGAGCTGGACGGGTTTCGCACCTCGGTGCAGCTGATTGGTGATCCGAACAACGGCCATCGACAGATTCTCAGCGTGCTGCGTTTCATCCCGCCGCAAAACTGACCAGCGGGCCGCGCGGGTTATCGAAGCGGCCGCCGATACATCGTGGCGCGGACCCCCGCATGATCGTCTGACAGTGTGGGTCTTTGCGTGCGACCAGTCGGGTCGCTTACCAGAACCTGCGTCGCTGCACCCGTGTTCATCACATGACTGACCGCGCCATCAACGAGCAGACAGCGGTGTTGCTGACGACGGGTCAGCCTGCTCCGGCATGGCTTGCGACGTGGTCGGGAACGGCGGGTCTTCAGGTGCAGGAGATGCGAGACGCCGGAGAGGTACAGGCGACGGCCCTTCGCACGCGTCCGCGGGCTATCATCCTTGACGCCCGGGGGCCGGAGGTCTGGCAGACTGCGGTGCTGATGACCTGTCGTCGTCTCAAACGCGATTCGTATACCGCTATCGTGCCGGTGGTCATGCTGGTGCCACTCGATCGCTTCGCTGAGGGATTCGAAGCGGGAGCCGACGAGGTCCTGCGTTCCGACGTGGACGGGTCCGAAGCCCTCGCTCGCTTGGCGTCACTCATTCGGCGAAGTGATCGCGACACCGACGTCCATCCGTCCACCCGGCTTCCGGGGACGAGAGAAATCGAAGCCGAATTGGCTCGCCGAGTGGCGTCGGGCGAACCGTTTGCGGCCTGCTACGCCGATCTGGACTATTTCAAGGAATTCAACGATCGATATGGGTACCACAACGGCGATCAGGTGATTCGACTGCTCGCCAGGATCCTGCACGACGTGGTGAAAGGACTGTGCCAGGAGAGTGGATTTGTGGGTCACATCGGCGGTGATGATTTCCTCTGTACGATCCCTCTTGCCGCGATGAGCCGGGTCTGCGACGAGGTAATCCGGGTTTTTGACGAATTGATTCCTCTGCAGTATTCCGAGCAGGACCGCAGTGTGGGATATTTCTTCGGTAAGGATCGCCGGGGTCAACTGCATCGGGTGCCGCTGATGACCCTCTCCGTCGGTGTTGTCACTAATCAGCGCCGCCGCTTCACGCGCGCGGTCGAGGTCAGCGAGTTGGCCACGGAAATGAAGAGTTACGCGAAAACGTTGCCCGGTTCCGTATGGGCAGTGGATCGTCGGCGCGATGAGCCGGAATCGCCGGTGATCAGCGCTGAAGGCGTCGAACTGACACGCGATTGGAGCGCGCAACGCAGCGGGGGGCACGGCCCATGACCGTTTCCTGCCCTGACTGCCGATCCGTTTTTCGTGTCGATCCGGCCAAGGTTCCGGCTACCGGCGTGCGAGCACGCTGTTCGGTGTGCGGCGGCGTCATTGCGATCGCTGGAGGAACGCTCCCGGTTTCAGTCACGCCGGCGTCGCTCGGTGCGGTATCATCGGCGAGCGCAACGTCGATGCGTCCAACGCCTCTGCGCTCGACACCGCTCGCTGTCGCGACGCCTGCCGCGCCCGCTGCACCTGCCGCGCCTGCCGCGCCTGCCGCGCCAGCGGTGCTGCCGCAGGCGCAGGCATCGCCGCCGCCGGTCATGACGCCACCCGCGCCAGTGCGGCTACCACCCACGACTCCGCCGTTTGTTGCGGCGCCGGCAACAACACCGTCGTCGGTTCCCGTTTCGGCAACGCCATCGGCGTCCGTCGCTCTACCGCCGTCGATGCCGACGACCAGCGCGATGCCCACGCCACGACGCTCGATCAATCCATTCCTCAATGCGGATCCGGGACAGCGCGCGCGTCGTCTCGCCCGCGCGTTGGTGTCGGATCTGGTGGCGTACCATCCGCAAAAACGGGATGAAGGGCTGCGCGACGGTAGCCTGCGGCAGCTGTTTCGAGAAGATATCAAGAAGAGTTACGAGGAGTATGTGGAGCAAGTCGGTCGCGAAGTGGCCGAAGGGTCGCCGCATTTCCAGGAAGCGCTCAACGAGATTCTGGGCGCCGGACGCAAGTTGTTCTGACGCCTCGTCGGCGGGACCCCGCTGGAAGCTGGTGGGTCCGTCGGGTAGTTTTCGTGCACATTAAGGGATGACCATTTCCGGGCCGCTCTCCCGCGAGGAGAGCGGCTCTCGTCATACGTGGAGACTACACATGCAGGACGGCGAACGACTGAAAGTGCTGACTGGAGCCGACGAGCGGCTTTCAGACATGCGGAGGTATCTTTGACATCGATTCCAAGCGCGCCACACTGAGCTCGTACGAAAATGAGATGTCCGAGAGTGCGTTCTGGAACGATCAGGAGCACGCGCGGGACATCGTGCAGCAGGTCAAGGCGTTCAAGGGGTGGATTGAGCCCTTCGACAGCCTGACTGCTCGCGCCGCATCGGCGCGCGAACTCGATGAATTGTTGGCGATGGAACCGGACGCAGCGATGGCCAAAGAACTCGACGCGGAGGTCGAGCGCATCGCGGTGGAACTCGACGCCTTCGAACTCAAGTCATTGCTGCGCGGCAAGGACGACTACCGCGATGCGCAGATCGAGATCTCTGCGGGCGCTGGCGGCACCGAAGCGCAGGACTGGGCCGAGATGCTCGAGCGGATGTACATCCGCTGGGCCGAACGCAAAGGCTTCGAACTGGAAATGCTCGACCGCAGCGAGGGCGAAGAGGCCGGGATCAAAGGCTCGGTCATCGAAATCAAGGGCCAATTCGCCTACGGATTCCTGCGCCCCGAATCGGGTGTGCATCGTCTTGTGCGCATTTCGCCGTACGATTCGCAGTCACGACGGCACACCAGCTTCGCTTCGGTGTTCGTATATCCCGTCGTGAACGAGGAGATCAACATCGAGATTCGCGACGAGGATCTCAAGATCGATGTGTATCGGGCGTCGGGCGCTGGTGGCCAGCACGTCAACAAGACATCGTCGGCTGTTCGCATCACGCACATGCCGTCGGGCATTATTACGGCGTCGCAGGCGCAGCGCTCGCAGTTCAAGAACAAGGAAACGGCCATGAAGCAGCTCAAGAACCGGCTGTATCAGGTCGAAGTGGAGAAGCAGTTGGCGGTCAAGGCCGCGTTCGATGCCAACAAGCAGGACGTCTCGTTCGGCAGTCAGATTCGCAGCTATGTCTTCCAGCCCTACACGATGGTCAACGACCACCGCACCGAACTGAAGATCCCCGACGTGCAGAAGGTGATGGACGGCGACATCGATCCGTTCATTCAGGCGTATCTCAAGGCCGAAGGCGAAGCCAGCGTCGAGCGTCCGATATGAGCGACGATCTGAATTTCCTGATGCAGGCGCGACGCGACAAGCTGAACCGACTGCGCGCCGCCGGCATCGAACCGTTCGCGTACGCGTTTGACCGCACCCATACGGCGCGCGAAGCGATCGCGTTGCTTGGGGAGGGGAATGAGGGGCCCGTGGTGCGCGTGGCCGGTCGCCTGGTGTCGTGGCGAGGGCAGGGCAAGACGGCCTTCGCGCATGTCGCCGACATGGATGGCCGCGTGCAATTGTATTTCCGCCAGGACGAATTGGGCCCGGCGGCGTTCGCGCAGTGCAGCGAGTACGATCTGGGTGACTGGGTTGGCGCGCACGGAACGATGATGCGCACGAAAAGCGGTGAGGCCACGGTGCGCGTGACGTCTATTGAGTTGCTGTCCAAGGCGCTGCGCCCATTGCCATTGGGCAAGGAGCAGGTGGTGGATGGACAGGTCGTTCGCTACTCGGCGTTCGCGGACACCGAGCAGCGGGCGCGTCAACGCTATGCCGATCTGGCCGTGCATCCCGAGGTCCGCGCGCTGTTTCGCGCGCGATCGGTGCTCACACGCACTATTCGCACTCATCTGGATGCGCTGGGCTATCTCGAAGTGGAAACACCGGTGCTGCAGCCGCTATACGGCGGCGCGTCGGCGCGGCCATTCGTCACGCACCACAATACGCTGGACATGCCGCTCTATCTGCGGATCGCCGATGAGCTGTATCTCAAGCGACTGATCGTGGGCGGTTTCGAACGCGTGTACGAAATTGGCCACGACTTTCGGAACGAAGGGATCGACCGGACGCACAATCCCGAGTTCACCATGCTGGAATTCTACGAGGCCTATGCCGACTACACGCGCATGATGGATCGCGTGGAGACCATCCTGGTGGCGTCGGCATCGACGTTGCGCACGCTGCCGGGCATCGGCGAGCAGGTGCCGGTGTTGACACCGCCGTTTCCGCGCATCGACTGGGTGGGCTCGGTGTCGCTGGCGGCGGGCGCCGATGTCATGCAGGCCGACGATGCGACGCTGCGGCAGATGGCGGAACGCATCGGCGTGCCGAAAGTGGCAACGCTCAGCCGCCCCAAGGTGCTGGACGAGATGTTTCAGGCGCTGGTGGAATCCAGAATCGATACGCCAACGTTCGTGTTGGACTATCCAATCGAACTCTCGCCGCTGGCCAAACCCAAGCGCGGCCGGCCCGGACTAACGGAGCGTTTCGAGCTCTTTGCGCGCGGCAAGGAATTGGCGAACGCGTTTTCGGAGCTGAACGACCCCATCGATCAACGCGAGCGCTTCGACGCGCAGGCGCGGTTGCGCGAGGCCGGCGATGATGAAGCGTCTGGCGTGGACGAGGACTATCTGCGGGCGATGGAGTACGGGATGCCGCCCACTGGTGGGGTCGGCATCGGTATCGATCGACTGTTCATGTACCTGACCGATACGGCCAACATCCGTGATGTGATTCTGTTTCCGACCATGCGGCCCGAGTAACGCGTCGCATGCGTGGCTTGGAGCTCTCCATTGCCTGGCGCTATCTGCGCAGTCGTCGCGGTTCGCGCCTCTTGTCACTGATCAGCGTCATTGCGATCGGCGGCGTGCTGGTGGGCGTCAGCGCGTTGATCGTGATCATGGGCGTCATGAACGGGCTGCAGCGTGATCTGCGCGACAAGATTCTCGTGGGCAGTCCGGACTTGCGGGTGTTGCCGTATGGATCCGATATGCGGCTCACCGATTGGAAGACGGTTCGCGACGACGTGCGCAAGGTGAAGGGCGTGGTGGCGGCGGCGCCGTTTGTGCAAACGCAGGGGATGGTGCGCAATTTGGGCGGCACGTATCGCTCGGGTGCGCAAGTAGTCGGCATCGAAGCCGCCGGTACAAATACCATCGATGTCACGTCCATTCGATCGCACGCCATACTTGGCGACTTTCGTTTTCGACGGGACAGCGTCTCCCTGACTGGTGCGGTCCTCGGCAAACTCCTGGCGGCCAAACTCAGTGCATTGCCGGGTGATACCATCGTGCTGCTGGGTGAAGGCACGGCCGAGATGAACGCATCGACCGGCGCCATCATTCCCAAATTCGACAGTGTGGTCGTGTCGGGGATCTTCGAGACCGGCATGTACGAGTACGACGATGCCTACATATACCTCGATCTGGGGACTGCGCAGCGCTTCGCCGCGCTGGGCAATGACGTGACCGGCATCGAGGTGCGCACCCGTGATCGTGACGAGGCGTCGATCATCGCCGACACCATTCGTGCGACGCTCAAGTCGCCCGTGCGAGCCATGGACTGGCAGGAACAGAACAGTCAGCTGTTCAAGGCCCTGAAGCTCGAAAAGCTTGGCATGAGCGTCATCCTGTTGCTGATCGTGATTGTCGCCGCGTTCAACATCGTGAGCACGCTCACGATGGTGGTGGCCGACAAGACGCGCGAGATCGGAATTTTGCGCGCGATGGGCATGCCGGGTCGCTCCATTCGGCGAATTTTTCTGCTGCAAGGCGTCGTGGTGGGCGCGGTGGGAACAGCTGGTGGACTCGTGCTTGGCCTGCTGGTGTCCGTGCTGCTCGAACACTACCAGCTGATTGCGCTCGACCCATCGGTGTACTTCATCGATCACCTGCCCGTGTATACGCAACTCGGAGACGTGGTCCTCATCGTGGCGGCGAGTCTGGTAATTGCGGCGCTCGCGACGCTGTACCCCGCGACACAGGCAGCGAAGCTGTACCCGGTTGAGGCCATTCGCCATGAGTGACCAGCCCCTGGTGGTGCGGGCGCAGGGATTGGTCAAGGAGTTTCGGGGTGGCGACGGCGGAATCATCCGTGTGCTGGATGAAGTCTCGCTGTCGGTTCAGCGCGGCGAGATGGTGGCGGTCATGGGATACAGTGGTGCGGGCAAGAGCACGCTGCTGCACGTGCTGGGGGCCCTCGAACGGCCATCGGCTGGCACGATTGACCTCGACGGACAGTCGATCGCCGCCCTCGACGATGACGCCTTGGCGGCGCTCCGGAACCGGACCGTGGGATTCGTGTTTCAGTTTCATCACCTGCTGCGGGAGTTTTCGGCGCTGGAGAACGTGATGATGCCGCTGCGAATTGCCGGAACAGATGAGCGGGCAGCGCGATTGCGATCGGAGGAGTTGTTGGAGCGTGTCGGCTTGGCCGCCCGGCAGCATCATCGTCCCTCGGAGATGTCCGGGGGTGAGCAACAGCGCACAGCGGTAGCCCGCGCCCTGGCGGCCAGCCCGTCGCTGCTCCTGGCCGACGAGCCGAGCGGGAATCTCGATCATCACAACGCGGAGCGCCTGCACGACCTGTTTTCGGAGCTGGCCCGTGATCTCTCACTGGGCTTGATCGTCGTAACACATAACCCGTCGCTGGCTGCACGTGCGGATCGTGTGCTACTGTTGGAAGGGGGGAAGTTGTCGGTAACCGACGGACGCCGGACGGAGGCCTGATGCTCTGCGATAATTGCAAGGAGCGCGACGCGGTCGTGAATCTGACGCGCATCGTGGAGAACGCGGTGACGCAGTTGCACTTGTGTCAGAAGTGCGCCGAGGCGAAAGGGGTTGAGACCACGTTGGCGACGCCGGAGCATCCGTTGGGTGCCATATTGCAGGAGGTGCAGGCACAGGAGTCGTCGGCGTCGCAGGATTTGGCGACCTGCGCATTTTGCGGAGCAACGGCGCGCGATTTTCGCGCGACGGGACGGTTGGGGTGTCCCCACTGCTACGACGCGATGGAACGCAGTTTACGGGAACTGCTGCGTCGACTGCATGGAAGCTCGAAACACGTAGGGATTCAGTACGACATTCCGGTCGCCCACATCCTTCAAAAGCCCGATTCGGTGCACGACCTTCGTGACCGTTTACGCCGTGCTGTCGAGACCGAGCAGTTCGAACTTGCCGCCGAGTTGCGTGATCGACTCAGGGTACTGGAGTGAGGAACCTCCGATGAGTGCCGCGCGGTCGGTGCTGGATTTGTCGTTGCTGCCCGAAGGCGGCGTGCGTTGGCTCAATGCGTCGGGCGCGCATGCCGACGTGGTCATTTCGACGCGGATGCGCCTCGCCCGGAACGTGTCGGTATATGCGTTCACGGGTCGCGCGCGCGACGGCGAGCGACTGCGCATGCTGGCCCAGGTGCGCGACGCGCTGGGGTCCGTTCCAGCGCTCAGTGGCAGTGTGCTGGTGCGGTTGGACGAGCTCTCGCTGCGGGATCGTCAACTGCTCCACGAACGTCACCTGGTCAGCAAGGAGCTGGCAGGGCTTGATCAGCAGCACCCACTGCGCGGTGGCGCCGCCGCATTTCTGGGGGAGACCGTTGGACTGCTGGTGAACGAGGAAGATCACCTGCGACTCCAGGCTCTCCGCTCCGGATTCGCCGTTCCGCAGGCGTTCGAGGCTGTGCTGCAGCTCGACCGCGAGTTGGGGACGCAGGTGCCATACGCATTTCATCGTGAATTTGGATTCCTGACCGCCTGTCCAACTAACGTGGGGACGGGACTTCGTGCCTCCGTCCTTATTCACCTGCCTGGACTTGTGCTTACCAAGGAGATCGGCAAGGTGCTGGCCGGGCTCCAGCAGATGGGATTGACCTATCGCGGACTGTACGGCGAGGGTAGTGAGGTGGTGGGGAACTTCTTTCAGCTCTCGAACCAAACAACGTTGGGACGGTCGGAAGGCGAACTGCAGGACCTGCTGGTTCGTGTCGTGCGCCACGTCATCGAGCGCGAGGAAGAAGCGCGTCGTGTATTGGTTCGCGATGCGGGCTATATTATCGAGGACAAATTATGGCGCGCCTACGGGACGCTGCGATACGCCCGCAGCCTCACGTTCGACGAGGCCATGAACTACCTGAGTGGCGTGCGTCTGGCGGTCGGCCTGAAACTGATCTCCGGACTCAGTGTATTCACACTCAACAAGCTCCTGATTTTTGCTCAATCAGCGCATTTGGCTCAAAGCGAAGGCAAGGTGCTGAGCGAAGCAGAAGCCAACTTGGCGCGTGCACGATTTGTGCGCCAGGCGTTGGAAAGCGAAGAGGGCGGCGTCGAATGACCCGCTCGGACCCGACCCTGAGGGCACGATGAACGGCTACAACTTCACCGAGCGCGTGCGTAAGGTCCTCGCGATGGCGCGCGACGAGGCAGCAAGACTCCACCACGAATACGTGGGAACGGAGCATATCCTGCTGGGCCTCATTCGAGAGGGCGAGGGTGTTGCCGCTACCGTGCTGCAGAGCCTGAGCGTCGACCTTGAGGACGTCACGCAGAAAATCGAGGAGACCGTAAAGAAGGGGAAGGCGGCGCAGGCGACCGGCCCCGACTTGCCCTACACATCACGGGCGAAGAAAGTCCTCGAGTTGGCGATGGCCGAAGCACGAGACCTCAGTCACAGTTACGTGGGGACGGAGCACTTGCTGCTTGGCCTGCTGCGCGAGGAAAAGGGCATCGCGGCACAGGTGCTGACCGACGCCGGCGTGAATCTCGAGGCCGCCCGTGCCGAAACGCTGCGTCTGCTGGGTACCGACCTGCCCGCGTCCGGGCCATCCGCGCCCCCCGAGAAATCCGGCGTCGTTCCGCCGTCGGCCGCGCCTGCCAAAGGTGAGAAGAAATCGAAAACGCCGGCACTCGATCATTTCTGTCGCGATTTGACGCAGCTCGCAGCTGAAGGGCAGCTCGATCCCACCATTGGTCGCGCGAAGGAAATTGAACGCGTGATGGAAGTGCTGACGCGCCGCAAAAAAAACAATCCGGTGCTGATCGGGGAGCCCGGTGTCGGCAAGACCGCCATCGTGGAAGGACTCGCCCAACTCATCGCCAACGGGGATTGTCCCGATTCCTTGCGTGAGCACCGCGTGTTGTCGCTG
>JANMRE010000678.1:0-11139 GCA_031370885.1 Gemmatimonadaceae bacterium
GGCGAGAACCCGAGTCCGAAGCGGGCGCACGCGTCGGCATCGATCCCGCGTCCCGCCAGATACGCACGCGCGTCGCGTCCGGGCAATTCGTCAATCAACTGCATCCGAAACCACTCGGCCGCGGTGGCCAGCACTTCCCAATTCCGTTCGTTCGGATCGGGCGCGTGCGCGCGCGTGGGTTGATCGATCACCTCGATCCCAACGCGTTCCCCGACCAGCTTCACCGCACCCACAAAGTCCAGACCCAGTCGCTTGCGCAAAAACGTGAACAGGTCGCCACTCTCATGACACACAAAGCAATGATAGTTGTTCTTGTCCGGGGTCACGGAGAAGTTCGGCCCCTTGCCTTGATGGAATGGACAGGGTCCGCGATAACTCGCGCCGGATCGCTTGAGCGGCACGTATTCGCCGATCATCTGCACGATATCGGACGCCAGACGCACGCGTTCAACAACGTCGTCGGCGATCATCGGGACATCCGGTTGGTCAGACGCATGAGGCGGGCATGTCCTCGATCAGAGCCTTGGCGCGCTGCGCGCATCACGAGAACTCGGCCACCGTGACACCGCCGCCTCCTTCATCCCAGCCACCCAATCGGAACGACACCACGCGCGTGTCCTTCTTCAGCATTTCGCTCACCCGCGCCCGCAGGGCGCCGGTGCCCTTCCCATGAATGATACGCAAGTCGCGCATGTCGGCGCGAATGGCGGCGTCCAGCGCCTGCAACACGCGATCATCCACCTCATCCACCCGCAGGCCGCGCACATCCACCTCGCGAACGGCGTCGCTGTCCGGCAACGAGCCCAGCAGGGAAACCGTGAACGCCGGTGGTGGCGGCGCTTCCGTGCGCGTGAGAGTGGTCAGCGGCACGGTCAACGTGAGCGATCCGACCAACACGCGCGCCTGATCGCCCTTCACGCTGACGATGCGCCCGGCGCGATCACCGAGTGTTGCCACCAGCACCGCATCCCCGGCGCTTAATGGCTGTGCCACGCGCGGCGTGGGACGGGCCGCGTGACGATCACGATCGCGTTGCGCGCGCACCTCCGCCGCATCGACGGCCGCACCGTGCGCGGCGGCCGCGTCCTCCACCGCACGGCGCGCGGCACGTGCGGCGTCGTCCAACGCCTCGGTGTCGCGCGCCGCGCGCGCCCGGACGTCGGCAATCGCCCGCTCCACGTCCGCGCGGGCGTCCAACAGATACCGTCGCGCTTCCTGACGCGCCGCGCGTTCCGATTCGCGTTCGCGCTCGCGCACCTTCAACTCCCGATCCGTCACCGTCGCGAGTCGCGCACGCAGTGTGGACTGCTCGATATCCACCACGTGCTCGCGGTCGGTCAGTCGTGCCTCGCGCGACTCGACATCCGCCAACAAGAGCGCGAGATCGCGCTCACCGGCGGGCAATCGCTGTTCGGCGCGCTGCAGCACGTCCTCGGGCAGTTGCAGGCGCCGGGCGATGTTGATGCCGTAACTTCGACCGGGGATGCCCTTCAGCAAGCGATACGTCGGGGCCAGTTGGACGGCGTCAAACTGCAGTGACGCATTGACCACGCCGGCGACATCGGTCGCCAGCAACTTGAGCTGTCCCAGATGCGTCGTCGCCACGGTGAGCGTTCCCCGTTGGGTCAGCGTTTCGAGAATCGCCCCACCCAATGCCGCTCCCTCTGCGGGATCGGTTCCCGAACCCAACTCGTCGACCAATACCAGCGACGCGTCGGAGGCCGAGCGCAGGACTTCGCCGAGGTTCTTCACGTGCGCACTGAACGTGGAGAGACTCGCCTCGATGCTTTGTTCATCGCCGACATCGGCAAATACGTCGTCGAACACCGGCAGGCGCGACGTCGGCCCAACCGGCGCGGGGACGCCGGCCTGGGCCATGGTGGCCAACAATCCGATGGCTTTGAGCAGCACGGTCTTGCCCCCGGTATTCGGACCCGACACCAGGAGGGTGCGCTCTGCCGGATCGAGTGTCAGGTCAAACGGCACAACCGGCGTTCCCCGCGACAGCAGCAGCGGATGCCTGCCATCGATGATCGCGAGCCCTTCGCGCGGTTCGCAAAACTCCACCACGGCGCAGCGCGCGTCGATGGCGTAGCGGGCGCGGGCGTATAACGCGTCCAGTGCCACCAGGGCCTCGTACGCACCGCGCAAAACTTCGTGATACGGTCGCAGCGTGTCCGTGAGTTCCCGCAGCACGCGCTCCACTTCACGCTGCTCCTCGAGCTCCAGTTCGCGCACGCGGTTCCCAAAATCCACCGCCGCCTGCGGTTCGACGAAAATGGTTGCACCGGTTCCCGAACTGTCGTGCACGATGCCGCCAACATAGCCGCGCGCCTCGCGTCGCATCGGGATCACCCAACGCCCATTGCGCATAGTGACCGAGAGATCGCTCACTTGATGGTGAGGCTCGAGCTTCCGCATCTCCCGCTCGAGAAGGCGCACCAACTCACCTTCGGTCTGTCGGAGTTCTCGGCGAATGCGTCGGAGGGCAGACGACGCCTCGTCGCGCACCGACCCATCGTCACCGATGGCCCGACCAATCGCGTCTTCCGGTGCGCGCAGATCAACCAACGCCGTGGCGAACTCCGACAGGATTGCCAGGAGCAGCGCCGGACGCCGCGGGTCTCGGAGTGCGTCGCGTGTGCGACGCGACGATCGCAGGAGGATGGCACCCTGCAGCAACTCGAGCGCGCTCCAGGACACGCCGTCGATGCGCAGGCGTTTGAGCGGATCGGCGAGTTCGGGAATCGCTTCGCTGATCCATCCCGCATCCGACTCGACCAGCGCGCGCATCGCGGTAACGCGCTGTTGCTCCGATTCGATCCACCGACGATCGGTGCTGGGCACGAGGGCGCGCACAGCGGCGGCACCGGGTGCGGAGTGCGCGCGTCCGGCAACGTGCGCGAGCAGGCGCGGAAGTTCGAGAATGCCGAGGGCGTGCGCGTTCATGCAGGGAAAGCGAAAGCCCGGACCGCGTATGCGCGATTCCGGGCCTGAAAGTTCGTCGGTTGTGCGGAAGTCTTCAATTGACCGTTGGCGATTCGTGGCATCGGGCGGTCAGTCGCGTGCAACGTCCCCGCGTGCGATTTCCTCGCGTGCGATGGCGTTGATGGTCGTGCCATCGACACGGCCTTTGAACTCGGGCATCACGCGCGCCATCACGGCCCCCACATTTGCGGCGCCGCCAACGATAGCCGCTCGCACCGCCGCGCGCACCACCTCGGGATCGACCTGTGCCGGGAGATAGCCTTCGAGCGCGCTGACCTCGCGCTGCTCCTTGTCGGCAAGATCATCGCGAGCCGCCTTGCGATAGAGATCGACCGACTCGCGTCGGCGCTTGATTCCTTTGCGCACCACATCGACGGTATCCTCGTCGGTGGCGTCGCGGCGCAGCTCGATCTCGCGATTCTTGAGCTCCGAGATGACCATTCCCAGAAGCATGACGCGGTCTTTGTCCTGCGCTCGCCGAGCAGCGGCCTGATCAGCCTGCAACCGCGCGAGCAACGACACAGTCTCGGCGGCCACCGAACAATCAGGCCGTTCGCGTGCGCCGATTCTTGCGCACGGCGGCGTTCATCTTACGCTTGCGCTTCTCGGAAGGTTTTTCGTAGTGGCGATGCTTGCGCAGATCGGACAGGATGCCGGCCTTCTCGCACTTCTTCTTGAAGCGCTTCAGGGCCCGCTCAAAATTCTCGTCCTCGTGGATAATGACTTCCGACAAACTCAATCTCTCCCTGGGGCCGTCAGGACTCGCCGGCGATCCGGCTCGAACTGCGACAGTAAGTGTGGGTTCAAAGCACGACAGCCCTATATCTTACCCTGGCGGATCGAGGGGGTCAAGGCAATCGGACAGACTGTCACCCGGGTGGCCAACCCATCGCTCGGCCTCCCAGCAAATGCAAATGGAGATGCAGGACCGTTTGACCTCCATCGGCACCCGTATTCATGACCGTCCGATAGCCGGTTTCGGCGAAGCCTTCCGTCCGCGCCACCTGGGCGGCGAGCAGCGCCATGGCGCCCAGCTCCATCGAGTCGGACGCCTCCGCCAGAGAAGGCAGATGCCGTTTGGGGACGATCAGCACGTGCAACGGTGCCTGCGGGTTGATATCCCGAAACGCTACGGCATGCTCGTTCTGCGCCACGAATGCCACGGGCAGTTCACCGCGCACGATCCGACAAAAGAGGCAGGACTCGGTCATGTGATCGAGGGCTCAGAGGGTGTGGCGAGCGCCGTGCGGGCCATTGCCAGTGCCGCGATCGCGGCGGTTTCGAAGCGCAAGATCGTTGCGCCCAACGACGCGCGACGGAATCCGGCGCGCTCGAGCGCGGCCAGTTCATCGTCTTCGATGCCGCCTTCGGGTCCGATGGCCAGCGTGATCGGGGCACTCAAGGGAGGCGCGTTGCGCCCGACCAGTGGTTCACCACCAGGATCGAGCACGATGCGATCGCCCACCGGCGCGGCCAGCAGCGCTCGTTCCACGTTTGCGTCGGGAAAGAGCTGCGGAAGCCATGCACCTTCGGACTGCGCGAGTGCGCCTTCCATGCGGGCCCGTACACGGGTCTGAAAACTCATGCCTTCGCCGCGTGCGGTGACACTGCGCGAGCGCCGCCACAAGACCGGTCGCCAACTGGTGCAGGACAGTTCACCCGCTTTCTCGGCCAACCACAACATGCGGTCTTTGTCGGCCACGGGAATCAGCAGATGCACGGCCGGCAACGGCTCGCGATGCGACACGACCTGTACGTCCACGTGTGCCTGCGACTTGGTGAGCCGAATGAGGTGCCCTTCGGCGATCCCCCCATGACCATCCCGCAAGCCGACAATGGTTCCCGCGTCGAGGCGCAGCACGCGCATGTGGCGTGCGGCGCGTGCATCGAGAACGCACGTGGTTTTCGTGACCAGTGTTTCACTGGTCACGAACGTGGGCCGACCGGCGCCTATGCTCTCGCGATCGACGCCGACCACCAGATCCCCTCCGCGTCTTCCCGCAACAGCTGCCATCCGGTAGCCGACAGGAACGCACACATCATGTCGCGCTCTTCAAGCAGAATGCCACTCACGATGGCCGCGCCATCGGGACTGAGCGACGCGGCGATCGTCGGCAACAGTTCCAGCAACACCGACGAGATGATATTGGCCAGCACCACGCGCACCGGCGCGAGCAACGGCAACAGCACGCCGGCGTCCGCTTCGAAGACATACACGCGATCGATCACCGCATTGCGTGCTACGTTGGCTTCGGCATCGGGAATCGCGTCTCCATCCATCTCGATGGCGTACACGCGGGACGCGCCCAATTTCGCCGCTGCGATCGCGAGCACCGCACTGCCAGCGCCGAGATCCGCCACCACGTCGCCAACGCGCAGCACCGTCGGAAGCAAGCGCACAACCCCGCGCGTTGTCGGGTGATCACCCGTCCCGAACGCCATCCCCGGCTCGATAACGATGGTGGTGGCGAGGTCGCGACCGTGGGCCAACCACGGCGGAGCGACGGTGAGCGGCCCGAGTTCGTGTGACACGATGCTGGCCTTCCACGCCTCACCCCAATCGACATCCGGCACGGCAGCGGTAACGACGGCGACCGCCGCATCGGCCTCGGCAAGCGCGCGGTGCACGCGTGTGAGATCGGTGCCTGGCGGAAAGTGCGTGACCAGAGCAGTGCCATCCTCGTGCACGCCCTGCGCACCCACGGCGAAGAGGGCGGTGATGCACGCCGTGCGTGCCGCCACCGACGATGCATCCGGTCGGACACGCACGCTGGTCCAGGGTGGCACCGTATCAGGCGCCAAGGGCTTCCTTCATCTTTGACCAGATGCTCTTCTCACGCTGCGGCGGTGCCGACCCATGTCGCGATGCCAACTGCTGGATGAGCGCCTCCTCCTCCGCCTCAACCGCCTGCGGCGTCCACAACTGAACCCGCACGTGCAAATCGCCCGTGCCGGACGCATTCACGCGCGGCAATCCGCGTCCGCGCAGATGAAACACGGTGCCACTTTGTGTGCCCGCCGGGATGCGCAATGACAGGTCGCCGGCAAGTCCGGGCACGCGGACATCAGCGCCGAATACCAACTGCGGATACGTCACGAGCGACTCGCAAAACAGATCTTCACCGTCGCGATCGAATCGCTCGTCGTCTTCAACGTCGAATACCACCAACACATCGCCACGCGTTCCTCCGCGGGGGCCGATGTTGCCGGCACCGCGCATGGTCATGTACTGACCGGTTGCAACGCCGGCCGGCACCGTAATTTTCAAGGACCGTTCCCCACGCACGCGCCCTTCACCCCGGCACTTCTTGCACGGCGACGACACCACCACGCCTTCACCCGCGCAGGTGGGACAGGGTGCCACCGAGACGAACTGCCCGAAGAATGAGCGCTGCGCACGCCGCACTTCCCCGGCGCCCTGACATGTGCCGCACGTCTGCACTTTGGTGCCGGGCTCGGAGCCCGACCCCTGACACTTGTCGCACGCGTCGAGAATCTTGAGAACGACGGTCTTCTCCACACCGGTCGCGACGTCAGTGAGCGTGAGTGGAAGCGGGAGCTTGATGTCCGCACCGCCGCGTGGTCCCGACTGTCGGCGTCCGCCTTGTCCACCAAACAGGTCGCCAAAGCCGCCGAAGTCGCGCATGAAGATGTTGAGCGCTTCGGAGAGGTCGACGTGCTCGTACTGCGCCTGCGACGCGCCGCGCAATCCGGCCTCGCCATAGCGATCGTACGCGGCGCGCTTTTGCGGATCGCGCAGGGCGTCGTAGGCCTCGCTCAGTTCCTTGAACTTCTCTTCGGCTTCCTTCGCCCCGCTGTTGCGGTCCGGATGCCACTGCATCGCCAGTCGTCGATACGCCTGCTTGATATCATCGTCGGATGCGTCGCGCGGCACACCGAGTACCGCGTAATAGTCAGCCATAAATAGTCAGGTCAGCAGAGCAGCTCAGACACGAGCTGCGAGGTGTGTCCGACGAGCGCGATGACCTTGTCGTAGGGCATGCGGGTCGGGCCGATAACGCCAATCACACCGCTCAGTGACCCGGCAGTGTATTCGGCGGTGACAACGGTAAACGCATCAAGTCGAGGATCGCCGTGCTCATTGCCAATGGTGATACTAAGGCCGTTCGAGCCGGGACGAGACTCCAGCAACGACGCCAACTGCTGACGCTGCTCGGTCAAATCGAAGAGTTGGCGCAACCGTTCGCCGCTTGCAAACTCCGGTTGATCGGCGAGCAGCGAAGGCTGCCCGATCATTACGGCTTCGAGCGGTTCGGCCGCCCTGGTAAACACCTGATCGCCTTCCTGGATAAACACATTCAACAGTTCGGCCGTTTCCGGGCGGGTCTGCACGTCACGCAAGCGCGATGGCAACGAGGTGCGCAACTGGTCGAGTGTGAGACCGACCAATCGTTCGTTCAGGACGATGGACACTTCCACCATGGCTTGGTCGGCAATCGTGCCCGGCACTTCCACAAAGATCGTTCGCACCGCCCCGCCATTGAGACTGATGACCAGCAACAACCGTTCAGAGGCCACTCGCACCAACTCGATCCGGCGCAACGTCGCGCGCTCAAGACGCGGACCAAGCGCCACACCGAGCTCCTGTGTCAGAATGCCAAGCGACTGCGCCGCTCGCCGCAGGATTGCCTCAATGGCCGACCCGCCGGCAACGATATCCTCCGCCAGTCGGCGACGTTCCTCTCGCGAGATCGGATCAACACGCATAAGCGAGTCGACATACACACGATACGCCTTATCGGTTGGCACGCGCCCCGCCGATGTATGCGGGTGAAACAGAAACCCCTTCTCTTCCAGATCACTCATCGTGTTGCGAATCGTTGCCGGCGAGATGCCAAGCCCGAATCGGCGAGACAGCGTGCGCGAACCGGCCGGTTCGGCGGTCGCGACATAACTGTGTATCACCGCTTCCAAAACCTGTCGTTCACGGTCGGAGAGCTCTCCAGAGTGCGTCATAAGTCGAACGCTACCAATGACTTCGGAGTGCTGTCAAGTCGGCCGCGAGGCGATCAAGCCTGAGCCACCCCAGCGGGGTGCATCGGGCGCGTGATTTCGAGGCGGTTTCGACCCACTCAATCCACCCGGCCTCGACCCACGGGGCGACCGTCTCGATCTCTTCGGCGGTGAGTGCCAACCCGTCGCTGGTTCGCAGCCCCAGGTACACCCTTTCGGCGGCGCGGTTGGTGGGCGTGAGCTCTTCGCGACCCGCCACCGGGTCTGCGCCGCTGTCCACCACCGTCTGCCAGGCGGCGTACGCGGCAATGTTCCAGCGTCGCTCCCGACCATCGAATCCATGGGCGCTCGGACCCAGAGCGAGATACGAATCCCCGGTCCAATAAGCGCTGTTGTGTGTGGCGCGCCGACCGGGTCGCGCAAAATTGGAGACCTCGTAGTGTTCGAATCCAGCGGCGTCCATTCGATGATGTGCGGTCAGGAACTCTTCCTCGTATCGCTCTTCCGTGGTTTCGACGACCGAACCGCGCGCGCGCCACCGACCAAGCGGCGTGTGAGGTTCGATGGTGAGCCCGTACAGGGACACATGATCGGGCGCGTGTGCCAGAACCGCGTCGAGGTCCCGCGCCAAGTCGCGTTCGAGCGCGGCGGGAACGGCGAAGATGAGATCCAGCGACAGGGCGCTCAATCCGCCGTCACGCGCCGTGAATACCGCGCGATCGGCAGACGCCGCATCGTGCACCCGATGCATCCACTGCAACACCGGGTCATGAAAACTCTGCACGCCAATGGACAATCGCGTGATGCCCGCCGTGCGCCACGCGCGCACGGCGTCGGCCGTAATGTCTTCGGGATTGGCTTCCAACGTGACTTCGGCATTGGCCGCGAGTGGCATGTCGCGTTGCAGCACATCGAGCAGCCGACCGATCCCATCGCCGCCCAACAACGAGGGCGTGCCGCCGCCGAGGTAGAGTGTGTCAAGTGCCGTGACGGTTCCTGTTGCTCGCCGATTGACGAGTTCCTGTTGGATGCCGCGAATGAAGGCGTCGACCGGCACCCGGCGGCGCACGGCGATGGAGAAATCGCAATAGCTGCAGCGGCGGGCGCAAAACGGCACGTGCACATACAGGTGTCGATATCGCGTCTCGGAGTGACCAGACACGTTCACCCGAGTCGTGCGGCATCGCCGATCGCGCCGCCGTCCCTGCCGATGAGTGACGAACGAATCTGCCCGGTCATATCCACGTGCACCAATCCCTCAAGTTCGAGTGCCGTGAGCGCACTCGCCGCCGCCCGCAGTGTGAGCGACGCGCCACGGGCCATGGATACCAGATCCGTCGCACCGTGCAGCATGGCGTCCCAACAGGCGGCCGCATCGCCATCGAGTATCGGAGCCGGCAACGGTTCGGCGCGCAGCGCCAGCATGGTGAGGATATCGTCTGGAGACAGGATGGGCTCAGCGTACGCCTTCAGCAGAGCATTGCTGCCTTTGGAGGAGGGCGCATCGATAGCGTTCGGCACGCACGCGATGCGACGATCGAGCGTGTGCGCGTAGTTGGCGGTGATCAGCGCGCCACTCCCTTCGCCGGCCTCCACGACCACTGTGATGTCGGCCAGCGCAGCGATGATGCGGTTCCGACGCGGGAACGTGCCGCCATGCCCGGTAACCCCGGGCGCCAACTCGCTGAGCAGCAGTCCCTCCCTGCCAATTTGCTCCTGCAGCGCACGATGGCGACGCGGATACACGATATCCAATCCGGTGCCGAGTACGGCGACGGTACGACCGCCGGCGGCCAACGCGGCTTCGTGCGCAGCGCCGTCGATGCCACTGGCAAGGCCGCTCACGACGGACACACCGGCGCGCGCGCACCGCGTGGCGATCGCGCGCGCCACGCGCAGCCCGTAGTTGGTAGCGGCACGTGTCCCGACGATGGCGACAGCCGGTCCATCCGCCGTGGCCAGAACCCCCTTGCCAAAGAGCACGGTTGGTGCATCGTGAAGTTCTTCGAGACGTATCGGATACGCCGCATCGCCGCGGGTCAACGCGAACGCACCCATCGCGGTGGCCGACGCCATCACCACATCGGCTCGGCGGTACGCCGCCGAGCGCTCGAGATCGGGTCGGGACCACAACAGCGCCCGCGCCGAGCCGAAGTCCGCCATCCCGCGCACCACCGAGACATCTCCCACTCCCGGCAACGCGCGCGCCGCGATCACGTCGCGCACCAGATCGCCGTCAGGGAAGCAGTGAGGCATCCGTCTCGATCTTGGTTGCCGCCGCCCGCATGGCGAGCAACTGTCGCCACCACGCGTCGAGGAGGGCGTCGAGTCCCATGCGCCCGGGCGCACTGATGGCGAAGAGACCAAACGACCCGGCCGCCTCGATTTCCGGTACATACGACTCACCAAGCAAGTCGAGCTTGGAGAACACCACGCAGTACGGTTTTGCCGCGAGTTCGCTCGAGTACAGCGAAATCTCGCTGCGTAACTGATCGAACTCCGCTTGCCAATCAGGAGCATCGATGGGGATCACAAACGCCAGCAAGCGCGTGCGTTCGATGTGTCGCAGGAACTGTAGTCCCAGCCCTTTCCCCTCGTGCGCTCCCTCAATGATTCCGGGAATGTCGGCCACGACAAACGATCGGTGATCGCTGAGTGGCACGACGCCAAGATTGGGGGAAAGCGTGGTAAATGGATATGCCGCAATCTTGGGTCGTGCCGCCGAGATCACCGACAACAACGTGCTCTTGCCGGCGTTTGGTTGTCCGACCAGCCCCACGTCGGCAATGAGTTTGAGTTCCAGTTCCAGCTTGCGGGTTCGGCCCTCTTCACCTGGCTGCCACTCGCGCGGTGCCTGGTGCGTTGCGGTCACGAAGAACGCGTTTCCCTTGCCGCCGCGTCCGCCTTTGGCCACCAGCATCGTGTCTCCCTCGTCCATTACTTCGCCCAGCAACTCATTCGTGTCGGAGTCGCGGATGATGGTTCCGGCGGGCACGGGCAGGACGATGTCTTCGCCGGATCGGCCGGTGCGATTGCCTCCCTCGCCATGCTGGCCGCGCTCTGCCTTCCAGCTATCGCGGTAGGTGTAGTCCAACAGTGTGGTGAGATTGCGATCGGCGCGCACGTACACGTCGCCGCCGCGGCCACCGTCACCGCCGTCGGGGCCACCCATGGCCA
>JANMRE010000687.1:0-2675 GCA_031370885.1 Gemmatimonadaceae bacterium
GCGCCGTATTCGCGAATCATGCGCGTCATCACGAGTCCTACTGACAGGGTGGCGTTGGTTGGTTCCTTGCCCGTGCTCGTCTTGATGAAATCCGAACCGGCCATCATTGAGACCAGACTCGCCCGCGCCACGTTGGTGAGCGTTGCCAGTTCGCCCACGCCAAGGATGGTCTTGAGGTGCGCGTCACCACAGGCGTCACGGAATGTCCGCACTTCGTCGTATAACGCCTGCCAGTTTCCCGTCAACACGTGCGCCCGCGTGATCACCACGTCGATCTCTGCGGCGCCCGCCGCCACCGACGCCTGAATCTCGGACACGCGCGTATCGAGCGGAGACAACCCCGAGGGAAATCCGGTGCTCACCGCCGCGACCGGCACGCCCGACCCGCGCAATGCATCGACCGCCGTTTCAACGTAGCGGTGATACACGCACACCGCGCCAACCGTGAGCCGAAGATCGGCGACGCCGAGCGCGCGGACAATGTCGTCGCGAAGCGGGTGCCGAGCCTTCGCGCAGAGCCGTCGCACATTCCCCACCGTGTCATCCCCAGCTAACGTGGTGAGGTCCATGCAACTGACGGCGCGCAACAGCCACGCCGCCTGCCAGTCCTTTTTCACGGTGCGTCGGCCGGAGAGCGTGGCCACGCGTCGCTCTACCGCACTGCGGTTAACGCGCGTCGCACGAACGAGCGCCAGATCAAGCGCCGATCCGGGATTCCGGTCGGGCACCTCGTTTGCCGAACGGGGAAGCGCCACCGACGCCGACTCGGCGCCGACCGAAGCGGGGCCGGAAAAGTCAGCCCTTCGCCCGGGCCGCGCTGCATGCAGAGGAGTGACGGACATAGCACAACGAATCTACGGCGGACCCCTCACAGGCGCCTCCCCGGTTGGCCGAATCGCAACCGGCATTTAACTCCGGACACCGGACGGCCGACACTTCAAGTCGGAGAGAGAGACCCCGACCCACGTTAACCATGCGCCCGTCAAAGAACCGGTACCTTCTAGCAGCCCTGCTGGCAGCCGTCCCGACGTTGCTCGCCTTCCCCGGCTGCACCAAGTCCGTCGAGGCGCCTGCCGCCTCGCGGCTTTCCATTGTGCAGGGCAATATGCAGCAGGCAGCCGCCGGTACCCTTCTGCCAACGCCGCTCGTGCTGCGGGTCTCTGCGGCCGACGGCACACCGGTGGCGAAAGTGCCCGTCAGCTTTAACGTCGTGCAAGGCGGCGGTTTTGTCGATCCGCCTTCAGTGATGAGCGACGCCAACGGGGAGGTGAAGGCCAAATGGACACTCGGGCCCGGGTTTCAGTCCCAAGCCGTCAGTGGCAATGTCCCAGGCGTCGACCCGGTCGTTCTTCAAGCGTTTGGCATCCTCCCCAGCGATCTGATAGTGGCGCAGGGGAATAACCAAACCGGCAAGGCCAGCGCTGCGCTTCCCGTCCAAATCGTCATCCGCGTCACCGGCGGCTCAAATGTTCCGATCCCGAACCAGACGGTCGCGCTGGCGGTTATCGGCGGCGGCGGCAGCATCTCCCCGCAGTCGGTCATTACCAACGCCTTGGGAGAGGTCACCGTGCGTTGGACCATGGGTCCGTCCGTGGGCGCACAATCGGCAACCGTGACTGCCGGATCGCTTGGTCCGATCCCGATTTCCGCAGTCGCGAACTAACACAAATGGGCTGAGAACAAAGCGCCAACGGCCTGCGTTGACCGGGTAAGATTCAGGACGGGCGTGATCGGGTCCGCTCACTCCTTCGTCGTCCTCATTCGCCACAACTCCGCCGTTGTCGTCAGCACCATCATTGGAAGGCAAGACTATCGTCGTGACCGGCGCGAGCGATGGTATCGGACGGGCGGCTGTCCGCGCGCTCGCGGCCGCCGGTGCATTCGTGGTGATGGTTGGCCGCAATGAGGCCAAGACCGCCGCCGCCGCCCGAGCCATCATGGGTGAGATTGGCCTGCACCGCATTTCGTGGGAGATCGCCGACCTCTCCCGCCAGGAGGCCGTGCACGATGTGGCGAACCGGCTGCGCCAACGCCTGCCATCCATCGATATTCTGGTGAACAATGCCGGAGCCGTTTTTCTTCAGCGCCAGGTCACGGCCGAAGGCATTGAGCGCACGTTCGCGCTCAACCATCTCGCGTACTTTACACTCACGCTGCGGTTGCTCGATCTCCTTGTGGCCGCCGCCGCACCCGGACAACCGGCACGCGTGCTGTGCGTCGCAAGCCGCGCGCACGCCCGTGCACGGCTGGTGTTGGACGACTTGCAGGTCGCGCAGTCGTACACCGGTTGGCGCGCCTACGCCAACTCCAAGCTCGCCAACGTGCTGTTCACGCGCGCGCTCGCTGCGCGAATCGATTCAGCCAAGGTCGTCGTTCATGCCATGCATCCGGGTGTAGTCTCCACCCGCTTTGGTCTCAATAACGGACGACGGGGTCGCCTCATGCGGCGGGTCATGGATGTCGTCGCCATCACACCGGATGCGGGCGTCGATACGCTGGTCTGGCTGTGCTCCAGCAGCACAGCCGGTGGCACCAGCGGCGACTACTGGGTAGCGCGCACGCCGGTGCAACCATCGGAAGCCGCGCGAAACCCGGCGCTCGCCAACGCACTCTGGACACGCAGCGCGGCACTCACGCATCTCGATGCCGATGCGCTGATCGCGGCGTCGGGCGCG
>JANMRE010000718.1:0-7399 GCA_031370885.1 Gemmatimonadaceae bacterium
ACGCCGACGCGCCTCGCCGCCGGTTCAATTGAATCGCTCGTAAAGCGCGCCTGGGTGCTCGACCTTCGGCCGGCTGCCGCGTTCGCCGAGGCGCACATTCCCTTGTCGTTATCACTTCCGTACTCACGGTCGTTTACCACCACGACCGGGTCGCTGGTTCCCTACGATGTCGACCACGTGCTGCTTGCCCCCGCACCGGGAATCGACGACCCATCGCCGCGTGTGGCGCGCGCCGCACATGACCTGGCCATGATCGGACTCGATCGCGTTATCGGATGGATCGACGCCGATGATGCGGTGGCCGCGTGGACGCGTGCCGGTGGCACAGCAGGCACCATTCCGCAGGTGACGGTTGGACAGCTCGAGCAGTGGTCTGGCGCACCGTACACGGTGCTCGATGTCCGTAGCGAGAGTGAGTGGCGGGCAGGGCATCTGCCCGATGCGGTCCACATCCCGCTGGGCGAGCTCGCGTCGAGAGTGGGCACGCTCCCTTCAACCCCCCTCGTTGTCAATTGCCAATCCGGCGCCCGATCGGCGATTGCCGTGAGCCTGCTCAAGCGACTGGGTCGTGACGACGCGATGAATCTCGAGGGGGGCTTTGTCGCCTGGCGCGCTTCGCGTTCGCCCGCAGCCGCTTGAATTCAGTCGGGCGAACGGTCGGCGAGCACGCGATCGCCCAGCACGTCGCTCACGATCCGACGTTCACGCGGGTTGCCGGCACGTAACACGTCAACCAGCGCCAACAGCTCATGCAGACGGGCATCTCGGATCGCTACCGATGGCACGTTGGGAAACAACGGCACCATCGATTCACCCCTCACGCTTCCACGATCCGTGGCCCACACCAGGTTGCGCGGCAGGTCCCCGTCTACGAACAGCGACGCGACATCTGGGTGGGTCCATGCCGTGGCCAGCCCCGTGCGCTCGGGACCATGCACCGCAGGAAACGCATAGCGAACGCCGTGCAGCAGGAATTCCCTGAGTGCCGAACGGGCCACCGTACGACTGGTGGCTTTGCAGAGTCCAGACAGCTGCAACCTGGCCACCGATCGATGCACGGCACTGGTGCTCGTCACCAGTGCTTCGGCCAACGGCTCGTACCGCTCCTCCGGAACAAGGAGCAGTCGCAGGGCGACCGCGATATCAAACGGGCGAAGCGTGGGTTGCGACGGCAAGGACAATGAGGTGGAGGAGGGCTCGCGGTGTTCGGAAATTTTAATGCGTTTCGTCCCAAACGGCGACCCGGCCAACGGGCTCAGGGCCGGATTGGCGGCGTTCCCCAACTGTTGTTCGTGCGATCGATGTCGAGTAGGCGCTGTTCGGGGTCGAGTTCAATACGCACCAACGTTTTGTTGGGAAACGCATACTGCCTGGTGTAGTGGCGACTGTCAGTGCTCCACACTTCGGCCGGATAGATGAATTCCTCGCTCGAGCCATCCGCGAAGCTGAAGCGGGCGCGCACCGGCAAGACACCGCGCTCACGGCTACCGAACAGCACGGCTACCCGCGTGGTGTCGCCATCTTTCCTGACAATCACCGAATCAATGCTCTGGTCGAAGCGCGAGTTCTCAACGAACCATTCACGCCAGAACCAGTCGAGCCGACGTCCACCCACGTCTTCCATCGTGCGGAAGAAATCGGTTGGCGTGGGATGTTTGTACGCCCAGCGACGGATGTACGCGCGGAAAGCGTCGTCAAAGGCCTGCGGGCCCATGATCTCCTGTCGCAGCAGTTGCAGGCCGACGCTGGGCTTCACATACGCGGCTTCACCCAACAAGCGCGGACTGATGCGATCGGGATTCATGTTCACGGGCTTGTCGGCGCCGCTCACCATGTACTGTTCCACCAGCCGCCGCTCTTCGGCAGCGCGCGCCATCTGATCACCCTTCTCCGGATAACGTCTTCCCTCCGAAAAGGTATTGATGAAGGTGTTGAAGCCTTCATCCTGCCACATGTATACCCGCTCGTTGCTGCCCACGATCATCGGGAACCACATGTGGCCAATCTCGTGCGTCACGACATTGTACAGGTCATACACGTCGGCACTCTTGTTCTCCATCGCGATCATGGGATACTCCATACCGCTGATGGGTCCCTCCACCGCCGAAATGTGTGGCCACGGATACGGAAACCATCGTTCTGAGTATTCCATGATGGACATGCGCGACTGATCCGCTGCGTCATGCCAGTTCACGGCGGCACTCGGCCGATAGTAGGCGTACGCCATGATCCCTTTCCAACTGGACGCATCCCACTGGAACTCCGGGGAGGCCGCCCAGACCGCATCACGCACATTTTTCGCCGCGAACTTCCAGGTGAGCAGACCAGCCGTTTTCGGCCGCGCGGCACCGCTCTTGAGCTCATCCGCGGTAATGAGACGCACGGTTGTGTCGGACTTCGCCGCAATCGCGTGTCGGGTGATCTGCGCCAGTGTGAGGACCTCGCGCGGATTCTGCAGCGCGCCTGTCGCGGCGACGATGTAACCGGCCGGCAGCGTGATCGACAACGTGTAGTCGCCGTAGTCGACAAAAAACTCACCCTGGCCAAGGTACGGCTCGATATTCCAGCCGCGCACATCGTCGTAGACGGCGGCTCGTGGAAACCATTGCGCGATCTCGTACAACGCGCCCTCCCGCCCCATGCGATCGGCACCATGCTCCGGCACCCGAAAGCTCCACGCGGCCTCGATCGTGGCCGTTCGTCCCGGCGCCAAGGGTGCAGCGAGGTCGACCTTCATCATGGTTTCGTTGGGTCGGCGCGTCAACGCGACACGCTTTGCCGCAGTGCCCGCCGCCGGAGGCATGACCTGGTCCATCTTCGTAAGCGTGTAGCCGCCTTCAAATCCGCGCGCACCAAACCGCGAATCCTGAGGGAAGATGTACGAGTTGAGGGACTTGTCACGAAACGCGTTTTGCTCGACCTGCAGCCAGATGAAGTGGAGCGTATCCGGCGACGCGTTGCTGTAGCGCAGCGTCATCTCGCCGCGTACCGTGTGCGTGCCCGTGTCGAGGGTGGCGGAGAGCGCGTAATCGGCGCGGTTCTGCCAGTACCGGGCACCAGGTGCGCCACTGCCGGCGCGCTGTTCGTTGGCGGTGGGCAGCACGAGCGGCGCGAATACCGACGTATCGGCAACCGACATCGTGCGCGCGGGCGTGGCGCGTTGGGCCTGGAGCCGTGGCACGTTCAGCACAACCGTGGCGATCACGGCAGCGAGGACAGCCAGCAGCCTCGCGCGCGGACGGAATCGAGTGGGAATAGTCATGGTGAAAATGTAGCCCTTCGGCTGGCGGTGGCCCTGTGGGTCGAACAGTTTTCGCCGATGTCATCCAACGCCCCGGAGTTCCACTCCTTGCCCGTGCTTCCCCGCGGCTTTCGCTGCGCCAGTCGTAATGTGGGTCTCAAGCCATCGGCCCGCGACCTGACCCTGTTCGTCAGTGATATCGACGCCGCGGCGGCCGCCGTCTTCACGCGCAATCATTTTCCGGGTGCCCCTATTGTTCTCGGGCGCGAAACCATTCGTGGCGGTCAACTCCGCGCGATCATCGTGAACAGCAAGGTGAGCAATGTTGCCACGGGCGCTGAGGGCGTGCAGCACGCACGCCGCATGGCCGCCGCGGCGGCCGCGGAACTGGGGACGACGGCCGATCGCGTGCTGGTGAGTTCCACCGGCGTGATCGGCGTACCGCTCCCTATCGAGAAAATCGAGCGCGGCGTGGTAGGCATGTCGGCCGATCTGCAAGACGATCCGATGATCGGAGCCGAGGGCATCATGACGACCGATACGCATCCGAAGGCGTTGTCGGCGCGCGTTGGGAATGCGACCATCACGTGGGTGGCGAAGGGCTCAGGGATGATCGAGCCCAATATGGCCACCATGCTCGCCTACATTTTTACTGACGCGGCATTTGACGCACCAACACTCGATCGCCTGTTGCGGGCGGCCGTGTCGCCGTCGTTCAACGCGCTGTCGGTGGACACCGACACGAGCACGTCGGATACCTGTGCGATCCTGGCGAACGGTTTGGGGGGCGTGGTTGACGAGGTGGAATTCGCTGCAGTGCTGCGCGAAGGCTGCATCCGCATGACAGAAATTCTGGCGCGCGATGGCGAAGGCGCCACGCGGCTGATCCGCGTGTTGGTGGGGGGCGCGTTTACCGATGGCGAGGCGCTGTTCGTCGCCAAGGCCATCGTCAATTCGCCGCTCATCAAGACCATGGTGCACGGCGCCGACCCGAATGTCGGCCGTTTGCTGATGGCGGTCGGCAAGTGTTTCGACTGCACGATCCATCCGGCGTCCACGTCGGCCTGGATCAATGGTTTTCCCGTGGTGGCCGGCGGCGAGCGCTTGCGTTTTGACGATGCCGTGGTGCGGGGCACACTGTCGCGTGATGAGGTGGACTTCGAAGTCACGCTGGGCGTTGGCGAGGGGACCGCGCGCGCGTTCGGATGTGATCTCACGAACGGGTATGTCGAGGAGAACGCGGCGTACTACAGCAGTTGAGTGCACCCGGACCACGCAAACTGCATTCAACCGCAGAGAGCCGCCAGACTACCCTCGCGAACGGGGGGTCCTCCTCCTCATGGATCCCAACTCGGCTTCCCCCAGACACTCCATTCTCATTTGGGCGTGAAAAAGGCAACCTGCTGAGGTTCCCGAGCGGCCCTGTGGGCTGTTCACTGCAAACTATTTACCGCAGGGGGCGCGGAGGGCGCAGAGGACGGATAGGAGTGAGACATCATCAAACGTATCGTGTGTCCGCGCGGTGCTCCGCCATAACCGCGACGCGATCCCCTGCGTGCTCTGCGTGCTCTGCGGTGAAAAAGAACGAAGTTCTTGGAACTGAGTACGAAGTATTCGCACAAAGCAGGAAGTACTCAACACCGAGTCGTCGACTACCGGAATGCGCGCAGCGGTGGAACACTGGCGGGTGCGTGACGGTGCCGGGTGGCTTGTTCGAAATCGAAGGCCAAGGCGATCAGCTGTCCTTCGCTCCATGGCCGTCCGAAGAACGTGATGCCCGCGGGCAGCTGCTGCTCGCGCGTGTAGCCCATCGGCACCGTTATCGCCGGGAATCCTGTGCTGGGCGAAAACAGCTGGCTGTTGTCGCCGTGCGGTGTGTTGAGATCGCCGATCAGACGCGGGGGATTGCTCCACGTGGGATAGACGAGCGCATCCAGTCGGAGCGAATCCATCAACTGCAGCACGGCCGTGCGCAACGCCGAGCGCACGCGCTCGCGGCTTTGGCAACCGGCGCTCTGCTCGGGCGATTCCGTTACCTGTGACGCATCGCGCAGGCGTTGTTCCACCGTGGGATGAAACTTGCGACTGCGCAAGATCTCGTCGATGGTCTTCACCGGTGCGTTTGGTGCGCGGGCGGCAAAGTAGCGTTCCAGATCGGCGCGGAAGCGGTTGCAGCCGCCCTGCTGCCGACGCTGGATCGCGTCGAGCGAGTCGACGCGCGCCGTATCGATGATCGTCGCACCGGCGGTGCGCAGGGCGATGACCGCACGATCGAACACCGTCTTCACGTCGGGGTCCAGCGTCGGGCGTTCGTAGGCCTGTCGCAGCACGCCAATGCGCGCACCGTTCAACGAGCCGCGGCGCAGAAACACGCGATAGTCCGGTTCGCGTTTCGCATCGGCCGGCGTGGTCACCGTGTCAGCCGGGTCGCTCCCCACCACCACATTGAATACCGCAACGGCGTCAGCCACCGTACGCGCCATGGGGCCCGCAATATCGGCCACTGCGTTGAGCGGAATCACACCGGCGCGCGACGTGAGCCCCATCGTGGAGCGAATGCCCACCAGCGCCTGATGCGCCGACGGGCCACGGATGGAGTTCCCGGTATCCGAACCGAGTCCCACCTCTCCGAAGTTGGCCGCCACCGCCGCTGCTGTGCCACCGCTGGAGCCTGCCGTGACGCGATCAAGCGCGTACGGATTGCGCGTGTAGCCCGGCAGGATGGAACTCACTGTTTCGTACGGTGTGAACGCCCACTCGGCGAGATTCGATTTGGCAAGCACAATCGCACCGGCGTCGCGAATCTTGCGCACCATCGTCGCATCCTGCGGTGGTCGCCAGCCTTCGAGGGCCAGCGACCCGGCGGTCGTTGGCAGATCGGTTGTCTCGAAGTTGTCCTTGACGATCACCGGAATGCAGTGTAGCGGACCAACCATTCCGGTTTTCGCGTAGCGCATGTCAAGCGAGTCGGCAACGGCAAGCGCGGCAGGATTGACAGTCACCAACGCGTTAATGGCCGGCCCCCGCTTGTCGTAGGCGGCAATCCGGTCGAGATATTGGCGCACCAGTGCGTGACACGTGAGTGCACGTGCGCGGAACGCGGCGTGCACGTGTGCGATGGTGGTCTCTTCCAGACGGAAGCGGGCGCCCGTGGGTTGCGCATGGGCCGACGCCGTGACCGAGAGCGCCGCGAGCAACCCGGCCAGAGCGATGGCGGGGTTGCGAGGTGATCGTTGGGGCATCCCCGAATCTAACGGTGGCCGTCACTTCGCGTTGACGCGCTTAGGGCACTCCGCTCCATACGTTGTCCTTCACGTCCCGGTCCGGGAACCGTCCGCCCGGATCGAGTGTGATCTTCTCGATCTTTCGTCCGCCGAACACCAGATCCGCAACGAACGTTCGCTTTCCGGGGAACCACACGTCCACAGGCCACGTGAGTACGGCCGTTGTGCTGTCCGTCATCAGGGCGTTCTTCATCGGCCGGATGCCCGGACCCTTGGGCGCAAACTTTACCTCCAGCACCACCGGTGACGGCATCTGTCCGTCCTGCGCCACGGTCACCGTTGTGCGCATGCCCGCGGTCTTCACATTCGCAATCCGCCCGTCAACGCTTTCGGTGGTAAAGAGCCAGTAATTCCAGAACCACCCCAGATCCCGACCCAGCGCCTGGTTCATGAAGAACATGTAGTCCCACGGCGAAGGATGTTTGAACAGCCACGCCTTCGCCCACTCGCGATGCGCGCGCTGCACCGCTGTGTCACCCACGATGCCACCCAGCATCGACAACATCAGTGGCGTTTTCTGGTACGTCGTGAAGCCGTAATAGCCCGGTCCCGCGTAGTTGGCGTTCCACATCATCGGTGGCTCGGCTTCGTTGCCACTGGTGCGACCGTATGATTGCCCGGCACCATTAAAACTGGGCGCTCGCTTCGCCGCATCGGCATCGGACAGCACGTTCATGTACTGGTTGAAGCCCTCGTCCATCCACCCGTACCACGTTTCGTTGTTGCTCACCACCATGGGCCACCACTGGTGACCGGTTTCGTGGTCGGCCGCGCCCTGGTTGGAGTTGATCACCATCGGGTACTCCATGCCTGCGCTTGGCCCGTCCTGCAGCGTGAGCTGTGGAAACTGATACGGAAACCACAACGCCGAGTA
>JANMRE010000732.1:0-5191 GCA_031370885.1 Gemmatimonadaceae bacterium
CAGGATAGACAGTGCGGTTCGCTCCGACGGTTTGGGCTGCAACGTCCCGATCGGGAACGGCGGATCGGCCAGCGTGGGGGTGATCAGTACATCGTACTGTGTGAAGAATTGACCCACGGTTCGCCCAGCGGCTTGTAAGCGACGTACTGCGTTCGCATAGTCGGACGCGCGGAAATAACGACCCAACACACCCAGCGCCCAGGTCGCTACCTCCACGTCGTCGCGCCGAGGCGCGCGCTGCAACTGCTCGCCCATCCACTCGATATCGGCGCGACACTCGGCCGCCACGACGGTGAGAAACGACCGCGCCAACGCCGCGCCATCCAGCGCGGGCTCCGCTTCCACCACCTCGTGACCCAGCGATGTGAGCAGCGCAGCCGCATCGGCCAGCGCCGCCTTGCAGTCATCGTGCACGTGACTGCCGAAGAACGGCGTGCTGGTCATGGCAATGCGCAGTCGGCCAGGCTCCGTTGTCACTTCCTGCAAAAACGGACGTGTTTGCGCGGGGCAGGCGACCGGGGTGCCGACGTCTTCGCCGGCAGTGACATCCATCATGGCGGCGGAGTCACGCACGCTGCGCGTGAGTACATGCTCCTGAGCAAATCCCCGCCACAGATCGCCAACGTCAGGGCCCGTTGGCATGCGACCACGAGTGGGCTTCAGTCCGAACACGCCGTTGCACGACGCCGGAATCCGAATAGACCCACCGCCGTCGCCACCGTGACCAATGGGTACCATGCGAGCGGCCACGGCCGCGCCCGAGCCGCCACTCGATCCGCCGGTCGTTCGCGTTGGATCCCACGGATTGCGCGCCGCACCGAGCGCCTCGCTTTCGGTATACGGCGTGAGGCCGAATTCGGGTGTGTTGGACTTGCCCACGAATACGGCACCGGCTCGGCGATAGCGCGCCACCAGCTCACTGTCATGATCGGGCACGACACGCTGCAGTGCTTTCGTGCCATGACTCGTGGGCACACCAGCTATCGTGGCCTGCAAATCTTTGATCACCATGGGAACGCCCGCAAACGGCGCATCCGGCGGGATGTGTGGAATGCTCGCGCGCGCCTGGCTTTCGAGCAGGCGCACCACCGCATTGAGCGATGGATTGCGGGTGGCGATGCGCGCCAGCGCGGCGTTCAATGCGTCGTCGGGCGAGATCTGCCTGGCTCGGATCAACTCGGCCAAGCCGAGCCCGTCCAGCGTGTCGTATTCCGGGAAGGGAAGACTCATAGCGGCTAACGCTACCCGTCGGGCACTCGGGCGCAAGCAAATGCGGCGGGTCCCTTCCCGAAACGGGTCACTGCAGCGCATCATGTTGCAGTCTGGTTTTGGCATTCCACTCGTTGGCGTGCTGAATCGCTGGTTGTCCCACTTCTGAAAGAGCGCGCCATGCCGTCACTCTCGCTCCGCCCCACTCCGAGTGGTGCCATTCGTAACCGCCGTGTGCGGTTGTCGTCATTGCTGCTGGTCGGTGCGCTGATATCAGCGAGCGCCTGCAGTGAAGATACGCCTGCCGATCCCATTCGGGTTGTCACCGTCGAGGTGACTCCCCGACTTTCGACAGGTCGCGTTGGTACCACACAGCAACTGGTTGCGGCCGCCAAAGATGCCAGTGGTAATCCTATGTCAGGTGAGACAATCGCCTGGAAGTCGGCTGAGCCCACGGTGGCGACCGTCTCGGCAACAGGACTCGTGACCTACGTCGGTGCGGGTTCGACGGCTATTCTGGCCAGTGCGCGTGGGACGTCAGGATTTGCCACGATCGTTTCCGACCCAAACGTGGCAACGGTGTCGATGTTCCTCTCAACCGGCGTACCGGTTTCCACGTTTAACCTGCCGTTCCCGCAAACCCTGCAGTTGGTGGCCACACCGCAGGATGCGAAGGGGGTGGATCTGTTCCGACCCGTCACGTGGTCCACGTCGGCGGCGACGATCGCGACCGTTTCGAGTACCGGTCTGGTGACCTCGATTGGCGCAGGCACTGCCACCATCACGGCAACCAGCGAAGGCAAGACAGCCTCGATCAGCATCACGGTCGTTCCCCCGGCGCCCGTAGCGACGGTGGCCATTACGCCAACGAGTGGTTTCCTGCCGACAACCGTTGCCGTGCCGTTGGCCGTGACTCTTCGTGATGCGGGCAACGGCGTGCTGGTGAATCGTGTCGTCACCTGGACGACGTCGAATGCGGCCGTCGCCACCGTGTCGTCCACCGGCGTGGTGACAGCGACTGCAACAGGAACCGTCACGATCACAGCCACCAGCGAGGGCCGCAGTGGCTCGGCGTCGTACACTGTGCTCACCGGCTTGCGGAGTGCGGTCGGTTTGACCTTCACCAATGCAGTGGTCAACACGTCGACGTTCTTTGCGGTGTACGTGCCGGCCGGTTCCACGAGTTTGCTGGTGACGCTTCGCAACGGGAACGGTGACCCGGATCTCTACGTGTATCGCCCAGGACAAGCGCTGAATACTGCGGCGGCGTGCGCGTCGGAAGCTGGAGGAGCGGTGGTGGTCGAGAACTGCACACTCACCAATCCCGTGGCCGGCGTGTGGGTGGTTGAGGTCTTCGCCTTCGACCCTCACACAGGAACGACGATCGCCGCGACCATCACCCCAACGCCACCCTGATCGGTTTAAGGGCCTGAGGAGTGAGCAAGCGAAAGGGGTGAGGGTAGAGCGGCGAGGTGTGAGGGAAGAGTTTAACCTCTGCCCTCACCGCTCCAACCTCACCCCTTCACTTGCTCACCCTCTACCCTCACCCCTTCAGTTGCTCACCCCTCCGGCCCATTCACGGTCGAACCCGAGACACGCTACTACTGCCTGCGTCGCCGTCGTGCGGCAGTGCCGAGTGCGAGAAGTCCGCCGGCCACCAGACCGATGGTTTTTGGCTCCGGCACGGTGCTCAGTGTTCGTACCTGGAGATTGTCGAAGCCGAATGTCGGAAACGCACCGCCCTGATTCGACTCGATCGTCAGGCGGTCAAACGTCGTTCCATTGGAAAATTCAAAGCCCCACCAGAGTCCCATTTTTTCCGCCGTCACTCCCGCGAGCGTGGTGACAATCGATCCCCGCTCGGTGCTGCCTTGCCACGCCTTGAACGTGTGCGTTCCCTGAAACGCCGCAAAGTTGAATGCGACCGCGTTCGTGACGCCAGCAAAGAAAACCGTGATCAGTTCACTGACCGGTTGAAAGTTGCCGTAGTTGTACAACGCATTGCTCAGGAATGGGCCGTACAGGGGCGCGTTCTGCGTACCGAAGTACGCGCCGGAAAATGTCACACCGTTGCCGGCGAATTGATTGGTGAAGAGATTCCCCTCGAGCGCGGCGGGCAGCCCGTTGAAGTCGAAACTCGTGAACGTGCCGGGGAGACCGGTCGCGCGTCCACTGATGTTCTGCGCCGCCGCCGGAATGGCGGACGCGACGACCAGTGAACAAGCGAATGCAAGGCGACGGATCACGGCAACCTGAAAAGAGGGAAAGGAACGTGAAATCTGGCCTCAAGTAACTCAGACACCAAGTGGTCGAAGGGAATTCCCTCTCGAACACGTATGCACGAGCTTGGTTTTCTTGACGGTTGTGCTTCGCCCCATCAGGTTTCCAAGGCGAGGATGGGCCTGTCCGTCGTCGCCTGCACGTATCCCTTGGCCCTACTTCGTGCTTCTCGTATTGCTGCGCTCGGCAACGGTGACAAACGCTGCGCACCCTCGTCGCCTGCTCGCCGCGCTCGTGGTGGTTGCGGGGGGATTTCTATCGGCCTGTGCATCCGCTACGGCGGGCCGCGTCGCCGAACGCGGTGGTGCGGACTCGTCGCTCGTTGCCGCTGTCACGCGCGAACAGGCCGGCGGAGCAACAATGCTATCGACGATTGGCGTTCCGCCGTTTCAGTTGCTGGCCAAAGGCGACGGGCTGTCGACACTTGGATTCGCTCTCGCCGATCTACTCACCAGTGACCTTTCCCGCAGTGCGAGAATCACCGTGGTTGAACGGTCGCGGCTCACGGAAGTTCTGCGCGAGCAGGATCTCGTGCGCACTGGTCGTATTGATTCGGCGTCGGCGCCACGCTTGGGCAAGTTATTGCGCGCGCGACGGCTGGTGCTGGGATCGATCGACACGATGGGAGGCAGTCAGGTGCGGCTCTCGTTGCGCGTGGCCGATGTTGAGAGCGGTGTGCTTGAGGCCGCGCTGGATGCGCGCGCGCCGCTGAACGATGTGCTGGCCGCTGAAAAGGCGTTGGCGATTCGGGTGTTCGACGCGCTGGGGGTGACACTGACGCCGGCCGAGCGCGCGGCCGTCGACGCGTATCCAACCACGTCGCTGGCCGCACTCACGGCGTACGGTCGTGGTGTGCAGGCGGACTTTCTGGGTGATCGTCGTCGTGCCATCGATGAGTTTGAAAAGGCGCTCGTTGTTGATCCGGGTTTCAGTCAGGCCCGTGACCGGGCCACGCAAATGCGCACCGAATCGCGACGCTCCACCGACGCGCCTTCGGTGCTCCCCGGAATCCGCGCAGTCAACGCGCCGATTTCTGGAACGGTCGATCGCGTCAATCGTCCCATCGACATTATCACGTCGTTGTCGCGGCCGCTGGCGGGACCGGGCGATCCCTCGTTCCCGAGCACGATCGTGACGGTCGTCATCACGGTCACGCGCCCGTGAGTCGTGTGCCGCGCGCACGCGCTGCGGCTGGAGTGACACGGGTGATGCGCCAAGGGGTTCGCGGTATCGTGACGCTGTGCAGCATGTTGTCCGTCGACGTTTCGACGCTTCCCGCGCAGGAACGACTGGTGGGCACTCGATCAGCTGGACTCGGGACATCGTTCGAAAGCATTCGCTTCAGCGGCAGCGGTCTTCGGCAGTACAATTTTGCCGGACTCGATTCGTCGCGCATCACGGGAGTGCGGCAGATGTCCATGCCGATCACGACGGCATTTGGGTTGGGCTCGTCGTGGCGCGTCGATGTCACCACACTCTTCGCATCGGCCACTGTGTCGTACCGTGACGCGGGAAATGCAGCGGTATCACGCTCCGCAACGCTTTCGGGAATCAGTGATGTACGCGTGCGCGCAACCGGCACCGTTCTCAGTGACCGACTGGTGTTCACCGCGTGACTCAACGTGCCCACTGGACGCACATCGCTGTCCAATCGCGAGTTCGCCGTGTTGCGCATCATGGCGGCCCCCAGCCTCGGTTTGGG
>JANMRE010000760.1:0-2997 GCA_031370885.1 Gemmatimonadaceae bacterium
GCGGCGGCAAAGTCGTCGGCCGAAACGGTGGGACCCGCGCCAGCCGACGTGCCAAACGCAGGCGGTGCGCCTGGTGTAGACGACACCGCACCACTACCCGCCGTTCCGGGCTGATCGCTCCCTCGACATGCTGCCGCGACACCGGCCAGCGCAACCGGCGCCTTGATAAGGAACTCCCGTCGTGTGTTCACCGGTGTTGCTTCGAATGTTGACAGATCATGTGCGGCTCCCCGTTCACGCGGTGATTCATGTGACCAGCACTCCGCCCCATACCGCGGGGTCGACATCGTCTATGGTTTGCGTCAGCGTCCACGCGTGTCCGGCCGGATCGCGCACCGACGCCTGTCGCTCGCCATACGGCTGATCGGCAGGTGCACTGAGACCGGTTGCGCCATTCGCCAGCGCGCGGGCGTACGTGCCATCAATATCGCTCACGCGAACCATCAATGTTGCCGGCGGGCGCCCACCGGTGGCGGGTGCGGCGTTGGCGTCCCAGGCAACGGCAACAACGGCACCGTTGCCAAGCGTGAGTTGCACGCGGTGCCCGGGAATTCGCAACCGTTCCCGACAGCCAAGCACGTCGCGCAGCCATGCAACGGCTTGGTCGAGATCGGGGTAGCTGCGAACCGGGATAAATGTCGCGTCAGGGATTGATCGGTTGGCCCGCAGCGTTGCGGGCATGAACTGTGCTGCGTCAGGCCGGGCGCGCAACTTCGCTTCCTGCTGCGCCAGTACCATCGGCCAGGCCGCCGCATGCTGATCGCGCGCAGCCTCGCTCATGAATCCCTCGTGCGTCAGCGTCATGACGGTGCCATCGGCATCCGGCGTGAACGTCACCGTCAGCGTGGTCTCTGCACCAGCAGTACCACCGGTCACCCACGTGAGCGCCACTACGGAATTCGGATCGAGCTGCAGAAAGCGACCGTAGTGCGGATGACGCTTCATGGGCGTGTTGTCTTCGAAGCGCTGCGCCACTTCAAAGTGAAATGGCGCACCCACAACAGGCTGCATGCGAATGGAATCGGGCTCGGCAAACCACGTGGCCCACCCTGTTGTCCACGCTTGATACATTGTGCCAGGTGAGAACGGCATGCGATGAGACACGGTGAGCGAGAATTCGAGACTCATCGTTGACGATGTTGTCGGTTGACCGTTGAGTGGTGTTGGCGACGTTACGCGCCGATTGGCGTGTCGGCGTTCTTACGCAGCATCCACCGATAAAGCGTGAACGCCAGTCCCACAAATGCCACCGCCCCAAGCAGCTTGGCCGGCGCAAAATCTTCGCCTACCAACGCAAGCGGCGCATCGCTTGCGAGCGCCACGATCAACCCCGCATTGAGCACACCAAACAAACTCTCGCCCACGATCAACCCCGATGCCACCAGCGTGCCGAGTCGTTCGGCGCGCTCCGGTGCCCTGGAAAGTGCGGCGCGCTTGTTGTACCAGTGCCCCACCACGGCACCCACAACCACCGCGAAGGTGGCCGACATGGGCAGGTAAATACCAAGACCCACGGCGAGTGGTGGCAGGCTTCCCTTCCTGGTTGCCTTCAAGAGCGCGTTGATGACAATCAGGGCCACGCCAACCACACCACCGATACCGATCATCTTCCAATCGAGGTTGCCACCAATCACACCCTGCGCGAGCGCCGAAATCAGCGTGGCCTGCGGTGCGGGCAGCGGATTTTGCGACACCACACCAATGTTGGGCGCGCCAGCAAATCCGTACGCCTTGGCCAACAGATTGAGCACCGACGGAATCACTGCGGCGCCCGCAGCGACACCAACGATCAGTGCGATCTGCTGCTTCATGGGTGATGCGCCAACGAGTTGTCCCGTCTTGAGGTCCTGCAGGTTGTCGTTCGAGATCGTTGCGCAAGCAAACACGATAGCGGTGACAAACAACGAAAACGCCACCAGCACTTTCTGCGTCTCAGGCGTGGGCGGCACCACCGCCGCGACGATCGACGCGCACGTGACAATCCCCAAAATTCCGATCCCCGAAATCGGACTGTTCGACGCGCCGATGAGTCCTGCCATGTACCCAGCCACACCGGCAATCAAGAAGCCCACAATGAACACGAACGGCACGGCCACCAACGTGAGCACCACGGCGTGTTCCGCCAAGGCGGAGTTGCTGGCAAAGCTCCAGGCCAACCATCCGCTGACCGCAAGACAGGCGATCGCAAGCCCGATAATCCACCGGGGCGAGATATCGCGGTCCAGGTCATCTCCGGTGGCGACGGCCTGCGATGTGCGCAGCGTGCTCACGAGACCCGCGATGACCGGCTTTCCCAGCGTCGCCAGTGTGAACAATGCCGACACGCCGATGGCTCCGGCACCAATAAAGCGCACTTGCGTGCGCCAGATGGTCATGGTGTTGGACGTAAGCGACGCGGCATCGGCGGCCGGACTCAAATACGTGAGAATGGGTACCGCAACGCCCCACGCAATGAGCAATCCTGTGAGGATGGCCATACCCACAGCGATGCCCACCAGATGACCGGCGCCAAACAGAGCCAGTGACCAGGCCACACTGTACCCACTCGCGGCCGACGCTCCCACTCCAAACACACCGCTCACCTCGGCCGCAAGCAGGCGCGTTGCCGCGACAATCGCCAGCCCTGCCGACGACACGGTGCCGAGGACAACCGCAGTGAGTCCTTCGCGCGCTTCGCTGGCGTCGGCCACGCCTTCACCGCGTGCGCTCGATCCCACCTTGAGTACTTCCGCTGCGGCCACGCCTTCGGGATACGGCAGATCAGAGTTCGTGACCAGCGCACGGCGCAGCGGAATGGTGAACAGCACACCCAGTACGCCGCCGCTCACGCAAATCAGGAACGATTGCCAAAACGGAAAGCCCGTCCACCAACCAACAATCACCAGTCCCGGCAATACGAAGATGATCGCCGACAGCGTGCCGGCTGCCGAGGCGACGGTCTGCACGATGTTGTTCTCGAGGATCGATGAGTCCTTGACGGCGCTCAGGATGGCCATC
>JANMRE010000779.1:0-11413 GCA_031370885.1 Gemmatimonadaceae bacterium
CGCGTCGGCAATGCCGGTGCCTGGCGGCACGTTGCCCTGTTCGGCGTCACTGATCGACACCAGCGCGGCCGACGCACTGGCGAATTCATCGGTGACCAGACCGCTGGCGTACGCGAAACTGAAGTATGACGTGGCGAACCGACCTTGCAACCCGGTCGCCAGCGTTGCCAGTGCGATCCGCACCGGCGTGGCTTCGACCTTGTCGCGGCCCGGCTGATTCGGATTGGTGACATCGAGGTTACATCCAACGAGAAAGACGGCGGCAATCGCCACCGCGCTCTTGACAATGCGCATGGGTGATCGTCTCCGGTTCAGTAGGTGAAGCGCGCGCTGACGGACCAGACGCGCGGGATGGGATAGCCACCGAAGTCGAACCCGCGATCGGCCGCCGTGGTCTGGGCGGACCCGAGACCACCGGCATTGGTGCCGAATAGGTTGATCTCCGGGTCATAGCCGCTGTACTTCGTCCACACGAAGAGATTGCGACCCGACACGGTCAGTTCGACCGGACTGCGGAAGACGCGGCGCAGGCGCGACCAGTCGAGCGGATAGCTGAACGACAGTTCGCGCAGTTTGACGAAGCTGCCATCCTCGATCCAATACTCGAATATGCCCTGGGTACGGGCATTGTATGCGGGCGGCAGCTTGCGCGGGTCACCGTACGGCAACAGCTCGCGCTCGTACTCCTTGGAGTTGCTGGCCACACCCGCATTCTGGGCTCGCGTGGAGAGATTCATGATGTCGTTGCCAAACACGCCATCCAACAGCACGCGGAATCGCAGCTTGCCCCCAAGCGTGAACTCGTTGAGCAGCGAACCCAGGAACTTCGGATTCGGATCGCCAATCACTTTGTTGAGTGAGTCGTTACACGTGCCGCCGCTGATCACACGGCGCTGGTCGGTGTTACCCATATCCGCCGTCTGATTGCTGCGGCGATAGCGACCCAGCGAGTCGAGCAGCAACGCGCCCGTGACGCAATGGCGCGCAGCGTACGAACCGTAAAACACGCCCACCGGCTCGCCGGTGCGAATGCGATTCGGGTATCCGCCAGCCGACTGGAAGTCCTGAATGGCGAGTGACTCGACCACGTTCTTGTTATTCGAGTACGTAATCGTCGACTCCCATTTGAATCGCTTCGAGTCGGCGTTCACCGTATGGACCAGCAGCTCAAGCCCCTTGTTGGACATGGAGCCAATCGGATAGAACTGGCGCGAAAATCCGGTGCTGGTTGCCAGCGGTCGGAAGAACAGCAGATCGGACACCAGTCGGTTGTAGTACGTGGCTTCCGCGCTGACCTTGCCTGACAGAAAACTGGCGTCGGCACCCACTTCCACTTCGCGCGCGCGTTCGTTGCGCAACGTCGGATTTCCGTAGGTCACGTCGTTCACAAATCCCGGTCGTCCGGCAAATGGCAGTTGCGTGAAGCCCACGAACTGCGAATAGGCGTTCACGATGCCCGGCTGGCTGCCAGCCCACCCCACGGCACTGCGCAGCCGCAAGCTGTTGAACGCGCCCTGACGGTTTTCCATCGCGACATACGAGAGCGAGAATTTCGGAAACACCTGCCAGCGTTCCGACGGCGCAAACGTACTGGACGCGTCGTAGCGCACCGCGCCCGTGAGGAACAGTCGGTTGTTCCATGCCACTTCCTGCTGTCCATAAAAGCCCAGCGTACGCAGTTCAACCGCGGTTTGGCCAGCCGAGAATACCGAACCCGCGCCCACCAACTCGCCCACGGGGGCAAGACCATTCGCCACGGCGTTGGTGGTGTTGACTGTCTGTTGTGTGTAGTTAAACCCGCCGGTGGTGCGCAGGTCGAATCGGTTACCCACCTTCCACGAATAGGTGCCCACGCCATCCTGGTTCACCACGCGGTTGTTCGACATCACCGATTGCGAGCGACCGGTGGACAGCAGCGCCGTCCCCAGCACCGCATTGCGCGGAATGAACTGGCTCTGGGCAAAATTGTAGGCGTCGATACCCCTTTGTAGTCCAGCAACAGCGCCGGACGCGGCGTCCATGTAACCTTGGTCGACCCGATAAAGCGATTGATGGTCTGCGGATTCTTGATGCGGTCGATGGCCAGGAGCGGATTCGTGCCCAGGGCCGGCGGCAGTGGATAAATGCCGTTGACCGGGCGGAAGTTCACGCTGGTGGGCGCGAAAAAGAGCGAGCCCATGATACCATAGTCGTTCTGTTCGCCGAATGCCTGCACATCGTTGCGCGTGGTGATGTAGTTGGCCGTGACGTTGGCGATGACATTCGACGCCAGCTGCTGCTGCAGGTTGATGCGCGCGCCCTGTCGGTTGGAGCGCGTGGATTTCAGGATGCCTTCGTCGGCCGCCGAGTTCGCGCTCAGGAAGTAGCGCGTTTGGTCGTTCCCGCCTTCCACCGTAAAGTTCTGCTCGAGGGTATTCGACCGGCGAAAGATGTCGTCCTGATAGTTGTAGCGGGCAATCGGCAGACCGCTCACATCAAAGGGGTAGAAATTGAACGGCTGTTGTTCGCGCAACTCGTTCGATGCGTACCGCGACGAAAGCGCGAAGCGCGGTTTCCCGATGCTGCCACGCTTGGTGAATATCTGCACCACGCCGTTGTTGGCCCGTGAGCCGTACAACGCCGCTGCGGCCGCGCCACGAATAATCTCGATGCGTTCCACGTCTGCCGGATTCAGGTCGGCCAGACGATTCTGCGGATTCGATCGACCGCCCAGATCGGCCAGTTGCGCCGAACTGTTATCGATGATCACGCCGTCAACGATGTACAGTGGATCGGAACCGGAGATGAACGAATTCGTACCGCGCAAGCGCACCGAAATGCCCCCGCCACCTGGACCACCGGAGTTCTGCGTGATCTGGGCGCCGGGTACCTTGCCCTGCAGCGCCTGGTCGACGGTAACCGCCACGGCCCGTGAGATCGTCGTGGAATCAATCGACGCGACACTGGTGCCGATCTTTCGTTTTTCCGTAGGGGCCGCCGAACCGGTCACCACCACTTCACTCAGATTCACGGCGCTTTCGCGCAAGGTAAAGTTCGCCGTGACCGCGCCGTCTGCGATGATCGTCACGGCTTGCGTAGACGGCTGAAAGCCCAAACGCCGCACACTGATGATGCGCGGTCCGGTGGGCACGAGTGTGAGCAAAAAGTCACCGCTGGCGTTGCTCACGGCGGCAATGCGGGTGCCCGTCACTTGCACGCGCGCGTCGGCGATGGCCCGGCCACTCACCACTTCTGTCACCCGACCGCGCACCGTGCCCGTGCTGGTAGCGCCCTGTGCCGAAACAACGACCGGCATGGCGATGAATACCGCCCATGCGATGCCGCCTCGAAAATCGTGCCACGTCATACGAAACCTCCAGTTGGTTTACCCATCACCCGATGCGATCGCTGCCCGAACGCGTGCCGTCCGGCCCGGCGTGACATTCAAACACCATCGACAGCACGATCCCCTCGGCGCTCCGCGGCTCGCGCAATCGATACAACGCCAGATGCCCGTCGCGAAGCGTTCGATGCCACGTTTCGAGCGTGCGAAAGTACCATGGCATCGGCGCCGAGAAGCCATCGCCGAACGCGGAAAACCGCTCTTCGCGCCAGCCGTCCTGATAGCCCTCCACGCCGAACGACGTGAACGGATGGACGGTCTGAATCAACACGCGACCCGAATCGGTGAGCCGCGCCGACAACGCGCGCAGCAGCGGCACCAACTGCTCGTCCAACAACGCGAAGTTACAGACCACCACATCGAATGGCCCAGGCACAACGTCGCGGTTGTCGCTCAAGACGTCGAAATCAACCACCTCATACTGTGCCCCCCCGGCGGCGCGGGCGGCACCAATGAGCGGCTCGCAAGCATCAATCCCCGTGACGCGCGCGCCACGCGACGACAGTTCCCGCGCCAACCACCCTTCGCCGCACCCGACATCCAGAACCGCCGTGCCCGTCTCAACCTGACACGCCTCCACGATTGCCGCGTTGGTTCCGCAGCGACGACTGGCAATCTGACCACCGCGCACCGCCGTGGTCCAGGCAGTGGCGTTGCTGGTCCAGCTGGACTGTTGCCGCGACGCCGGAGTGCGCTCGGTCATGAAGGGTGTGCGGTGTTCATGGTTCGCCTAAGGCATGGATTGGCCACGCGACGGTCCCGACGGAATGGCGTGCGTACCTGTTGGTGTTGCCGACGACGACGCATCAACCCGATCCGTCCGCTCGAGCGGCGGGCCCAGCGTGGGCTCACAGACTCCTTCGGCCGTTTCACGGATGAGCTGATCAACCACGGCGCGCAAATCGCCCGTACGCGCATACGTTGCCAGTTGTCGCTGGGCACTGGAGCCTTCCTCCAGAATCTTGAACGCGTACTCAACTTCCTTGCGCGTTCCGAGTTCGTCCAGCACGTCATCAAGAAACCACTCAACGAGTTCGCGAATGAGCACCGGTGCCGGCATCTCGGTTTTCTTGCCGAAGTCAATCAGCTTGCCGCTCAAGCCCCACCGCACGGCGCGCCACTTGTTCTCCTCGATGAGATCCTGCGCATACACGCGAAACGTCAGATTGTCGCGACGCAGTTTCCACATCTTGGCCACGACCGCCTGCAAAATCGCCGCCACGCAAATCGCCTCGTCCACCCGCGTATTCACATCGCAGATGCGGAACTCCAGCGTGGGATAGAGATGATGCGGTCGGACGTCCCACCAGATCTTCGACCCGTCGGGAATGCTGCCCGTACTGGTGAGCGTGTCCACCAGATCGGCGTAGTCGCTCCACCCTTGCAGAATGCGCGGCACCCCGGTGCGTGGAAAGTTCTTGAACACGATGCTGCGATAGGAATGCAGCCCCGTATTCCGGCCAAACCAGAACGGAGAACTGGTGGACAGGCACAGGATGTGCGGCAAGACGTAGCGCGCCGCGTTCAGACAGTCGATGCGGAACTCGTTGTCTTCAATGCCCACATGCACGTGCGTGCCAAAAATCAGCAGGCGGTGCGCAAGATCCTGCAGCTCCGCCTTCACCCCCAGATAGCGTTCCTTGGGCGTCATCTCCTGGTTCATCCAGTTCGAGAACGGATGGGTTCCGGCCGACGCAATCGTGAGTCCGTGCTGCGCGGCGGCCTTGATCACCAGACCGCGCAACATGGTGAGTTCCTGACGCAATTCCGCGATGGAGTGGCACACCTTCGTGCCGATTTCCACCTGACATTGGTGCAACTCGGCTTTCACCTCCGCCAGCTCGGCGTGCTCACTGGTGACCAGGGCGTCGAATCCCGGTGTGAGGTCACGCGTGACCGGGTCGATGATCTGATATTCCTCTTCGATGCCGACTGTCAGACTTGGCGCCCGCATTGCTTCCTCGTCGGCTTAGGTCAAGCTGGTTGTGAATTCCGTACATCACTGTCCGGCAGGCGTGACGGAGTATGCGCCTGGGCCCAGATTATGGATGCCCGGATGAAGCTGCCAAACAGATGTCGAAAGTGCGGATCGGCCATCTCGAACACCTCCGGGTGCCATTGCACGCCAACCACGAACGCGTCGTCGGCGCCTTCCACCGCTTCGATCAAGCCGTCCGGCGCAACAGCCGATGCGACCAATCCGTGTCCGAGCTGCTTGATCCCCTGATGATGCATGCTGTTGACCGATACCCGCGTCGACTCCAGAAATTGCCCGAGTTTTGTGCCGGCCACCACATCAACCTCATGGGCCAGATGATCGCGCTCGAACCCAGCCGTTGGGAAGTAGTCGTGCTTGTGAAACGTCCCATTCTGCGTGGCGAGATCCTGCCAGAGCGTCCCACCCGATGCCACGTTGATGATCTGCAGGCCTCGGCACAACCCCAGCAAGGGCTTGCCATCATCCATGGCCCAACGCGTGAGCTGCAATTCCACGCGATCGCGCGCCGGATCGAGATTCCCGCATTCAGCGCGTACCGCCTCTCCGTATTCCAGCGGACTCACATCGACGCCACCGGGAATGAGGATGCCGTCCAGACGTTCGTAAATCTCGCGCAGCGTGTGCAGGTCGTCGTCCAGCAGTGGAATCATCCAAGGCACCGCGCCAACCATCGTGGCCGCCAGGAAGTACCGTTGGTTCATGACCCAGGAGGCGGGCAGGGCCGGGGGAATGCCGTCTATGGAATGCAGGGTTTGGGTGGTCAGTCCTATGACCGGGCGCAACAACGCGGACATCAGCGCTCCTCGACAAGAAAAGTTGGCACGTTCGAGCCGCCGCCGGCTGTCACGTTGAGCAACGGATCGGTCGCGATCCGTGTCAGGCATCCCGACATGACGGTACCATCCACCAGGAACGGCGCCGTATCGAGCATCCGATCATTGATGTGCAGCGCGCCGTCCACCCACGCAGGCCATGGCTCGCTGGGCACCTCCACCCGCTCCTGAACGATAAATGGCTCAGCGAGCGCCGAACGAATCGCTGACTGCCAAGTCGCGTCGTCTACGGTCCAGCCCAGCACGATGCCCTTCCCCCCGTACTCGTCGTTCGGTTTGAGCACCATCGTTTCCCGATGATCGGCAATGAACGGCAGCAGATCCACGGCGTCACCCTTATATGATGTGCTGCGCTCTTCCACCACGCGCGTCCACGGCACATGCCGAGCCACGGCCGCGCGCTGCGCCGGTGACAGCAACGGCGCCTGACGCTCGTCGCTCACCACGGCGAGCGAGGCCTTCTTGTGCAGCACCTTGCAGCGGAACGGATTGACCATGCACACGGCACGATCACGCACGGCCCGCACCACTGGTGAGTCGAGTCCTTCCCTCGTCACCAGTTCGTCAATGAGCACGCGCTTGTAGATCAGCTGCACCGGCCGTCCTCCCACCAGGAGCTTGCCGCCGGTGTACTCCGCGTCACGCGGATCGCCGATGAAGGCGTCGATGCCACGCGTGGCAAACTCCCGCTCGAAAAGCACGAATTCGCTGCGTGTGGGCACATCGGCCCAGTCGAGTATCACCACCGTCGGACGTTCGCGCACACCACGGAACGCATGATAGGCATCGAGCAGCGCGTGGATAACCGATGGCGCGGACGGAATGGGCAACACGGCATGCGTACGCGAGAACTCGTGCATCACAGGTAACGCCATCATCACGCGCGACAGCGCATCGTTGTACGCAGCGCCGGCCGGCGTCTCGGCGTTGAACTCGGTGAACTGAAGTCCCGCGTCACCCGAAGCGAAGAATGCGTCGAGTCGCGACGTTGGACTGGCCACCGCGAACCCCGGGTCGGCGTGAATCAACTGCTCCTCCCACGCCGTCAAGCCGAACTGCGCGCGGAGAACCGGGTTCTCCATTGCCGCACGTCGCACCGCTTCGAACGCGCCGCCCACATGGGCGCATGCCCGACCGATGTGCCGGTACTCGCCTACCGTCAGCAAGCGCGGACGCAGCACACCGCAGAGCGGCCGGTCACCAAAAAACAGTCCCTCGCTGCGCAGCAGGCGGTCCAGCACTTCGGCGGAGGCAGCCGCCGTATCCCCCTGCGTCAGCGCATCGTGATAGCGCGCGATAGCACTCGCAAACATCCGGTTGTCCCCGTCAGCCGGTGGCCGCAGGCAAGGCACCAATTGGCGGGCCCACCACCACGGCCTGCTGCGGCGCGATTGCCAGCTTGATCGCCAGGTCGGCCATATGCTCAACCACCCACTCGAAATAGCTCGGCGTCAACGAGTAGATGTCCATGTCGGGTGCCGGATTCATGAAGTCGATGGCATACGGAATGCCATCACGGACGGCGAATTCCACCGTGTTCATGTCGTAGCCCAACGCGTGACACAGTGTGAGGGAATCGGCGACACAGCGATCCTCGATGTCTTTCGGCAAATAACCCGGATCAGGGATGTACTTTCGCTCCCGGGGATCGTAGGGCATCGGCAGCACGTGCTCACGTCCCAACGCCATACAGCGCACGTAGTAATCCCATTTCACGAATTCCTGCACTACCATCGTGAGCAAACCGCTGGTGTTGTAATGATGGAGCAGTTCTTCCATCGAGTGACAGACGTACACGTCCCGCCACCCACCACCATGCGCGTCCTTGAGCACGCACGGAAAACCGATATGCTCGGCCACCCCCCGCCAGTCCAGCGGATAGGCAAGGTTGCGCAGCGATTCGGAGTGCGAAATGCCGGGAATGTAGTCCTTGTTGGGCAACAGCATTGTTTTCGGATGTGCCACACCATTTTGCAGTGCCACGGTCGCGTCGAAAAACTTGTCGTCGGCCGACCACATGAACGGGTTGTTCACCACCGTGACACCCATGCGCGTCGCGTGTTTGAGGAAGGCGCGATAGAACCCAACCTCGTGCGAAATACGATCGATAATCAGTGTATACGGAATCGGTTGCGCCATTCGCGTCGCGTCCAACTTGATATAGTCGGCCGCCACGCCCGACTGGCGCTTGGCGACGGCTTCGAGGAACGCGGGAGGAAATGACCACTCCCGCCCAACGAGCAGTCCGATGCGAGGTTCGACAGTCACGGTATGAATTCTCCTGAGGGTGCGAACGAGTCAGGGCAGAATGGCGGATTGTCGGCGCAGTCGCCATAGGGTGGCCGTCATTTTTCCGACCGTTTGACGGTGATCGATCATGATCCAGACAACTCTGCCTCGACCTCGACGCAATGGCCACCTATTCGTGTTAGCAATCCAGCAACGGCTAGCTTTGTGATATACCATAGTGTGGATAACTCCTGTGGTTCCACCCCAGAAAGGGGGCCGGATTCGCAGTGACTTTTCCACACGTCGTGGAAGGGCAGCTTCGCGTCAGATCTCATCTTACATGCTTTTCCACAACCGTTCCAACATGTATCAACAATGCTGTCAACAACTTAGAGAACTTGACTGTATTGCGTGCGAGGATGGATCGTCATAACATCCCCACCCGCCGATAAAACAATTCGGCGCACTGTCACGTTCCTTACCGCCATGGAATCGACCATGCTTGTCGTCGCCTGTGCCGCTCCGAGTTGTACGCTCGATCCGGCCCCCGTCACATCGCTGCCGCTTTCGTCGATTGTTGGTAATTCGACCATCGCGGCGTTTTGGGGTGGAGACGATGCGTACTATGTTTTCGCGGTCGCGCAGGACTCGGCTGCGGATGCTGGGCAATGGTATCGGATTGAGGCGTCGGTAAGGACCGTCGAAGGGACGCTCGAAGAGCGTGCGGCATTGGGCGAGCTCATGGCCAACATTACGCCACTGGGAGGAGGTCGTGTGGCCTTCCCTGTCGGCAGCAGCGGTCGTCGGGTGTACCGCGTGTGGCGTACCGGTGCGTCCTCGAACGGTGGGAAAACTAGAATCCTGGAAGTTCGAGCTGCGCGGTCACGCCGCCGGCCAGCGTAACGCCGGCCGCTTGCAGCCACGCCAGAAGGAGATCTTGACCATGATCGCCGGCAAGGGCGGAGCGTGCAGCGCTCAAGTGCAGCTTGAACTCCGCCGACACATCGGGCAACGTCCGACGGAGGACCGCCACCGTGAGCAGCTCGGTCGCGTCTGCCAGGTGCCGGATCGCGAACTCCGCCATGCGGGCGCGCAGCGCGGCGGCGTTGAGCACTTGCGAATCGCCGGGAACCTCATGATCCGCTCGACGCTCGCGGAACGCGGCCAGTCTGCTGCGCGTGGCGGAAATGACCGGGAAATCATCGGCGGCGTTCTCGGGAAGAACCGTTACTGGTGCCCCAAGCAGCCCAAGCCAGGCAATCCACAGCGTGCCGCGGGCGTACGGTTCCCACGGTTGCTGCTCAAGACCCAGCGAAACGCGGCGGATCACGTCGTCTATCCCGCGGCGGACCGCCCACCATTTTACGTAGCTCTCAGTTTGTTTGGAAACCAGCGCCAGCGCACCGAGACGCAGGGCCCACTTGACAGCCGACTCGCCATCGTCGAGCGGTGGTTTGAGCGCGGCACTGCAGCGGAAGGCGCGGGCCGCACCAAGCGCCAGCACCGCTTGCGCGAGATCGCGGGCAGGATTGGCCACCGCATGGAGGGCCGCCTCCAGCTGACTCAGCGCGGCCAACTCGTAGGCGGTGCCAAGGAGCGCGAGGCCATCGGCAATCGGGTCGCCGAGTCCGTCGCCGGGGACGAGCGAGGCCGCCTCGGCTCGTTCGAGCAAAAGGACACGTCGTTCCGATGGAACCGCAGCGACAGCCCAATGCTCGTCGAGCGTAGACTTGGCAAGGGTTGCCAGTTCACGCGCCGCGAGATCGCGCTCCGCTGCCAGGCTCAGCACCTGCATACCGCCGCCTCCGAGGGAGGGGTGGAACTGTCACTGAACTGCGTCGACAACCACCGGGGTTGGTGGCTGGCCGACCTCACGCAACGAAGGCTGCGGCGAACGCTGTGGCGTCGACGCAAGCCGTTTTTACGGTACTGTCCAGCTCGCTAGCGCAACCGATCGTCGAGCCTGCGGCGCAACAGAAGCTACCGCATACGGTTATCGCCGCGTTCGCACCAGATCCAGCACTGTCGCATTTATGTAACAGATCGCCTTCTGTCAAGGTCTGTTGAACGATTCTCCGGAGAAGCACAGGTGGGATTTGAGTCATCACGCGCCGCTCGTCGGCGTCTCGCGGCCATCGCTGCGACCAATCAGCGGGTCCAGGAGGCGCTGTCGCCTGCCTCCTATCCTGGGCTCTTCGATGCCGAATACGGCAGTCCTCACGACGATTTTCGTGTCGAAGCGGGCGCGACAAATTCTCAGAACGAACTGCACGATCAGTTGGATGTACTGGCCCATGACATCGTCGCGACTCCAGGCGCCGGCGGCGCGCTGCTGGTCGCGTATGCCGCGCAGGCGCGTGCGCTGACCATGGTGGTCGAGGCCGCACGACGAGGCGGTGGTGCGCCGTTGCCGGAGGCGGTTATCCACGCGGCCGAGGCGGCGCTGAGCGCGCAAAGTGGATTTGCTGCCGGGATGCCGCTGCGCTGAGTCCGAAACGCGCTGGGTCGCAAGGCGAGCGCCTCGCGCGGATCTGGTCCATGTTTCATGGATGACATATCGAAGGATTGTCGGAGCGCGGTACACAGCAACGATGCTGCGGCACCTCGCACTGGTGCTCGGCGTGTTGGTACCGCTCGTCGCATCTTCGCAAATCCCGCAGGTCGCGCTGGGTGCGCGACACTGGTTTGAGGAAGGCAAGCGCACCGGTATCGCGGGTAACGCCGACTCGTCGCTGCAGCATTTCACGCGCGCCGCAAACGAGGCGCGTGCCGGGGGCGATGAGGCCTTGGCTGTCGCCGCAGCGCGCGGTCGCGCTGACGTATGGTTGTCGCTTCGAAACTGTCCGGACAGCGCCCGGCGCATTCTGCTTGCTGCCGCCGCTACGGCGGCACCGGGCGATCGTTCCACGGCCGACGCGCTCGTGCGTCTGCTCGCGTCGCGCGGTGATGTTACGTCCGCACGCGCCACAT
>JANMRE010000794.1:0-10361 GCA_031370885.1 Gemmatimonadaceae bacterium
GTCGTCATAGGTGATCCAGATATCACTGCGTTCGGTTGCTGGTGCGCCGGCGTTGGGCGCCACTTGAATCAGTCCACCGAATGGGACTTCTCGCGTGTAAACCTCCTCGTCAAGCACGCCGTCCAGCGTGAGCGGCGCGGAGAGCTTGATCGCGCGCACCGTGGCCTGGCCAGCGGCGTTGCGTGTGATGATGGCCGGCGCTATGGGTGCAGGCGGGCCGTCGATCACGGTGGATGACTGAGCCCACGCTGACGCCCCTGGGAGCGCCGTGATGGCGATCGCGAATCTCGCGCTGCGCCGCGCGCGCCTGAAGTAGTGACTCATCGGTATCGGACAATCTCCCAATTCACGGTGGCGTCGCCCGCAGCGGGCAGCGACGGCAAGACGCCGAAAGTAGAACAGATGCAAGGGGGTACGCCAGCGCTCAGGCCGCATCCTTGCGCTCGGGCCGGACCGGTTGTCAGCGACTTGCCCAACCTCGGCGTATGTTCTGCAGACCGCGCGCAGACTCAACCCTGCCTGGCAATCACCACGAGAGGGACCGCTATGCAACGCCCATCACATCACCGTCTGGTGTCGACGAGCTTCATTCTGCTCTTGCTGGCCGGATTGCCCGCCGGAGCCCAGAACGCCGACCCGGCGTCGGCGATAGCGGCCGACAAGGCGCTGTTGGCGAAGGAGACCTATCAACTGCCTCCCGCCGAGATCGCCAAGCTGGTGACAGCGCCCAGACACTTGAACGTGTCGCTTGGTTTGCCGAGCCCCGACCGTCGGCTTTTTCTCAAGCAAGAGAGCGAGGGTTTGCCAAGCGTGCAGACGTTTGGCAAGCTGCACTATTACTACGCGGGATTGCAGGTGGATCCCAAGGCCAACCGCGCCCGCGCGCTGACCACGCGAGGAGGCACCGGATTGTCGCTGATTGACGCCGTCACGGGAAAGTCTACCGCCATCATGGTGCCGAAGGGCGCTACGGTAAGCAGCCCCTCGTGGTCGCCTGACGGGAAGCAATTGGCGTTCATTGCGAACTTCGACGCGGCGTCGCATGTGTTTGTCGCCGATGTCGCAACAACAAAATCGGTGCAGGTCACCAAGTCGCCGCTCCTGGCAACGCTTGTCACCACGGTTGACTGGACAGCGGACGGCAAGAGTCTTGTGGCCGTGCTGTTGCCTGACCTACGCGGACTTGAGCCGAAGAAGCCGGAGATCGCCGTCGGACCGCAGGTGCGACTCTGGATGGACGCCGGCAAGTCGCCACAGCGCCAGTTCGCGAGTCTGATGGAAGAGCCGTGGGAGTTTGCGCAGCTCAAGTACTACAGCACCGGCCAGCTTGCCGTGATCGACCTGAAGACCAAAGTCGCGAAGAAAGTGGGTGCGCCAGGAATGATTCAGAGTGTGGACGCGTCGCCCGATGGGCAGTTCTTTCGTGTCACGCTGATGCAGGAACCATTTTCGTACGTGGTGCAGACCACGAGTTTCGGCACGCTCGAACAGCTGTGGGATGCAACCGGCAAGGTAGTTGCCGAACTTCAGAAACGGCCGCTTCGCGAAATGCCTGATTCGACACAGGGCGGTGCAGGGTTTGGCGGCCGCGGTGGCGCAGATGGCCCGGCGGGCAAGCGCATGCTGTCGTGGATGCCGACCGGCGTTGGCATGTTCTATGTGGCGGGTGATTCAACGAGCGGTGGACGCGGTGCGCCTGCCGGCGCAGCGACTGGCGCAGTGGCTGGACGTGGCGGTCGCGGCGGTGGAGCGGCAGGCGGTGTCGCTCGTCGCGAGCGCGTAATGCAATGGCTGCCGCCTTACGGTGCGGGCGACGCCAAAGTGCTGTATGACGCCGACGGCGCGATCAGTACGCTCACGTTTACCGACGACGGGAAGCAATTGTTCATTGGTACGACGGCGAACAATACCGGCGAGATTTATCATGTCGATCTCGCAACACCAACTGAGAAACACACGATCGTGAAGCAGCGCGCGTACACGCCGTCGTTCGCCGGTGGCGCTGGCGGTCGAGGTGGCGCAGGTGGTGGTGGACGAGGCGCGGCAGCGGTTGACGATTCCGTTCAGTTCTACGCCAACCCCGGCGCGATGATGACCAAGCGTGGCTCGCACGGTGGTCAGGTGGCGATGGTGTCCAGTGATGGTGGAGTGTTCGTTGCCGGAACGCAGTACTATCAGAACTACTTGCAGAACGCGCCGCGCAGCTTTGTCGACAAAATCGATATCAAGACGGGCACCAAGACTCGCCTGTTCCAAAGTGCCGCCGACGCCGTGGAGACCGTCACCACGCCGCTCGACGACGACTTTTCACGCGCCGTGGTGAGTCGTGAATCGTCAAAACAGGTCGCGGACGCATACCTGCGCGACATGAAAGCGGGCACGATGACCAAGCTCACCGCGAACAAGGATTTCGCGCCGGAGTTCACGAATGCCATTCGCAAGCGGATCACGGTTACACGCCCTGACGGATTCACATTTGTCGTGAAGCTTACGCTGCCTGCCGATTACAAAACCGGCACGCGGTTGCCGGCGATGTTCTGGTTTTATCCTTACGAGTACACCGAACAGGCCGCCTACGACAAGACGTTGCGCACCGAGAACGTCAACGCGTTTCCCAACAGCGGCCCACGCACCATGGAATACCTCACGCAAGTGGGCTACGCGGTGGCGAACTTCGATCCACCGGTGGTAGGGCTCGACGGTCGCATGAACGACAACTACGTGTCGGATCTGGTAACCAACCTCTCGTCGGTGATCGATGAACTCGACAGGCAGGGCTACATCGATCGCACTCGGCTTGGCATCGGTGGTCACAGTTATGGTGGGTTCAGCACCATGAACGCGTTGGCGCACACGCCGTTCTTCAAAGCCGGCATCGCGGGCGACGGCATGTACAATCGCTCGCTCACACCAACGGCGTTTCAGAGCGAACGACGCGACTTCTGGCAGGCGCAAAAAACTTACACGGAGATGTCGCCGTTCTTTTACGCCGACAAGATCCAGGGCGCCATCATGATGTATCACTCCATCGAAGATCAGAACGTGGGGACGGCGCCGGAGAGCAGCATTCGCATGATGCAGGCACTGCGCGCCAACGGCAAAACGGCATCGCTGTTCATGTACCCCTACGAAGATCATGGTCCGGCCACCAGGGAGTCGGATCTGGATCAGTGGGCGCGTTGGACCGCGTGGTTGGATCTCTACGTCAAGAACGCGCACGCGCCAAAGAAGGCGCAGGCCATCGTGCCGTAGCGACGGCGGCGTTCACTCTGCGCGGGGGCGCGCATCGGCATCGGTGGGGTGTAACAAGTAGTAGACATCCGTCCGCAATTGGGCGGGATCGGCGTGCCAATGCCCGTACACTTCCCACGACGGACCGGCGCGGACGCGATCGGTGGCGCGACACCACGCCACGATCGCTGCATTCGCCTCGCCCAGGCGTCCGTACTCGCCGTAGTGCGTGGTCATGGCGGCCACCCCGCTCGGTGTCTCGAGGGGCGTCACTGTGCCCACTGCGCCAAATGGTGCGGTGACGCCGACGCAGAAATCGACCGTGAGTTCCCCTGCCGTCGCAGCGCGATAGATGAAAATGTTCTGCCCATCAAGCGCGACCGCACCGGCGCGCGCGGCCGCGTACACCTGATCCAGGTAACGCCCAAACTCTTGCGCGACCCGGCCACGGGGCACTTGCGCACGCACGCCGGCGACCGACCGTGCCGCAACGATCACTTCCTGGACATCGTACTGCGCTGATGACATACGCACCTCAGTTATCGCCGATACGCCTTCGTTGCGCCGTTTCGTCCATTGGTAACCGTAAAGGAACCGTCGGCACTGGCGGACACTTTGATCCACGCGTTGGTGTTGTCGTTCAGGTTGGCCGTCCGATCATCGGCGAAGTTGACCGCGCCTGGCGTGAGTGCGCGATGCAGCTGCCACGTATCAACGTGAATGAGTTGACGCAACGTGGCAAACGTTTCGGCGCTGCCGCCCTTGCTCGGTCCATTGTTCATGATGGCCACGAGCGGTTTCAACGCGTTGAACATCGCCGGATCGGCCGCATCAACCCCACCATGATGCGCGATCAGATACACCTCCGCCTCGCCGATGAGATTGCGCGGACAGGTCAACGCGAAGAGCGCTGGGCCGGAGAGGTCACCGACATCAAGGAAGCGGAACTTGCCGAAGGTAAGCTTCACGCCGGTCGAACGCGGATTCTCGACAGGCTCTTGCGCCGGCAATCCGTTCCCCGTGCAGGACGGGTTGGCCGCACCGGCACCGCGCAACGGCGATCGCAAGGTTGCTCCGCCGGAGGACACGACATCCACCCGCACGCCTTTCAGCGGCAGACGGTCGCCAGGCGTTGGCTGCAAATGGTTGCTGTGCTCGCGCAGTCGGACGTACGCGTCGTACAACGCTTGCGTTCCCGGCACGCCTTTCTCGGCGTCTGGCGGAGGCGCCGAGTGATCGACAAACGTGACGATGGGCAGCAGTTGGGAGAGTTCCACCACCCCACCAACGTGATCGCCGTGAAAGTGCGTGATCATCAGATAGTCGATGCGGTTGAGGCCCGCATCATGCGCCGCCGCGAGGATGCGCTGTGGATCGCGCGCCTCGGTGGGATCGGCGGACCGGGATGCGAACGTCCCATCGCCGGGAAATCCGGTGTCGATGAGCAGTGATTCGCCCGACGGCGTAACGATCAGCGTTGCCTGTCCGCCTTCGACATCGATGAAGTAAATCTCCAGCGTCTTCGCCGCCGCCCGCGCCACCATCGGCGCAACCGCAGCAACTGTAAGCGCGGCGACAGTGAGCAGTGCGAGCAGGCGATGGCGTCTTGCCAAGACAGTGCAGAGCATCACGTGGTTCTCGCGTGGCCATCAGGGTGTGTGCGTGACGAACGCGGAGCAGCCGGGACTTCACATAATATGCAATCGCCGACGCCGCGGTGTGTCGGCCGCCCGGGCTCAGCGTATTCGCGTGGTGATGCCGACAGAACCCGCATTGCCTGGCGCAAGGTGGCTCAGGCTTCCTGAAGACGTCCACCGGACGTGCGTCACCAGCCGGTCGTATCCGGCCGGGGCTCCTCCGACGCCGTTTGCCATGTATCCTGCGGGCGGGGAGTGCCACCGGCCCGGCGGACGCGTGCCGCCCATTGGTGCGCCGCCGCTCGCCGTCGCCTGCAGCCCTCAGGCCGCCGTACTTTTCGCGGCGTCTCGTACGTGGATCAGGGCTGGGGGCTTGCGAATGACGCGCTCCAGCACGGTTTCGAGTGGCTCGGGGCGGTGCAAATAGAACCCTTGGGCGAAATCGATACCCAGCTCCCGTACCCGTTCAAGCACGTCTGCGTGGTCTACGAACTCGGCCACCGTCTTGACGCCTACGACGCGCGCCACATCGACGAAGCAGCGCACGGTCGCGTCATCCAGCGGATCAACGAGGAGGTCCTTGATGAACTGCCCATCGATCTTGATGAGGTCGACCTTGAGCGTCTTGAGGTAGCCGAAGGACGACGCCCCAGCGCCGAAGTCGTCGAGGGCGATACGCACGCCCAGCGCGCGCACCTGCGTGATGAACTCGGCAGCGTCCGCCATGTTGGTCACTGCCGCCGTCTCGGTGATCTCGAGACAAATGCGCTCGCAGATGGCCGGCCCGGCCGCGCTGAGCGCGCTGATAGCGTGTCGATGAAACGTGCGATCGCCAATGCTTTGGCCAGAGACGTTGATACAGAGCATGCCAACACGGGACACGTCGGGCATGGCCGTGAGCGTTTGGAGCACGTGTTGCAGGACCCAGCGATCCACGCGCGTTGCGAGATGGAAGCGCTCCGCCGCCTGCAAGAATGCGCCGGGCTGTGTCAGCTGACCGTTCTGCTCCTGCAGTCGAATCAGCACTTCGGCGTGCAGTTCGCTGCAACCGGGGCGCAGGGGGTCGATGCGCTGCGCATGGAGTATGAAGCGATTCTCATCGAGCGCGTGTTCAATGCGGGTGGCCCACTCAATCTCGCCATGGCGCGCGCGCATGATCTGGTCCGTCTCGTACCAGACGTGGACCCGGTTGCGACCCGCTTCTTTGGCGGCATAACAGGAGGTATCCGCCGCTTGCATGGCTGCGGCGGGCGTAGCCCACCGCCCGTCCAGGATGACCAACCCTATGCTGGTGCCGATGCGGAATCGCCGATCGCCGTACACAAATCGGAAATCGTCCATCTGTTCGCAGATCTGCTGCGCCACCCGTTGGGCCTGTTCGGCTGTGCAATCCGCCAGAATGATGCCGAACTCATCGCCGCCAAGACGCGCCACCGTATCGCGGGCGCGGACGACGCCCGCCAGCAGTTTCGCGACCTGCTGCAACAACTGGTCCCCAACCGAATGGCCACAGGAGTCATTCACCAGTTTGAACTGATCGAGATCAATAAACAGCATGGCGTGAGCCGTGTGCTGCTCGTGTGCTGCACGCAAGGTGCGCTGCAACCGCGTTTCGAACTCTGCCCGATTGACGAGGCCAGTGAGGGCGTCGTGGGTCGCTCGGTGCCGCATTTCGCCGGACAGGCGACGCTGCTCAGTGACGTCGCGAAAGACCAGCACGACACCCAGCACGTCCCCACTGGCATTCCGAATGGGGGCTGCGGAGTCTTCGATGCCGTACTCGGCACCATCCCGCGACACGAGAATGATATGGTGTGCCAGTGACTGCGTAGCATTCTCCCGGAGGCATGCGGCGACCGGGTTCTCGGCCGCCTCACGAGTCGCAGCGTGCATGATCTGGAAGACGTCAGTCACGGGGCGACCGGTGGCATCCTCGCCGTACCAGCCAGTCATGCGCTCGGCGACCGGATTCAGCCAGGTGACCTTCCCCGCGTCGTTGGTGGTGATGACCGCATCGCCAATCGATTGGAGCGTGACGCGGAGCAGCTCGTGCTGCTCGGACAACGCGTGGGCGAGTTGGCGAATGGACGACACGTCCCAATTCACGCCAACCATCCGGATCGCTGCTCCGGTGTTGTCACGAGTGATGCGAGCCGCAGCCCGCAAGTGGTGGATGCTGCCATCGTTCCATATGATACGAAACTCTCCCCGGAAGTCTTCACCGGTTTGTACCGCATCGAAGAGCGCGCGTTCGGTTTCCGCGCGATCGTCAGGGTGGAGGTGACATTGCCACAAGCCGTACGCATTCGTATCGGTGTTTGGCGTGAGGCCGTACAAGCGATACATCCGCGCGTCCCACATCAGTGTGCCGGAGCGGACGTCAAAGTCCCATACACCTATTCCACCGCTTTCCGTGGCAAGGGCCATGCGGTCTCGCGCCGTTTCGAGGGCCACCCGTTGCTCGATGCGCTGTGTGATGTTCTGAAATGCGCCGAGCAGTCGAGTGGGTTTCCCGTCGACACGCTCGGCGCACCCCACGGCGCGCACCCAGATCCGATTCCCTGACGCCTGAAGGAACGGCAGCTCGAGATCCCATCCCTCGCCGGTGCTCATTGACCGTTCGACGGCGGCTTGAATCAGCGGCCGCGCTTCGGGGGCATAGAAACTGATGGCCTGGTCAAGTTGCGGACGGTAATCAGCCGGCACGCCGTGGATCTGTCGCGTCTGCTCGGACCATTCAAGCTCGCCCGTGCGCAGATCCAGCTCCCATCCCCCGACGTCTGCCAGTGCGCCGGTGCGATTCAGCAACGCCTCGTTCTTACGCAGCCGCTCTTCCTGCAGCGCGCGATCGGTCACGTCTTCGACAGAGCCCACGTATCCTGTGACCGCGCCACATTCGTCAATGGCCGGGCGTGAACGCGAGCGCACGTGTCGAACGGTGCCGCCCTCGTGCTGCACGCGGAATTCCAGGTCGAAGTCTGACCGTGTGATAGCCGTGCGTTGCCATTCGGCGAAGACAGCGGCGCGGTCGTCTGGATGCAACGTCTGACTCCATCCGGATCCCAACGCGTGCTCGGCCGACAATCCGTAGATGGCTTGCCAACGACTGTTCGTGTATGTGCAGAGTCCGTCGGCGTCTGTGGCAAAGACGCCAAGTGGGGAACCTTCGCTCAGGGCGCGAAAGCGGGATTCGCTGGCCAGGAAGGCGCGCGCGCTCTGGCGCGACTCAAGGGCCTTCGCCGCTGCGGTCGCCAGCTGCGACAGGATCGCGCGCTGTGCGTCGGTCAGCCGTCGGGGTATGCGATCGATGACACAGAGAGTGCCGACGTTGGCACCATTGCTCAGGCGAAGCGGTGCCCCGGCGTAGAAGCGGATGTGCGGGGCGTCAGAAACCAGCACGTTGTTGGCGAATCGCGAATCCAGCGTCGCGTCGGAGACTTCGAGAATCCCATCACCCTGTACGGTGTGGTGGCAGAAGGCGATATCGCGAGGTGTTTCGGCAACGCCTGGTAGCCCGACACTGGCCTTGAGCCACTGCCGATCGCAGTCGATGAGGCTGACCAGCGAGATCGGTACGTCGCACACCAAGGCCGCCGCCGTGACGAGCGCGTCGAATTCGCGCTCAGGGGCGGAATCGAGGACGTCGAGGTCTCGCAGTGCGTGCAATCGTGCGGCTTCGTCCATAGTTGGGCCGTCAGAGCGGGTGGGGCAGCGCTGTCTGCCTCTTCAATCCTCCAGATCCTCAGGGTATCGGCAGGCCTTTCACCGGACTGAAGCCGCTTCTGGTGGTGCTGGTCGGCAGTGCCGTCGGTGGCGACGCTTTTGATCGAACCCATCCCCGACGGCAGGTTAACGCATGATACTTGGTCTGCGCACTTGTCATCTATCACGTGTCCGATCTGGACAAGCCAAAGGCGTCGTTCCTCGGCCACAGACATCCATCACGCATGCGCGTCGACGTCGTCACCTTCCCGGAAACGCGCGTCACCGCCATTGAGCATCGCGGAACGCCGTCGACGGAATACGATACCGTACGAAAATTGGTCGCCGGAACGCACCGTCAGGTGTTGGCCAAACAGCGAGCGCATGGTCATCCACTGCTCCAGCGTCTTCGCCGCCGCCCGCGCCACGATCATCACGTGGTTCTCGCGTGGCCATCAGGGTGTGTGCGCGACGAACGCGGCGCAGCCGGGACGTCACATAATATGCAATCGCCGACGCCGCGGCGTGCCGGCCGCACGGGCTCAGCGAATTCGCGTGGTGATGCCGACAGAACCCGCATTGCCTGGCGCAAGGTGGCTCAGGCTCCCTGAGAACGTCCACCGGACATGCGTCACCAGCCGGTCGTATCCGGCCGGGGCACCTCCGGCGCCACTCGCCGGCGTATAGACCCACGTCGCGCCGCCGTCGTTCGACCAGGCAACGGTCACGCTCAGACCGGTTGTTCCGAGGTTATTCGTCTGCGAGCCAACCTTGAAGTCGGTATTGGACGGAATGGGGTTGCTGACCACCACCGACGTGGCGACGGCCATGCCGGTGTTTGTGAACGCGCCACTGAACGCGAGTTCCGTTCCGGGAAGCTGCGTTCCGGACGGCGTCACGCTCTCAACGAGCGTCATGCAGGGAATGGCGTCTGCCACCGTGACGTTCAGGCCGAACTCGGAGGTGTTGTCGGAGCCGTCGGTGGCGGTCGCGGTAATCTTGTCGCCAACACTCAGTCCGGACACACCGGTGAGTGTGCCGTTGATGTTGCCAAGGCTGTCGCTCACCAGCGCACCCAGGTATGCGCGACCCTCGCCATTGCCGCTGACGTCCAGGTCGCTCTTGAAAAGCTCAACGCGCGCGCCCGCAAACAGACTCTGTCCTGCCGCGTTCCCGACATACCCGCTCACCGTGAGGGTGGTGCCGTTCAGCGATGCGGCGGTGAACACCGGGAAGTCCATCTCGGAGTTGGGCAATGCGCTGTTCTTGGTGCCGTTATTGTTGGTGACGCCGTTCTTTCCGAGATCGACCCCGATGGACGTGTTGCCGAAGATGGTGTTTCTGAGGATCTTGTTGCCCGTGGTCGTCGTGCCGCTGAGCCCCACGCCTGTGGCGCCATTGAAGGCAATGACGTTTCCCGTGCCGCTTGTCGTGCCACCAATGCTGTTCCCGTTCGCCTGTCCCGAAATGAGGATGCCGTCTTGATCGTTCCCGAGAGCGGCCAATCCTGTGGAGTCGACGCCGATCAGGTTGCCCTGGAACACGTTGCCGATCGTGCTGGGCCCGTCGAGTCTGATGCCATAGCTGCTGTTGCCGGAGATGATGTTGCCGGCTCCGTTGCTCGCGCCGCCGATCGTGTTGGTGGACGCGCTCGCAGTGACCGAGATCCCGGTGGACGTGTTGCCGAGGTCGGCCAGGCCATAGCTGTCAGTGCCGACAACGTTGCCGAGGATCGCATTGTTCGTGGTGCCCGGGTTGGATAGCGCGATGCCGGTACTATTCGCGGAAATC
>JANMRE010000806.1:0-3423 GCA_031370885.1 Gemmatimonadaceae bacterium
CGGGGGCTTCGGCTCCGCCCCATTTCCTAAAATCTTCACACTGGGGCCCCGTACACTTGCGCCCCTCGGGCCCCCCCCCATAACCGCGGGCCGCCCCCACGCGGCGGTTGCGGTCGACCTCTCAGGATGTCGACACGATTAGCGAGGCGGTACGCGGGGACTTGCCACGCGCGGATCTCTCTTCCACTCCTGATTGTCCTTCCGAATCTCGCTGAGCGGCCGCAGGTTCCACTCGAAAAATGTCCACGTACGATTCCACGAGTCGATTTGTTCCGGCGTATCATCGCGTTGTGTGCTGGTAGAATCGACGCGTCGATTAAACGTGTGACCGCAGCCGCCGGCGCCCTGCGGCGGATTGACGTAAATCTTCGTTTCCGCGAGATCCGGCTTCAGCGCCCGCAGTGTGAATACGAATTGCTGATTCTCGCGGAAAAACACGTCGCAGTCATTGGTTGCGACATGCACCAGCATCGGCACCTTCAGATTTTCGGCCTGAAACACCGGCGATCGCCTGATGTACTCCTCGAGCTTTTCAAAGGGCAGACCTTGAATGCCTTCTTCGGCGGCGAAGTCACGAGCGTACGACGGGCTGTGGTCGGAGAGGCGAAAAATCAGATTGGTCACCGGCACCATCGCGGCACCGGCCCGGAAGGGCTGCCCGTCGCGGAACAAGATGTGGGCCGCAATGAACCCCCCGTGACTCCAACCCATCATACCCAACCGATCCATATCAACGAAACTCACCGTCTTCAGAAAATCCACTGCGGATAACGCGTCATCCACTTCCATGCCGCCGTAGTCAATCTTGCGGTGAAACGCGTCGCCGTAGCCCGTGCTTCCGCGGTAGTTGGGCGTAATGACCACATAGCCGCGCTCAACGGCGTCCCTCACGAATGGCCACATCGACAGGCCCCAGTTCGAATGCACACCGCCGTGAACCCACACGAGCGCGGCGTGCTTGCTGGTTTTTTTGACGAGCGGCGCAAACAGGTAGGCGGGAATCTCGAGACCATCCACCCGGCTTTTGTACGTGACCTTCCTGAACTCCATCAGACCTTTCGATCGGGCCTCGTAGGCGCTGTCGGTTTCCAATCGCTCGCGAATGTGCGTGTCGCAATTCGCGCGGCATCCGGCAAGATCGCTGGGGTTCTTGCTCACGAACAGCGACCGGGCGCGCGCCGTATCAGTGATGACAACGGCGCTTCCACCGCCGCGCCCGCCGCGCGCAGCCGCGGTGTCCTGTGCGTTCAGCGGTGCCGCGATGAGCAGCGCGGAGATTACGATACGTTGCATCCAGATCCTCCTGTCAGGTGGTGGAGAGCGCATGGGTATCAGGTCTGTGCGCCGTGGGCTGGCTTCGCAGTTCACCAAAGCAGTTTGTGACTTCCCACCGCGTCGAACTTATTGCTCCACGGGTAGTCGCACCTGAAACTCGGTGCGTCCGGGCTCCGACTCCACCGCGATCTCTCCGTCGTGTCGCTGCAGCAGACGACGCACAATGTCGAGCCCAAGTCCGGTGCCTTTCCCCACGCCTTTCGTTGAAAAGAAGGGATCAAAAATCCGACCCGCGATGTCAGCCGGAATGCCCGGGCCGTTGTCGGTGATGCGCACAACGACACGCCCCGGTTCGCACGACGCTGCGACCACCACGCGACCATTCACCGTCACCGCGTCGAGCGCGTTATCAATCAGATTCATCCACACCTGATTGAGCTCGGCACCAACGGCATAGGCACGTGGGAGGTCGTCGGCCAGCGCCAACTCGACCACCACCGACTTGGCGCGTGTCTTGGCACCCAGCATGGTGAGTGTGTCCGCGATGCCCTGGCGAATATCCACCGGCTCGGGGGTGGGAGCGTGATCCATGTAGGTAAAGCCTTTCACGGCGCCCACGAGGTCGTGAATGCGCGACGCCGCCGTCTCGATATCGGCGGCCAGCGTGCGCACGTTGCACCCCGCGGCCATCCACTTGAGCGCGGCGTTGAGTACGTCGCCGTCGACAATCGCGGCCAACGTGTCGACGGCCTCGATCGTGACGCCGGTTTCGGCGAGTGCTCCTGCGCAGCGTTCGTCGGCGCGGTGTTCGGCCAGCCAGTCCGCAAACTCATCTTCGCGATCGGAACGTCCGACCGCCGAGCGCATTGCTGTCGGCGCCGACTTGAGGCACATCATGCGTATCTCGTCGATCGCTGCCAACTGATCCTCCGAGAGTCGCGCCGCACCGAGTCGCCGCGCGGCCGTTTCCGACGCCTCGATGCTTTCGGTGAGCAGCTTGGCGCCGCGAACAACCGCCGACGCCGGGTTGTTCAACTCATGCGCGAGACCGGCTGCGAGCTTTCCCAGCGACACCAGCTTCTCGTCGCGCAGATCGCTCGAGGTGAACTGCCGCGCGCGATCCAGCATGGCATGCACCATGACGGCGGTCACGGCGGGACACTCCCGAATCAATTCAGGAAAATGTTCACGCGCCACTTCCAACTGTTCGGTTGCCTCTTCGGAAACAACGTCGCCGGGCGCGTTCGTGCCCCGCGAGAATGGCAACAGTCCGCTCACGTCGCCTGCGCCCCACTCAATGATCTTGTGCGACCCCGCGCCACGATCCACGCGGATCGCGAGGCGCCCCGACAGCACGACGTACAGCGACTGCGCGCTCCCGCCACGCCCCAACAACACTTCGCCGGCAGCGAGTCGGTGGATGGAACCGTGAGCAATCAACCAGGCATGCTCGCTGGCGGGCGCTGCGCCAACCGCACGGTGTTGCGCCAGTCGGGTCATCAGTGCCTGCGCGTCGGGGCCGTCTATCATGGGTCAGACCGTCTTCAGGTAGCGATGCACCGAGTACACGGCGGCTGAGCCTTCACCAACCGCTGCGGCGACTCTTCGATTGGCACCAGCGCGCACGTCACCTGCCGCAAACACGCCGGGGATACTCGTTTCGAAGGCGTAGGGCGCGCGCGCCAGTGGCCAGCCGCGCGGTCGGCCATGTTCCAGCGGCAGGTCGGTCCCGGTAATCACGAAGCCCGCGTCGTCGCATGCAAGCACATCAGCGAATGCCTTCGTGTGCGGCTGCACGCCGATGAAGATGAACATGGCCGACAGCGGGATCGTGCAAAGTTCAGCCGTCTTGACCGCCTTCACGATCACCGCTTGCAGTTCGCCGGCACCCTGCACGCCCTCGACTTCCACCTCGGCCACGACCTCGATGTTTGGAGTCGCGCGAATGCGATCCACGAGGTACTGCGACATTACCGGCGAGAGATCAGGTGCGCGGATGATCATCGTCACCTTGCGTGCGTACCGCGAAAAAAACAATGCGCCTTGGCCAGCCGAGTTTGCGCCACCCACGATGCAAATGTCGCGGTCGCGATAGCGCGCGGCTTCGGTCATGGCGGCGCCGTAGTACACACCCACGCCCTGCAGTGG
>JANMRE010000012.1:0-3366 GCA_031370885.1 Gemmatimonadaceae bacterium
AATCATTGCAAACAACCTGGCCAACGTGAACACGCCGGGCTTCAAACGCAGTCGCGCGCATTTCGAGGACCTGCTGTATCAGACCGTGCAGGGGCAACAGATCCTCGGCGATCCCGACGCGCAGACCGCGCCCGCAATTCAAGTGGGACGCGGCACGCGGCTGGCCGGTGTTGAGCGGGTGCACCAACAGGGTCCACTCGAACAGACCGGTCGCAATCTGGATATCGCGGTGGAAGGCGAGGGATTCTTCCAGATCCAGATGCCCAACGGCGAGACCACGTACTCGCGTGACGGCAGCTTCCAGATCTCCGATCAGGGGTTGCTCATCACGAGCGGCGGTCAGGCACTGCAGCCACCGATCCGCGTACCGGCCGACGCAGTCGAACTCACGATCTCTGCAACCGGTATCGTCACGGTGCGTCGCGGACAGGACATTCAGCCTACGGAGATCGGTCGGGTGGAGTTGGCCCGCTTCGCGAATCCGTCGGGCTTGCTCGCGCTGGGGCAGAATCTGTACGCGCCCACCGCCGCATCAGGCCAACCGGTTGTTGGATTCCCATCTGATGAAGGCATGGGTCGACTGCAACAGGGCAGTCTCGAAGGCAGTAATGTCGAGATCGTGCAGGAAATGGTGGAGATGATCAGCGCGATGCGCGCCTACGAGATTAATTCGAAAGCCATCAAGACGGCCGACGAGATGGGCCAGATTGCCAACAACATCACGCGCTGATGCGGGCGCGACGTGCCATGCTGGCCGCTGCCTGCGCGGTGGGTTTCGCGCCAACGCTGGCGCAAAGCCAGTCGCTCATCGCGTTGCCAAGGGTCGGGGCAACCGATTCGGCCGCGCGCGGCACGGTGCGTGTGCCACAGTCGATCGCTACCCGCGCGCTGCATCGTGGCGACACGCTCCGCGCCACCGACATCGCCGTGGTTGACACGACCATCGTGTGGCGATGGTCTACCATCGCACCGGATACGACTCGCGCCCGCATTGGTTGGATCACGCGTCGGCCGATCGCCGCCGGCGAAGTACTTCGCTATCCCGCCGTGAGCGCCCCACCAATCGTGAACGCCGGCACGCGTGTGTCCCTCGTTTATCAGGATGGTCCCGTGCGCATTCTGCTGACTGGCGTCGCAACCAACTCGGCGCCTGTAGGTGCTTCGGTTGGCGTACGCATTGATCCAACACGCCGACTCGACGGAATTGCCGTCGCGCCCAACACTGTTCGACTCCGCTGAGACCGACCACCATGCCCCGCGCCGTCATTACCCGTCGTTTCCCCGTGCCGTTGTTTGCCGTCACGTCGCTGCTGCTGCGCGCTCCGCTCGCCGCGCAGACGCCACCGCCGGCACCGGCAACCACACCACCGCCCGCCACCGCGTCGCCCGCCACTGCGTCGGCATCGACCGCTACGGCGTCGACCGCCACCACGCGCCCGGTGCGTGAGTCGTGGACGTCCGATCGACGCAGTTTCGTGATCGGTGATCTCATCACCGTGCTGATTGACGACTACACGATTGCCACAGCACTCAAGGAAAACACCGCCACCGATTCGCGCACCCGCGGTCTCTCGGCCAGCGCACGATTGCCCACGTCAACCAAGAACGTGGGTCTCGATACGCGAAACAGTGCCGATCAGCAGCAACGCGGATCGTCGCGTCGCGAGAATCGCTTCCAGAACGAACTGAGTGTGCGCATCGTGGCCATCGCGCCTAACGGATTGCTGCAACTCAAGGGCACCAAGAACATCAACGTCGACAAGTCGGGCCAGGATATCGTGTTCACCGGCTTCGCCCGACCGCAGGACATCTCCACCACCAACATGGTGGAATCGAATCGTGTTGCCGACGCACAATTGGGCTACCTCTCGCCCGGTCCGCTCGGCAAGCCCAAGTCAGGGCTGATCAGCAAGATTCTGGGAGGACTCTGGCCGTGACCAACACCATGTGTGAAATCAGGCGCGCGCGTGTCGCGTGTTGTGCCGCGCTGACGGCGGGACTGCTGTGTATTCCCGCGCTGTGCCGCGCGCAGGGCGATGTGAAGATCCGCGATCTCACCTCGCCGGAAGGCGCGCTCCCGGTGCGACTGGTTGGCTATGGATTGGTCATCGGCCTTGATGGAACCGGCGATCGGGCCATTGGTGGCCAATCCGCCGGTCAGACGGTGCAAGGTGTCCTCAATATCCTGCGGCGTTTCAGTATCGAAGTGCCGGCCGAGTTGATCCGCATGCGCAATGTGGCGGCGGTCCTGGTGACGGCCGAAGTGTCGCCGTATCTGCGATCCAGCGGACGTTTCGAGGTTCATGTGTCGTCCATGGGCGATGCGCGTTCGCTCAAGGGCGGCGTTCTCTATATGACGCCGCTGGTTGCCGATCCCAACGGACCACCGCTCGCCACGGCGCAAGGATCCGTGCTGCTCAGTGAAGGCGGGGCCACAACCCGCTATGCCACCACCATCGAAACGTCAGCGCGCATTCCCACCGGCGGCGTACTCGAGGCCGACTTGACGCGACCGATAATTGCGGCAACGTCGCGTCTGTTGTTGCGCGAACCCGATCTCGGCACGGCCACCCGCATTGCCACGGCCATCAATGGCGCGTTTGGTGAGAAGACGGCCGTCGTCGAGGACGAAGGCTCGGTGCAGGTCACGCTGGCCGACAGCATGGTGAAAGCCACCGCCTACACTCGCATTCGTGAACTCAGCGTCCGTCCCGAGCGGGCGCCGCGTGTGGTGATCGATGCCAAGGACGGCACAGTGGTTGCCGGTGGCGACATGATGATCGGCACCGCCACGGTCAGTCACGGCGCCATTACGCTGGTGTTGGGAGCCGATGTCGCAACAGATACCAGCGCGATCCCCGGCAGCGTGCGTTTGCCGCCCAACATCTCGGTGCAGCGTGTTGCTGCCGCGCTGCACGCCGTGCGCACCCCTCCATCCGAAATCGCCGCGATTTTCGCCGCGCTCCGTGAGGTTGGTGCGTTGACGGCCGAGGTCATCGTCCGATGATCGACCCCATGCGTCTCGCGGCGACAACGCCGAACGCAACCGAGAGCCGTGACGCCAAGCTGAAACGGGCCGCCCAGCAACTGGAGGGCGTGTTCGTGCAGCAGCTGTACAAAACCATGCGCGATACCGTTCCACAGCAGGAAGGAATCGTTTCAGGGGGCGCGGGAGAGGAAATATTCACGGGACTGTTGGATCAGCACCTTGCTGCCGAGACTCCAAGGCATTGGGAAGGCGGACTCTCCGACGCGCTGGTTCGCCAGTTGCGTCGCGGTCTGCCTTCTGACGCGTCTGCAGCGGCAACTGCGGCGGCACCCACACTGCACTCCGACACCCCGTCATCCTGATGTCGCTCAGTCGTC
>JANMRE010000023.1:0-29348 GCA_031370885.1 Gemmatimonadaceae bacterium
CCCAGTTCTTCACCGCGCCAAGGTAGTTTCCGATATGCAACTCGCCCGAAGGCTGGATGCCGCTGAAGATGCGTGCCATTCCCGAAACGTACTCGCATGACATCACTCGACAACTCCCCTCAATCAGACTGGCTTGCAGCCGCACGTGAAGCTGCCGCCGTAGCCGCCGCGTTCATTGCAGAACAGTCGGCATCGCGACACGATATCGTCTGGGAAGAGAAATCCGCGATTGACTTCGTGAGTGCGGTGGACATTGGTGCCGAAGAACGCATTCGCGACGTCCTCACGGCTCGTCTCCCCGATATTCGCATCGTCGGCGAAGAACTTGGACCAACGGGCGACACCGGCACAGGGTTCGTCGCCATTGTCGATCCACTCGACGGAACGACCAACTTCCTTCACGGTTTTCCCGCCTATTGCGTCTCCATCGGTATTGCGGTCGACGGCATACCGCGTGTCGCCGTTGTTCACGATGTGGCGCGTGGCGGCGTGTACTGGGCCGTTGCTGGTCACGGGGCATGGCGCGACAACACGCGCATTCACGTGTCCACTATCACTCGTCCCGCACGCGCGCTTATCGGCACCGGGTTTCCCTTCAAGGACGTCAGCAAAGCCACGCAGTACGTGGCCCAACTGTCCACCCTGATGCCCTTGGTCTCCGGCATGCGCCGAGCCGGGTCGGCGGCGCTCGACCTGTGTGATGTGGCCAACGGTCGCTTCGAAGGTTTCTGGGAGCTGAGCCTGGCCCCGTGGGACGTAGCCGCTGGACTGCTGATCGTCCGCGAAGCCGGCGGTCGCGCGACAGATCTCGAGGGCCGGGACGCGCCGTTGGCTCATGGGCCGGTGGTGGCCAGCAACGGCGTGATGCACGGGTGGCTTTTACAGCAGTTAACGGCGAACTGCGGTTAGGGGTACGGCAACTGCGGTTGGGGTAAGGCCACCGCGGTTGGGGTACGGCCAATGCGGTTGGGGTTAGCCGCGAACGGTAGTTGGCGTTAACCTCCAGCACACTGGCAGTTCCCCCAACCGCAGTGGCTCTACCCAAACCGCTGTGGTTCTACCCCAACCGCAGTGGCCATACCCCAACTGGTGTTGCCTTGCCGCTGGTCGAGGTTGTTCCCAATTTCTCCGAAGGTCGCGATCCCGTCGTCATCGACGCGATTCGGGATGCCATCGCCAACACCGCCGGCGCCCACGTGCTCGATGTGTCCAGCGATCCATCGCATCATCGCACGGTCATCACGTTTGTCGCCACGCTCGACGCCGCTGTGCCGGCCGCGTTCGCTGCGATGCAGGTGGCGCGCGACCGCATCGACCTCACGAAACATCAGGGCGAGCATCCGCGCCTGGGCGCCACCGATGTCGTGCCGTTTGTACCGCTCGACGGCACCACGATGGACGACTGCGTGGCCTTGGCTCGCGAACTCGGTGAACGCGTGGCGCGTGAGCTCGGCATTCCGGTGTATCTCTACGAGCGCGCGGCCACGCGTCCCGATCGCGAGAATCTGGCCGATGTGCGCCGCGGTGAGTTCGAAGGACTGCGCGACGACATTCGGGTAAATCCCAAACGCGTACCGGACTTCGGCGCACCAGAGGTGCATCCCACCGCCGGTGCGACGGCCATTGGTGCCCGTCCGTTTCTGGTGGCCTACAACGTGTATCTGGGTGATGCGTCCAACCTGCCCGTCGCCAAGGACGTCGCGAAAGCCATTCGTGGTTCGTCGGGAGGACTGCGCTACGTGAAAGGGTTGGGCCTCGAAGTCGATGGCCAGGCCCAGGTATCCATGAATCTGGTCGACACGGAGAAAACGCCGCTCCATCGTGTGTTTGAAATCGTGAAATCCGAAGCGGCCGCGCACGGCGTGCAGCCCACATGGAGCGAGTTGGTGGGGTTGGTGCCTGAACGCGTGCTGCTGGAAGCCGGCGCGCGTCATGTGCAACTGCGCGGCTACTCGCCTTCAATGCTGCTCGAACGAAAGGTGCGCGACATCGTGGCTGGCGGCGAATCGGTAGATGCATTCATGTCACGCGTGGCCGGACCCACGCCCACTCCCGGCGGCGGCAGTGTTGCGGCGCTGGCAGGCGCGCTGGGTGCGGCATTGGCGCAGATGGTGGCCGGGCTCACCATTGGCAAGAAAAAGTACGTGGCCGTGGAAGACGAAATGAAGGCGCTGTCATTGCGTGCCAGCGCGTTGCGGCGACAGTTGTCGGAGCTGGTACAGCGCGACGCCGATGCCTACGAGCATGTGCGCGCTGCGTATGCGTTGCCGCGCGAACCACAGTCAGCGGCCGACGCGCGTGCCGTGGCCATTCAACTCGCGCTTATTTTCGCGTCGGAAGTCCCGTTGGAAACAGCGCGGGCGGCGGCATCAGTGGCCGAGTTGGCAGCCGCGGTTGGGGAACGCGGAAACGCCAATGCATCGACTGACGCCGCGGTGGCCGCACTGATGGCCGAAGCCGCGTGCAAGGGAGCGGCGCTCAACGTGCGCGTGAACATTGCGTCGCTCGACGCGTCGTCCGCAGACGCAGGTGCGCGTCTGGCAAGCAATGCGCAGGCCTGTGTTCACGCGGCGGCCGGTCACGCGCGACGCGCCGAAGCGGCAGCGGAACGCGCCATGAGTCCGGCTTGAGCCTGCTGCCCGCACTGCGAATCTCGGTGGCAACGCTCGCGGCAATTACCGCCAGCGCCGGTTGTCACCGCACCGTGCTGTCGGCCGGCGAGATGGCCTCTCGCGTGACCGTGAGCACGTGTCCGCCCGGCATGGCACCCGCATCCATCACCGACGCGCCACCCTTGGCGACACTCACCGTGATGCTGCGTTCAGAACCGCCCGTCGCCGTTGGCACGGAAGCCAGTCTGCGATTGGACGGTGAGACCACGCGCAACAGTTTGCGCGTTGATGCCACGTTGCCTCAGCCGTTTACACTCAGCAAGGGCGTGTACGTGGTGCGGGTGTCGTTGCCGGGTTACGTGGGAGTGGAAGGCCGAGCGAGTCTTACCCCGGGGTGCGAAGCCACTATGACGATGGTGCTGAAGAAGAGCACTGGATCGCGCTGAGAGTCGGCGTGCCGAAGTCACAGCCGAATCTCGTGACGCCCGCGTCAGGACAACTGCTTTGACGAACTCCGTGTTCGCGTCCGCCGCTTTGGCGGTTTCGGAAGACGACGCTCGTACTCATCCTGCGATCAGCATGATGATGCCTTCGTGCTCGTCATGTTGCATACAGTGAGGCGCAGATCGTCGCGATCGTCCTCGAAGGTGACCCCGCGTCCCGGTCGCGGAGGTCCTACGAAAGGGCGGCAGATCAGCCGGAGTTCGTCGTCGCCGCCGGCATAGTAGAAGTGCGCGATGCGATTGCGGTAACCGGCGAGTCGGATCAGCAACTCCGCATCGGCGGGTGTCAGCACGCCCTCCTCTTCCAAGGCACTGGCAATCGCCTTGTACTCGGCGACGCCGCGAGCGAAACCCTTCGCGAGGATGTGTCGTCCAAGGTCGAGCAGCGCTTCGAGCGCACGCCGCAGATACGATTCAGCGGCCGCGACAGTGCGCGGATGCGCGGTGAATTCCTCGGCGCTATCAACGGGCAGCGACCTGATGCCGGTGAGCATGCGCCGGACCCACGCCGCGCGGTCCGTAACGACGACGGCAGTGATCGGCTCCGGACTCATCGACCTCCATCGAACACGATCTGCTGCCGCTCACGTTCGAAAGGAGCCAGGTCGCCTGCGCGCCGTACGACTGGGGACGTGTGTAAGACTCGCTCAAGCTCGATCGTCAGTTCCACCCTGTCGTGCAGAGCCAGCAGGCGAGCGCCATTCGGCCGCACGGCGATGTCGACGTCCGAGCCCGCTGGCTGAGTGTCAGATCGTCGCGTGCCGGACGAGATCTCGCCCGCACGGCTTCCGAAGACGTAGACGTCGGCCAAGCCGAACCGCTCAGCGATGGCGGCAAGATTCGTAGCACTACCAAGCGGGGCGAGTGGCATGCACGTCGTAGAGATCAAGCACGCGGGGCGCCATGGGTCTCGATCCGTGCGGGAGCGTGGAGTCTCGGCTCGGCAGGGCGATTGTCCCCGGCCGCCTTCACCTAGTGCTGCCGTGCAGTGAGGAACTCACTGGCGCAACACGGGTGAAGTGGTTACAATGACCACATGGCATCGTCGTCCATTGTCGGGTCCCGGGAGCTGAAGACGCGCCTCGGTCAGTATCTCGAGCGCGTGCGCCGCGGGGAAACCATCCTTGTCACCGACCGCAATCAGCCGGTGGCCGAGCTTCGTCCGCTCGAAGGCACGGGCGATCCTGTGGTAGCGGCGGTGCGAAAACTCGCCGCCCGAGGCGTCGTAACGGCGCCGATACGGACGGCCCTGTCGCGGTTTGAGCCGATCCGGTCGAAAGGTGCATCGGCGTCCGCCGCTGTTTCGCGTGACCGGGACGACCGGGGCTGATGCGGTTCTTTGATGCGAGCGCTCTCGTCAAACGCTACGTTCGCGAGCAGGACAGCGCTCGGGTTCGTCGGCTGCTGCGCGGGGGGAGCGTGGCGATCAGTCGATTGTCGGAGGTGGAAATCGTGTCTGCGCTCGCAAGGCTGGCGCGAGACAATGCAATATCGGCGGCGCAGCGCGACCGCGCGGTCACGGCCTTCATCGCAGACATCATGTCGTGGCACGTCGTTGAGTTGAAGGCCGACGTGACGGCACAAGCAAGAGCCCTGCTGCTACGATACGCCCTTCGCGCGGGCGACGCTTTGCAACTGGCCGCCGCCCTGGTGTTGCAGGACGGGCTGGGGCAGCCGTTGGAAGGGTTCGTGGCCTACGATCATCGCCTTGTCGATGCCGCTCGCGGCGAGCGGTTGGCCGTCGTGACGCGCTGACAGCAGGCATCCCGGGGCGAGCGCATCTCCCTCACGGTCTGCCTTGTACCAGCGGTCGACGACGTGGGAATAGTGGACAGGCTCGGCGACACACGTACTCACCAGATCCGCTGCACGCCGAATCCATCGAACACTACGTCATTGGACAGCAACGCCATTTTCTCTTCGAGCAACTGGGCGATCAGCATTCGGTCGAACGGATCGCGATGTTCCCCGGCGAGCGAGCCGGCAACCTGGCCGTGGTCAAGTGTGACGGGCAGCGCTGAAAACCCCTGCTGGCGCACTTCACGCGCGAAGTCCACCGCGAGCGGTCCTGCGCCAGGGAGCCTTCCGATACGATGTTTGGTCGTCACCTCCCACGCGCTCGCAGCACTCACGAAGATCTCGTTCGACTCCATGGCAATGGTTCGGCGAGCGCGCAACGACAACCTTTTGTCACCGGACAGCCACCACAGCAGCGTATGCGTATCGAGCAAAACACGCACGTCTTCCTACTCCTCCCAGCCCGCGCGCTCCGCGTCGAGGAGCGGTTCGAAAAACGCGTCGGTCACGCGCACCTTTCCGGCGAGGGCCCCAAACACACGCTTTGGAGCCGCGACGTTGGCTGGCACCAATCGAACTGCCGGTTCTTTCCCTCGCATAATGATCACCTCTTCGCCCGCTTCGACATCGGCGATTAGCTGGGACAGTGTGGTCTTCGCCTTGTGCACCGTCACGGTTTTCATGCGGCTCTCGAGCGCTGGAACGTGGACCTCGTCAATGCTTAGCTAAGTATAGTAGCTAATAGGTGTAGAGTGCCAGGGTTGGCGCCGCAGTACTCAACGCAATGCAAATGTTTCACGCAAATACGGACTTGAAGTCACGATTTGCTTGAATTACTATGATTGATGATCGAACGAAAGGCAGCCTGCACTCACGTCGAGCGGCTATTCCGCGTACATCCGGCTGTCGCCATCGAAGGGCCTCGTCAGTGTGGCAAGACCACGCTGGCACTTATGGTCGCCGGTGCGGGTGCGACCTACTTTGATCTGGAAAGCAACGTCGATCGCCGCAAGCTCGAAACGCCCGAGCAAACTCTCGCCCCGCTCAAAGGTCTGGTGGTCATCGACGAGGCGCAACGCATGCCAGAGATCTTTCCACCGCTTCGCGTGCTGCTCGACCGCGCCGACGCGACCACACAATTCCTACTCACTGGAAGTGCCTCACCGTCGTTGATCCGTGGCTTGTCCGAATCACTCGCTGGGCGGATCGGCATCGTGGATCTGTCTGGCTTCGATCTTCGCGAAACCGGCGGCGCCCACATGCGCACGCTCTGGATGCGAGGCGGATTCCCCCGATCTTTTCTCGCGCCCGACGACGGCGCTTCGGGCGATTGGCGATCGGCCTTCGTCCGAACGTTCCTGGAACGCGACCTCCCGCAACTCGGCATCACGATCCCAGCGGCGACACTCCGCCGTTTCTGGACCATGATCGCCCACTATCACGGTCAGCTGTGGAATGCCGCAGAGTTTGCCCGATCGCTCGGCGCAGACGAAAAGACCGCTCGCCGATATCTCGACATTCTCGCCGGCTCGTTCGTGGTCAGGGTGCTTCCACCGTGGTTCGAGAACATCAAGAAGCGGCAGGTGAAGGCCCCGAAGGTCTATGTGCGCGATTCTGGACTGCTGCACAGCCTGCTGGGTCTCGCAACGGCCGACGACCTCGATGGTCATCCAAAACTCGGCGCATCATGGGAAGGATTTGTGATCGAACAGTTGATCGCGGCTTTGCAAACGCGCGACGCGTATTATTGGGCGACGCAGAATGGTGCGGAACTCGATCTGCTGGTGCTCGCTCGTGGGAAACGACATGGCTTCGAGATCAAGTATGCCGACGCTCCCGGTACCACAAAATCGATGCACATTGCTCTACACGATCTCGGACTCGAGCACCTGTGGGTCGTATATCCGGGGCGCGAACGATACCAGATCCACGAGCGAATCACCGTCGTTCCCGCCAGCGAGATACCCGCACTGGCGAAAGACCTGGCCTTGGTCTAAGGGGGTCATCACGAACATGCTCGGAGAATGCATGTTGATCCAGTAGTGTCCCAGCGTTGTCGCAGCACAACGTTGTAAGTTCTTGATTTTCCTGCTGTAGTCGGTGTTTCGGTCTGGTCTCGATTTGAGCGTCGAACGCCAGATTGTGGGGGGAAAGGAACTTGGCAGCGCGTTCGATCTCGAGAGGGCTTCGGGCGCAAGCATTGGGTTTGTTGGGCCGTTCGACTCAACTGGGGTTCAAACTCGCGAGAGCGCTGAACGCGACAACACCTTACGCGCCGCCGACACGCTCGATCAGCACACCGCAAACGGGCGCGTACGTCGCGACCATCGCATCCGCGGTCACCAGCCGCATCGGCTCACACAAGGCTTGTGCAATCAACATGCGATCAAACGGATCGCGATGGAGCAACGGAACGTCAGCAACACGAAGTGCGGGCGCGGCTGCCACAGACAGTTCACGCAGGCCGGCATCCAGCGCCGCCGCCCTGATATCTGCCGCCCGCAGCGAGAGCGCGTGCACGCCGCGCGATTCCTTGATGGCCAGTTCCCACCACGACGCGACGCTGACGTAGCACTCGGCGTCGTCAGCGCCAAGCACCGCTCGGTCGCGCTGCGTCAGGCGCGGACTGTCGCTGAGCATCCAGAGCACGACATGCGTATCCAGCAGCAGTCGCATCAACCAATGCCGCGATAGAACTCGTCGAGCAGGTCGTCCGGTAGCAGGGCGTCGAAGTCGTCGGGAACAATCAGTCGACCAGCCAGCGTACCAAAGCGCACGCCGTGCTGTCGCTCGACCGATGCCACGAGTGCGACCTGCGGCCGCCCGTACGCACCGATCTCAATGCGCTCTCCGTTGGCAGCGCGCTTGATCAACGCCGACAACGATTTTTTTGCCGCTGCGATTGAGATGACAGCCATGAGCCTTGTCCGGTTCCTCTTTCCGTATAATACGGATAGATCCAACCTAGGTCAAGCACTTGCAGATGAGCGATGACGCTCAACTCCCTCGCGCCGGTCGAAAGGACATCGGACTGAGCGCGTCGACAAACGGACAGCAACCCGCTGCGTATTATCTGATCGGCAGCCACTAGCTGACCTTCACTGCGAGATCGTTCCCTGCGCGCGCAGCGCATCAATCAAGTCGGCTGCCTGCACCACAGAGCCGATCGCGTCCCGACCGGATCGATTCTGTTGCCACACGAGAAACAGTGTGCTGCCCAGCCGCCATTCGGACCGGAGCACCACATTGCTCCGGGAGGAGCGCACGTTGAAATCGAGATCCAGGATGGACGTGAGCTATGGTTGCACGAACCATCCACCCCTCACCGTCGCGATCAGCGAACGTGGCGGCGGAACGACCGTACGAGTGGAGGGAGAGCACGAGGGCAATCGGTCGGTCACGTACCTCGTCCCGATGGTCGCCGCCGGCCTCATCGGCCTCTTCGTGAGCGGCGTATCGACCTGGCCCGCCGGTATCGCGGTCGGACTCGGCGGAATCGGCGCTGCCTGGATCGGCGCGCGACTGGCGTGGACCCGAATGGCCGGCCGCGCGGAAGAGCGCGTGAGTAGGCCGCCTTGACTCTCGATCCATCCTCGATGCTCCCAACCAGCTTGCTCGAACAGTTCGGCGATATCGACATCTATGTCTTCGATCAACTCCTGCGCGGCCGAATTCGCCCAGGCATGCGCATCCTCGACGTCGGCTGCGGCTCGGGCCGCAACCTCGTCTACTTGCTGCGTGCCGGCTACGACGTCGCGGCGGTGGACGTGTCAGCGTCAGCGGTTGCCGCAACTCGCCAGCTGGCGGCCCAATTGGCGCCGCGTCTTTCCGCAACGGACTTTCGCGTAGAAGCGGCGGCGGATCTGTCGTTCGCGACCGGGAGCATCGATGTGGTGATCTGCAACGCGATGCTTCACTTCGCGCACGACGACGTTGGCTTTCGTGCAATGCTTGACGCGATGTGGCGCACGTTGCGGCCGAGCGGGCTGTTGTTCACGCGGCTAGCGTCGACCATCGGCATGCCGCTCGCGAACTTTGCCCCGCTCGGCGGCCGACGTTTTCGCATGCCGGACGGGAGCGATCGGTATCTCGTTGATGAAGATTTGCTCATGACCGAAACGGAACGGCTTGGCGGCACGCTTGTCGATCCGATCAAGACGACCGTCGTTCAGAACGCACGATGCATGACGACGTGGGTGTTGCGGAAGGAGCAACACGAGCCCGCGCTCCTCAGCCAAGACAGCACGGCGAGACCATGATTGGTCATCTCGAGGACGCCGCACGCCCAGGAACTCGTCGGACACCTGTTCGACGACGGAACGCCACGGGCCGTACGACTGCCGCGGACAACACCGAGACCACAGGATCGAGTGCGGTGACATCATGTGGTGGGAGCGTGGCGTCGACCATCTGCGCCGAAAAGGTGCGTGCGCGCTGCCGGAACGCGCACCGAGATCAGATCCCCGACGATGGGCAGTTGCTCACCAGACTCCGACGATGAACGTCACGTGCTCCAGCCACGCCCGCTCAATCTGGCGACTGCTCAGGATCCCCTGCGAGTACGCGAAGAGCACGACCTTGAGTAAGAGCGCCGGTGGATACGCCGAGGCCCCGGTCGCATCATTCTGAAAGCGCGCGTCGAAGTGGGACAGATCCACGGCGTGGTCGAGCAGATGATTCAGTGCGTGCTCGAACGTCACCGGCAGAAACTGTCGTGATAAGTCGACGGCGAGGAAGGAGCGGCTGTGCGACTTTCCCCCCGCTTCGTTGGGCCTCCACCAGCAATGTCCTCGAACGTTCAGCAAGCCGTCGATGGCGCATGTACCGAATCGAGTCGAGAATGAGCGTTATGGCGGCAATCACCGACTCGGTGAACATCGCATCGACGTTTCGCGCGTTCAGCAGTTGGTCAGCAACGCGCACAGTTTGCCGGCCACAACGCTCGGCGGTGCGGCGTGTACTGACAGAGTTCCGGCAACCGTGACCGACTGACCGTCCGTAACGCGCGGACCGATTCCACTGAACGTGCCTTCAATCTCGACCAGATTCCGCCCCTCAAACACCAAATGGTTCACCGTCATCTGGCCGCTCACAGGCGCCAAGAGCGGGTTTCCTGTCGTAATGTAAAACGCGGAGTCGGGTCGGATGGCCACCCCCAGGCTCGACGAGTCTACCGGGAGGCCAAGATAGAGGAACATTTGAACGGCCTTGGTACTGACTTGGAACACCCCGGTATTCCGTGGAAAGGTGATTCTGAACATGTCCATTCGGCGTCCGGTGGTAGGCCGTGTCACTACCATGCTCACGAACGGATTGTTGTTGTCCCAGATTGTGTTCATCGTCGGCACAGCCAGAAGCTCGGCGTCTGTCGCACCTGTCGCGTCGATCCCGGTCGCATTGAACGAGCCGTTCACCGCGCCAGAATATGTGAATGACACCGCGTTGTCAGGCTTACTGGGGTTAGTGGCGCCTCCACAAGCATTGAAAAGTGCCAGAGCGGCAAGCATTGTGGACCGTGTCGTTTGACGAAGCATGGGATACCTATGTGCTCAGTTCTAGATGGAGTTGACCCGGTTTCATCGACGAGCGACTACTACGCCGGGATAGGAATTTCAATCGCGGTCGATTGAGTATGTGGCGTGATCGTCGACTGCGCGAACACCGTCGGGTGGGCGGTCGCGTGCCCTCCACCCCGCTGGCGCGGCTCGCGGGCCGTCCGCTGTGCGGTCCCAGTGGGGGCCCGGTGTGGAGCGGGAGCGATTGGCAGCCCCGATGGGGTCATCGATGGGGCCACCGCGCACGCCGAACGTCCCCCGCGTTGTCGGGGCGTCGGGGGCGATGCTCAGGGCGTGCGATGTGCCGCTGCCGGTCGGCGCGTGGGGCCCGCTGGTCGAGGCGCGGGTGCGGAGGTGCGTCAGCATCTGGTCGATAACCGACGATTGCGTGATGAACGCGACGATGCGCATCACGCCGTGGCAGGACGGGCACGCGAGGGGATCGACTTCGAAGATCTGCTGGCTTCCGCGTCACAACCCCTTGATTGAAAAATTGACACATTCTTCAAAGAGTGATACACTTCGCCGATGCCCATTCATGTCCTCCGCGAGGCGAGAATTCGCGCGCCCCGTCAAATACAGGCGCTAGCCTCTGGCGTCCGGCAGGATATCGTCGATGCGCTCGAATCCAACGGCCCCTGCTCGTTTCGAGTGCTAGGAACCCTGCTCGGGCTGCGACCCGACGCGTTGTACTATCACGTGCGAGTCCTGCGCGAGGCGAAGCTCATTGTCGACGTGGAACCGCAGAGCGACGATCGATCGGTTGCGGCGATCATCGACATCGCCAGTCGGCCGTCGCAGCTCGAGTACACGCCTTCGGACCCGCGCAATCGCAAGAGCGTCTGCGCAGTTGTTGCGGCGATGATGCGGAGCGCGGAGCGGCGCTTCCGGCGCGCCTTCCGACCGGGCAAAGCCGTCGTGGACGGACCGCACAGGGATCTGTGGGCTGGTCGCTGCCAAGGCTGGCTGACCGACGACGACCTGGAGCAGGTCAACGAGCTCCTTGCGACGATCCTGCAAATCATGCGCTCGCGACAGCAACCTGCAGACGACAGCGCCAAGCGTCGTGAGATCACCTTTGTCCTGGCCCCGCTGCTCGAGCGCACGCGTGCCCGTGGTTGAGCTCCGTCAGGCAAGGCATGTCAGGCGCAGAGCGCTGATTGGCCTATTCATTCCGACTGCACTCCTGCACGCACAGCAAGGGAACGCGAAGCCAGAGCATGAGGCAGGCCGACTGGCAGCCGAGTACCTCGTCGCGTTTGGACAGCGCTTTCCGGAAGAGACTCACCGCGCACAGGCGCGCACTCTTTTCGACAACCGGCGTTCCGCGTACGTCGCCTGGAGTGAGCGGGAAGCAACGTACCTTCGCCGGCTGCGGGGCATATCGCCGCGGCTGCGCGCGGACGCGCCCGAGGCAGTCACCCTCGGCATCCTGCAGGAACGCCTGGAAATGTCACAACAATTCCGTGTCTGCCGACGGGAGCTGTGGAACGTGAGTCCCGTAACGGGATGGTTCTCGGAATACCTTGGATACGCTACCCAGCAGCGCGTTGCCAGCGAAGCGGACCGACGCAACGTGATGTCGCGATGGTCGGAGTTGCCGGGCTTCGTGGACATCGAGATCGCGAACCTCAGGTACGGGCTCGCGCAGGGCTATCAAGCGCCACGAATACTCGTCCAGACAACGATCGAGCAAGTGGCTGGCGTGTTGAATCGTGCGCCGGCACAGTCGCCATTCTATGCGGTCGCACATGCAGATACATCCACGTGGTTTCGCGCGGCAATGGACACACTCGTACGCGAGCGCATCACGCCGGCGCTGGCGCGATATCAGGCGTTCCTTCTCAATGAATACCTCCCGCAGTCGCGCTTATCCGTTGGCGTCGGTGGAAACCGGGACGGGGCTGCGTGCTTTCGCGCGCTGATGCGACGCTACACATCACTTCGGACGACGTCGCGCGAGATGGACTCCGTCGGACACGCCCTTCTTGCGCGAGGACTGGAGGAGCAGCGGTTGGCCGCCATACCACGCGGCGGTTCGGCGAGCCCCGCGGCCCCTCGAGGAGTCGCTCCACAGCGCGAGTTGCTGCCGGACAGCGCGAATGCGTTTCGGTCAACGCTGGAGATCACTACGAGTGCGCAGTCGGCCCTTCAGAGGGCCTGGACCGCGGCGCCTCGCTGGTTTGCCACCTTGCCGAATGCGCCGTTACCGGTGATCGACTCGATGCCGGGCGCAGGCGACAGTGATCCCACCGCGCAGTACGTGCCCGCCGACCATCCGGGTGGTCGGGCGAGGATCTTTGTGAACATGTCGAGCCTGCTCAAGCCGGGCGGTCGCATGTATCTCGAGAGAGTCATGTTTCACGAAGGGGTACCCGGCCATCATTTTCAGATTGCTCTACAGCAACAGGCAAAGATTCATCCGCTGAATCGTACGCTGTTCAATGCGGCATTTGCGGAAGGCTGGGCGGTGTACGCATCGAACCTGGCGGACGAGATGCAGCTCTATTCATCCGACGTCGCTCGCGTGCCGCTCGTTGAGTCCCTGACCGATGATGGGCTGACGATGCTGGTACAGAGCGGCCTGCATGCGCATGGGTGGTCGCGCAGCCAGGCGATCGATACAATGCTCGTGTACTCCGGAGCGCCGCAGGACGAGATCCAGCAGCAAGTGGATTACTTCATTGCGGCTCCGGCACATGCACTGGCGTATCCGGTGGGTGCTCGCGAGATCGAGAGGCTCCGACAGGCGTCCGAACGCGCGCTTGGAGATCGATTCGACATTCGGCGCTTCCATGCTCTCGTGCTCGCTAATGGGCCGCTGCCGCTGACGCTTCTCCGCCGCCTCGTGGCGCGATCGTGGGAGGCCGCACATTCGAGCGTCCGTCAGTAACAAGGATGCGGACACCTCGAACAGGAATGGCACGGGCACTCCGGCTGGTGCCGACTCGCCTTCTCGGCGCCGCCGATGCGGTGCGCTCGGTCCGCAAGAAGGAATACTCACCACCGCGTACAACGAATCACCGTTTGGTCCGACGTGCGCGGCGCCGGCTACACGCTGGGCTGCCACTGAAATGGAATCCGCGCGTTCAGCGATAGTCCAGCGCGCACTGAGGGCGTTCCATTGCGACCGCGAAAAGGACAGCCTGCGAAGCAAGGCCTGCAACCCATCTCGCGGCGACGGTCCGCGCGAACTGTCTGACATCTCAAGTTGGTCGTCTGACAGAATTGGGATGCTGCATAGTCTCGGTGCATCGAGCAATCCGTCCTTCCACTCTCTGCCGGAGACTTTCAATGATGCTGGTGTTCAAACCCTCCCCGATTGCACTCTCGGTTGTGCGCTCCACCGCGAGAGGAAGGGCTTCCAGAACCGCCATGACGTTTTCTGACACCGTGCGCTCCGATAGCCGGCAGACGATTGATAGAAGCTTCCTGCGCGGATACCTCCAAGGAGAACAACAAGCGTGTGACGTTCTGATCGGCGCTGTGCACCTGTCGGCTTGCTGCTCATCTGGGTGTCCTCTTCGATCGCTCTATTATCTGATCGACGTCAACACCGTTTTGGTCCACGCGGTTTGCACGATCGCGTACTTCCAGATCCAAGCCCAGTGCTTTGATCGTGCGCAGTATCAATGACACATCTGCGGTTCGCTTTCCCGCCTCGAGATCAATGATCCATTTTCTGCTACGCCTACCAGGTCCGCGAGACTGGCCTGCGTTAGTAATAGTCGAGACCTGCGATCTCGTATTAGATGGGCGCGATCTGTTGTTGTCCGGACAATCATAGTCAGCAACCGGTCGGGTGACACGCCAATAATGAGGGGACCACGGATGGGAGCGGCAACGCCCTATGAGGTGGGAAGAAGCTTCAGCACATCACGGTGTTTCATCTTCCGTGCCCACGCCGCTGGAGTGGCCCACGCAGGGGCGCCTGCTTCGACGGGATCGGCCCCGCGCGCCAGGAGCAACTTCACGAAGTGCGCGTTGCCCCAGCGACATGCCCAACCGAGCGGAGTGCTTTCCAGCAGGTCATCGCGAATATCCGTCCGCGCGCCGCAATCGAGCAACAGCTCGGCGAATGGCACATGCTCGCGCCCACCTTGCGCCATCACGGTGTGAAGGATGGTCGGGCCGCCGCCGCTCGCGTTTGGATCGGCACGGTCGAGCAGGAGCCGGAAACACGCGAGCCCGCGATCGATACCGCTGTGGCAAGTGAACGCCTGCCAGAGCGACCATCCCCAACGCGTGTCGTCGCGCGCCCAGCCAATGCGGGCGAGAGCCATCGCCACGATCTCCGCGTCGCCACCACCGGACGCGGTCCATATCAGATCCTCGGCGACGGTACTGCCTGGCGTGACGGCGTCCGCGCGAAGGCGTCCCGCGTCTTCGTCCGCGATCAGCTTTCGCGCCGCTGCCGTCTGACACGCGAAGCCGGCGGAGATCGCGTCGAGTTGTCCGCCGTGGGATTCGAGAAGCTCAACGAAGTCCCATGCTTTCCGTGAATACGCGAGAAAGAGCGAAGAGCCGGCCGTGTACACGCTCGCATTGGGGTCGGCGCCTTGCGCCAGCAGCAGCTCGGCGATTCTTCGGTTGCGGCGTTTGACACAGAGGTACAGCGGTTCTCCAGCCGAGAAAACGATCTCGTCCATTCCCCCCACGCGCTCCCGCTCGTTGGGATCCAGACCGAGATCGAGCAGGCGCGACACCTCGTCCGCGCGGTTTTGCAGGATGGCGATCGACAGTGGACCGCGACCGCCACCAAAACCGCCGGCGTGGTCGGCCGAAGGTTGCGTGACGACGTCCGCGCTCTTTGGAACTTTAGGCCGGCGTGCTTCCTCGTCGCGAATGATCGCAACGATGTCGTCGTACTCATGCTCGATCGCGAGCGTGAGCGCACATGTTGCCTCGCGATGCGGATGGACTCCCTTCCGCGCGTCGGCGCCGTGTCGCATGAGGAGCCGAGTCATCTCCGGGGCGCGCGCAACCACGGCGAAGTGAATCGCGCGATGCTCGTCACCTCCCATATCCATGTTGACCAATTCGGGGCGACGCTGGAGCATCGCCTCGACGCCGGCGAGGTCTCCAGCCTTCACGGCGTCAACGAGGCGCTTCGCGGTGACGCCGTCGACGAACGCTTTGAGTTTCGGCCAGCTCGCGAATCCGTACGCACGCGCGATAACGAGATGGGCGTCGTGCAATGCGAAGGTGTCGACGTTCGCGTCGCGACAGTGGGTGTGGACCTCCGTGGTCGTGGCTGCCTCGCCGGCGCGAAAGGCATCCAGCAGATCTTTCGCTTGCCGCTTGAGTTGGGCGAGGTCCGTGTGCTCGCGGAAGGCGCGAGTGGGCAGGGAATCGTTCACGATGAGCTCCTTTCCCGGCTGAGCGTGTCAGCCTGTGGCCCGATGTCCGCTCGTTCGGGCAGAAAAGAGTTCACCAACGCGATGCCAATCAGGCTCTGCATAGGGAGGACACAGTCCTTTCCGCGGACACGGAGGCGCCCCACGCGCCAGCGGAAGCTTATTCCCAGAACCCTCGAGATGCTACTCGGACGCTCGCGAGGCACACCCGTCACGCATACGCGGTGCCGCCGGCGACGATGATGCCCCTCAGGCGGCCGCGAACGCGCACGCGCCACATCCAATAGAGCAGGAAAGGGATCGGTGCGAAGGCGAGCACGAGGAGCAGCGGAAGGATACGCACCGGCTCGGGGACAAACTTCATCTGCCCCAGGAAGAACGAACCCGTCGCGACGAAGAGCGCGAAGCACATCCGCCATAGGTGCCGCGCCAGTCGTCGCGAGCCTTGCAAGCCGCCCGCGCGAATCGCGCGCAGGTCGCCGATCGCCGCGAGCAGAATCACCGTGCCAATGACCAGTGGCGGCACGACACGCGGGCGGCCAACAACCTTCACTGCAGGATCCAGCCATTCGTTCACGCCCCCGTACAGACTCGCCACAGAGTAACCGAATGCCAGGACCATCAGCACGACGTTGATGTGTTGGCCAATGCCCGCCAATGGTTTGACCGTCGTCATGGCCGTAAAGACCAGGTAAACGGCAATAAGTCCGGCGAAGACCTGGCTCGGTTTGTCTTCGTATGTGCCGATGCCCGCCGCCGTCAGGCCGAGGCCGATCATTGCCCACGTGAAGACCAGACCGCTCTGCTTATGGAGCCGCCCGCCTTTGGCAACCGAGAGTGCGATGGTTCCCGCGACGATGCTCACCAATCCAGCGGCATAGTGAACCGCGAGGGCGAGCCACACGAAACCCGACGACGTTGCGAACGTGACTCGATCCATGCCAGCTGCTCCGGGCTCGGTTGATATGGGATTCCCGTACGAGCAGCCTGATGCGATGGTTTCGTCGCGGGGCCGAGGGTTCGACTATCGCCACCCAAGGGCTGGCGCCACGTGAAGAAGAATCGACTCCATGACATGCACGCTGTATTCGACGCCGAGTGTGTTGGGCACAGTCAGCAAGAGCGTATCGGCTTCGGCGATTGCCTCATCCCCTTTGAGTTGCTCGATCAACGCGTCTGGTTCCGCCGCATACGTCCGACCAAACACGGCGCGCATGTTGTCGATGAAGCCCACCTGATCGCTGCTGTCGTCGCGCCCGAAGTACAATCGGTCTTGATCGTTCATCGGCGCAAAGATGGATCGGGAGACAGAGACTCGCGGCTCCCGCGTGTACCCAGCGTCAACCGTCGCCTTTCTGAACGCTCGGATCTGGCGCGCCTGCTGTACGTGGAACGGCTCCCCCGATTCGTCTTCCTTGAGCGTCGAGCTTTGGAGGTTCATGCCCTGTTGCGCGGCCCACACGGCCGTTGCATTGGACGCTGAACCCCACCAGATACGATCGTGCAGACCCGCGGAATGCGGTTCGAGTCGGAGCAATCCTGGCGGGTTGGGAAACATCGGCCGTGGATTTGGTCGTGCAAATCCTTCTCCCTTGAGCAGCTCCAGGAAGACCTCAGCGTTGCGACGTCCCATCGCCGCGTCGGTTTCACCTTCCTTCGGCGCGTACCCGAAATGACGCCACCTTCGATCACCGGCTCGGGCGAGCCTCGGCTGATCCCCAGTTGCAGCCGCCCATTGCTGATCAAGTCGGCGGCTCCCGCATCCTCGACCATGTAGAACAGATTTTCGTATCGCATATCGATGACGGCTGTTCCGATTTCGATACGACTTGAGCGCGCACCCACTGCCGCAAGCAGCGGGAACGGAGATGCGAGCTGCTGTGCGGCGCATTATCGCGCCGTTCTGGTGCTCGTAGTACACGTAGCGATCGTCGGTCGGGTCGGGCAACGTGACATAGCTGTCGCCGCCCGTCCACCGATCGAGATACACACTGCGCCACGGATCGGGCACGGCGTCGTCGAGCGAGGTGTTGCTCGGTCCGTACAACGCGGCATCGTCCTGCGTGCCGGCAAATATTCGATACGGCGAGCGATCGTCGGTCGCCACGAAGTACATCTGCGACACGGGAATGTTGTTGAGGTGCAGCCAGCTCGCCCCGCCGTCGTACGACATGAACAGCCCGCCGTCGTTGCCCAGCAGCAAACGATCGGGATTGGCGGGATCGATGACGAGTTCGTGATGATCGAGATGCAACGCCCGCCCGTCGGTGTCGTGCAGGCGCAGGATGCGATCACCGATGGGACGCCACGTCGCGCCGCCGTTGAACGACTCGAAGCCGCGATTGCCCAGGATGTACACATGCTGCGCGTTGCGCGGGTCCACGCGAATGTCGGTGAACTTCCAGCCAAACACACCGGTCACCTCATAGAGATCGTCGGTGTTGACCTTGCGCCAGCTCTCGCCGCGATTGTCGGAGCGATACACCTCGCCGCCAACGTAGGGACGGTCCTTGACGGTGGTCGGCGCGCGATTGTCGAGGAAGAGATAGACCACATTCGGCGTGCCCGGCGCGATGTCGATGCCCGCACGACCAAGCGAACCACTCGGCAACCCCGCGCCAATCCGGCGCCACGTGCGACCGCTGTCGCCTGACTTGAACAGTCCACCATGTCGCCCCGCTTCGATCTGCCACGCCCACGCGTACACCGTGCGCGGATCGGACGGATCCAGGGCGAGATCGATGACGCCGGTGGAGTCGTCGATGAACAACACCTTCTCCCCAATGTGCACCACCGTCGATCGTGCGGAATACACCGCGCTCGGCGTTGGCCGACCACTGCCGACCCATTGCCGCGACGTACACGATGTTGGGATTGGTGGGATGGATGAGCACCTTGCCGATGTGATGCGTGTCGGCCAGCCCCATCGGCGTCCACGAGGTGCCGCCATTGACCGACTTGAACACGCCGGTGCCCGAATACGCATAGCCCGCAAATCGTGGCTGGGCCTCGCCCGTGCCCACCCACACGATGTCCGGATTGCTGCGTGATACCGCCACGTCACCGATGGCGAATGCGCTTTCGTGCTCGAAGATCGGCCGCCAGGTCAGGCCGTTGTTCGTCGTCTTCCACAGGTTTCCGGAGCCCACACCGGCGTAGATGGTGCCTGTGTTGCCTGACGGAATGGCGATGGCCTCCACGCGAGCCCCGATCTTCACCGGACCCGCGGGGCGCCAGGCGAGGCCGCGGAAACGAGAATCGTTGGCGAGCGCCGTGTGCTCACCCCACGCGGCCGCGCGTTCGGCCGCGCTGGTGGCCGGCTGCGCGGGCAGCCCGGCGGGAGCGAGCAGTGCCAGCGCCCTCAACCGCACCGCGCGTTCCCACCACGTTCTGTCACTCATGGTGCGTCCTCGAAGAAAAGATGCCGCGTGGCCGTGCTCACGCCATCTCAGAGCCCGAGCTCGCTCAACCCAGGATGCTCGCTCGGTCGCACACCCTGCTCCCAGCGGAACTTCCGCTCCGCCTCGGTGATGGGCACGTCGTTGATGCTCGCGTGACGCTCCGCCATGTACCCGTCGGCATCGAACCGCCAGTTCTCGTTGCCGTGCGACCGAAACCAGTGTCCGTCGGCGTCCTGCCACTCGTACACGAAACGCACCGCGATTCGGTCGCCGGTCACCGCCCAGAGCTCCTTGATCAGGCGGTACTCGCGTTCCTTCGCCCACTTCCGCGTCAGGAACGCCTCGATGTCCGCGCGCCCGGTGATGAACTCCGAGCGATTCCGCCACCTGCTGTCCGGCGTGTATGCGAGCGCCACTTTGGCCGGATCGCGTCGATTCCAGGCGTCCTCGGCGGCGCGAACCTTGAGCGTGGCGGAGGCGATGTCGAACGGAGGGACTGGCGGACGCGTCATGGCAGTAGGCTCAAGGTGACAGGAGTCGCACTTCAGGGATATCCAGCGGAGGATCGGCGTTCCTGAGGACCCGACGCGCGACTGAGCAGCGGACAGCAATATGAACGCGATCGGGATCGGCACGCTCGTGCTCGCACGATCTCAAACGGCGGATGGCTTGACAGCCTGCCTCGGTTCCTCCATTTTGGAGGAATACGGAGACAGCCATGGCGATTCTCAACATCAAGAACCTTCCCGACGGCCTCTACGAACGACTCAAGGCGCGCGCTGAGCAGCAGCACCGCTCTGTCGCTCAGGAGGTCACCCACATCCTCGATCAGGTACTTCACGGCGAGGAGCCGCTTTCGATTCTCGACTTGCAGGGCCTCGGCAAGTCAGCATGGACTGGCGCGGAGGCCACCGCCCACGTTGACGCAGAGCGCCGCGCGTGGGACTGACGGAGATCGTCGAGCAGGGCCCGGTCGCCGTGGACACGGCACTCTTCATCTATCTCATCGAGGAGCACCCGCGTTTCCTCGCGCCCGTGCGCGCGCTGTTCGCGCGGGCTGACGCGGGCGAGATCGAGATCGTGACATCGGCGTTGACCCTGCTCGAGGTGCTGGTCGTCCCGTTGCGTGCAGGCGACCACGTGCTCGCGGCCAGGTATGATGCGCTGCTCACCCGATCACGTGGCGTGAGGGTGGTTGACCTCTCGCGCGACCAACTGCGGACCGCCGCGCGACTGCGTGCGCACTATGGGACCCTTCGAACACCCGATGCCCTTCAGCTGGCCGCCGCCATCAGCACGGGGTGCCACGCGTTCGTCACCAACGATCGGCGAATGCCGGCGCCTGATGGTCTGCGCGTGCTGCAACTCTCGGCATTCGCGTAAGCGCGGTTCAGTTGCCTCCGTTCTGCCTCGACGCCGATCACGATCTCGCGCTCCGCAGCATCGTCACCGCCGCGTACAGCACCACCGCAATCACCAGCCAGCGCAGCACGCCGAGAGGGAGTGCAGTCACCAGCAACGCGGCCACCAGCACGCCGGGAATGCCGCCCATCGCGAGACCGAGTGCTGGCCGGTTCACTTGGTTGCGCCGCTTCACGAAGGCAAGACAGCCCAGCAATGCTGCAAACGCACCGCTCCCCATCATGATGGGAAACGCGGCGCGCGGGTCCATGCCCAGCGCGCTGAGCAGCACGAAGGTGGGACCGTAATTGCCCACGCCCAACATGATGAGCGCGCCCAACACGAAGTTGACGCCCACGGCGAGCCAGAGTGCGCCACCCTGCAGCGTGAGCGCAGTGCCACCCACCGGCATGCGATTGAGCTGCGCCACCGTCATGAACAGCGCGGCCAGCAGCAGTGCGACACCCATGCCGACCTGAATGGGGCGGCGCGGCAGGCGCGACACCACGCCGGCTCCCAGCCATCCACCGGCCAACGCCGACGCGATCATGAGCAGCAGGAGCGTCTGATCGATGTCGATCTTCGCGATGAAGATGAGGGCCTGTACCACCACACCCAGCGTGAGGCCGACGATCATCGTGCCCGGCAGGCGCTCGTCGGGCACCATGCGTGTGGCGCGGAAGATGGTGGTGGTGGTGGCCAGCGAGCCGATGCCGAGCGTGTCGAAGAAGCTGACGACGAACCCGATGAGGATCTGAAGCGGCGTGGGCCACAGGTGCTCGTGCGCGCCGCCCCGTACCTCGGCCCGTGAACGGCGGGCCGACTGCCTCCATTGCCAGACGAAGAGTGCCGCCAGCGCGACGATTGCGGACAGGAGCACCTTTCGGATGTCGGTCATGGCTCCAAACTACAGGGGCTGACTGCAAACCCGCATGCTTCCCGGATCCCCCATGACCGCGAACGACGAATTCACGCTGTATGACCTCAAGGTGGAGGTGGTGGCCAATCGGGGCCGCATGATGTGCCGCGAGCGCATCGGCGACTACTTCGAGGTGCAATCTGGCACCATCACCATGCCCGCAGGGCAGGGCTTTCCGCTCTACGCCATGGCCGCGCGGTTGCCGCTGCTGCCCGCCAAGCAGCGCCCGACGCACCCCAACGACTGGATGACCACCGACGCGGACATCGCGTGTCCCGATGTGCACTGTGGGGCCGTGTTTCGCATCTCGCGCACCGGAACTCGCGCGCTACGTCACTCGGCGGAAAGCGGCGAGCCGCTCCCGTGATCGACGCTGTGCATCAAGGCCCAGAGGATCGGCGCGCGCTGGCGCCCGACTATACGGTGCCCCCCATCATCGCCGGAGCGTGGCAGCTCTCCGAAGGGCACTCGGCGCGCGCGATCGATCGCAATGCGATGTTCGCGGCGTGGGATCTGCTGGCCGCGCACGGTTGCGATACGCTCGACTGCGCCGACATCTACACCGGCGTCGAGGCACTCATCGGCGACTACCGGGCCGCGCGCGCAAGGCGGCGTGTGCAGGTGCACACCAAGTTTGTACCCGATCGCGACGCGCTCGCGCACGTCGATCGCGCGTCGGTCACGCGCATGATCGACCGCTCACTGGTCCGCCTGCGCACCGACGTGCTCGACCTCGTGCAGTTTCACTGGTGGCGCTATGAGACGCCGGGCATGCTCGAAGTGGCGGGCCTGTTGGACGACCTGCGCCGCGCCGGCAAGATCCGATCATCTCGCGCTCACCAACACCGACACCGCGCATACGCACAACCTGATCGATGCTGGCATCCCGCTGGTGGCCACGCAGGTGCAGTACTCGGTGCTCGATCGACGACCGGCCACCCGGCTCGCCCCGCTGGCGGCTGCACGCGGCATGCGGCTGCTGTGTTACGGATCGGTCGCGGGCGGCTTCCTGGGCGACGTGTGGCGTGGTGCCGAAGAACCGACAGGCGCGCTCGAAAACCGCTCACTGGTCAAGTACCGTCTCGTGATCGACGATTGCGGCGGCTGGGCGGCGCTGCAAACGGTTCTCGACGTGCTGGACGACATCGCCGCGCGTCATGCGGTGGGTATCGCGAACGTGGCGCAGCGGTGGGTACTCGACCAGCCGGCGGTCGGGGCCGTCATTGTGGGCTTTCGCGGCGAGGCCAGTGCGCGGCGCACCTTAGCGACACTCAACCTCACGCTCACGCCGTCCGATCGCGCGCAACTCGATGCCGTGCTGCGCGCGCTTCCGATGCCCGCAGGCGACGTGTATGCGGCCGAGCGCGACCCGCAATCAGCGCACGCCGGCGCCATTCGGTACAACCTGCAAAGGAACGTGGACCGTGAACCCCTCCTGGAACGGCAGTAGCTTCACTGGCATGACAATCATTCCGATCCGGGTGGGACGCGCGCTCATCGCGCTCGCTCTCACAACGTGCGCGCTCCCCGCGACGACACTCACCACCGGGGCGCTCGCTGCGCAGCCGCGCCCCGCCGCACGCGCGGCGCGTCCCTATCGCGTGCCACAGGCCGACTCGCTGCTGCCGTGGTCACAGCAGATCGCCGTCCGCGAATCGTGGCTGACGAAGAAGCACGCGCTGCTGCTGCCCATGATGCGCCGATATAACATCGGCATGTGGATCGTGGTGAACGAGGAGTTTCACGACGATCCGGTGCTGCCGTTCGTGGCGCCGCCGCGTCCGTACACGGGCAACCGAGACATCTTCGTGTTCATCGATGCCGGCGCCGATGGGCTCAAGAAATTCGCGATCACCGGATACACCGAGGAGAACCTCGCGCGCGTCTTCGACGCGCCGTTCACCGAACCGCGGCCGCCTGCGGCCACGTTGCGCGACCTGCATCAGACGTACAAGCCGGCCACCATCGGCCTCGGCATTCGCGGCACACGTGGCCAGACGCGTGGCTTGGGGTACGATGCGTATCGCTTCCTCGCCGAAACACTGGGCCCCGCCGCGGAGTCGACGTTCGTGAGCGCAGCGGATCTGGTGCAGGAGTATCTCGACACACGCCTGAGCGAGGAAATGCCGCACTACACGGCCGCCGTTGCGGTCACCGAGGCCATCGTGCGGCGCGCACTGTCCAACGAGGTGATCACGCCGGGCACCACCACCGTCGGTGATGTTCGTCGCGCGCTGTACGACATGCTTGGTGCGGCCGGCGTGCGCACCTGGTTCCAGCCCGATTTGCGCGTCCAACGCGCCACCGGCGAGGTCGCGACGTCGCGCGGATTCCTGGCCGTCGCGCCCGAGAGCACGGTGCTGCTGCCCGGCGACGTGGTGCACATCGACTTCGGCATCAGCTACATGGGCTTCGACACCGACTGGCAGAAGATGGCCTACATCCTGAAGCCCGGTGAACGCGATGCACCCGCAGGCTTGAAGGTCGCGATGCGCAATGCCAACTCGCTGCAGGACGCGCTCATGCTCCGCCAGGCGCGCCCCGGGCGTACGGGCGGCGCGGTGTTCACCGGCACAATGGCCGACATGAAGGCCCAAGGCATCGAGGCGATGATCTACTCGCACCCGCTCGGCAATCACGGCCACGGGCTGGGCACCAGCATCGACTTCCGCAGCCCGCTGCGCAGCGACACCACCGCGCTCAACGCGCGCCTGCGGCTTGGCTCGTATCAGAGCATCGAACTCAATGCGGCCACGCCCGTGCCCGAGTGGGGCGGCAAGAAGCTGTTCATCATGTTCGAGGACTGCGCGTACCTGACCGAGAACGGCTACCGGTTCTTCCGTCCGCGTCAGGAGCAGTTCTATCTCGTGCGCTCCACCACGCCGGCGTCATAATCTCGTCGATGACGTGCCGGGAGTATCTTTCTCGTTCCCCGCTCACCCCATTCGCTCGGCCGTTCATGCCCGGCAGACTGACGGAGTAACTTTGCCATGAAGGTCCAACGCCCGATCCTTGTATTCGCGGCCCTTGTCCTGCTGAGCGGCGCGTCGATCGCGTCAGCTCAAGGCGGTGGCAGCATGGCCGGCCACGACATGCACAAGATGGGTGGTGAGATCGTCATCCCCAAAGGCGCGCTGTATACGAAAGCTGACGTCGAGTTCATGCAGGGCATGATCGCCCACCACGCCCAGGCGATTGTCATGGCGCGGATGGCGGAGAAGAACGGCGCCAACCCGCAGGTCCTCAAACTGTCGAACAAGATCGATCAGTCGCAGGTGCCGGAAATCATCATCATGCAGAAGTGGCTGGAGCGGAACAGTCAGTTCGCCCCGGACACGTCGTCCTGGCACCACATGCGCATGGACGGTATGCTGTCAGACAACGAGCTCACGGCGATGAGCGCCGCGAAGGGCGTCGAGTTCGATCGATTGTTCCTCAACGGGATGATCAAGCACCACGCGGGCGCGCTTAAAATGGTCGACGATCTTTTTGCATCGCCGCGTGCGGGCCAGGAAGTAGACGTAAACGTTTTCGCGAATGATGTCGTGACGGCACAGACCGCCGAGATCGGTATCATGCGACGATTGCTCGCGCAGCTCCCACCGAAATAGTCGCCACCGTTTCCAGCAACGCGTCCAGCTCGTCCCCCTTCCCAACACCGGAGTCTGATTCGATGCGCGTCGTTCGAGCCCTGACACTTCTCCTTGCGACAGTCGTCGCGCCGACGTGGCTGTCGGCGCAGTCGTACCCGAGTAAGACTGATCCCCGCAGCACGCTCAAGTCGGGTCGATTTGATGCCGGCGAGGCGGCGCTCAACATGCGCCTCGTTTCGTTCTCGAAGAAGCCGGCGGCGTTTGATACGGTGCAAGGACTCAAGTTCATCAACTCGGACTTGGCATTCGGCACGAACTACGCGTATCAGGCGAACTTCGCCGGCTTCACCATCTGGGACATTACCGATCCAGCCAAGCCGGTTGTTGCGTCGGCGGTTAAGTGCATCACATCGCAAGGCGACCCGTCGATCGTGGGCAACCTGTTGTTCCTTTCCGCCGAGGGCGCGGGAAACCGCAACGATTGCGCCGACGGCGGCGTGCAGGATCCGAAAGATCACATGGCGGGCGTGCGCATCTTCGATGTGTCGAACAAGAAGGCGCCCAAGCTCATCAAGAATGTGCAGACATGCAAAGGGTCGCACACGCACACCATCGTGCCGAGCCCCACGGACAAGAACATCATCTACCTTTACGTGTCCGGGCAGCAGGCGGCTCGCCCGGAGGCGGAGCTCGCGGGCTGCAAGAACGGCGCAGACCCCGCAGACCCCACGAACTCGCTCTATCAGCTCGACATCATCAAGGTGCCGTTGAACAACCCCGAGAAGGCCATAGTGATTCCGGGCGCGCGTATCTTCACGGGTCTCGACGGTGGTGGTGAGTGCAAGCAGTTCTGTGCACCGGCGAACCCCAACCGCGGGGCAGGCCGCGGACGCGGTGGTGCTCCTGGTGATGCAGCGGCGCCGGCGGCCGCATTGATCAGCACGGGACCGCGCAACTGTCATGACGTGACCGCGTATCCGTCACTGCACTTGCTCGCTGCCGCATGTTCCACGCACTCGATTCTCGTCGATATCAGGAACCCCGAGAAGCCCGTCCGTCTCGACGCGCTGACAGACACGAACAACTTTCAGGGACGCCACACCGCGGCGTTCAGCAACGACGGTAAGAAGTTGATTCAGACCGACGAGTGGGGGGGCGGCACCAGCCCGATGTGCCAGGCGGGAAGCATGATCGAGTTGGGTGGCAATACGATCATCTCCCTTGATGCGAAGAAGAAGCAGGCGCAGCATGCGTACTTCAAGTTGCCTGCGGCGCAGTCTGCGGAAGAGAACTGCGTGTCGCACAACGGCGGTATCATCCCGGTTCCTGGGCGTGATCTGTACGTGCAGGGCTGGTATCAAGGCGGCGTGGATATCATGGACTTCACCGACCAGGATAAGGCGTTCGAGATCGCATACTTTGATCGCGGCTCGATCAATCCTCCAGCGGCAGTCGACGTCCCCATTCCTCCAGCTGAGGCGGCCGCACGGGCTGCCGTGCGCGGCGGTGGCAATACGATCGGCGGCTCGTGGGGCGCGTACTACTGGAATGGCTACATCTACTCGTCCGAACTCGATCGGGGCATGGACGTGTACGAATTGCTGCCAAGCCCGCAGCTTTCGGCGAACGAAATCGCAGCGGCGAAGCTGGTGAAATTCACGGAGTACAACCCTCAGAGTCAGCCGAAAATGACGTGGCCACCCGCGTTCGTGGTCGTGCGGTCATACCTCGACCAGTTGGTTCGCGGCAACGGCCTTGCGTCCGAGCGCACGACGGCGATTTCCTCGGCGCTTGAGGCAGCGGAGCAGAAGTCCGGTGCAGCGCGCGCATCAGCATTGAGGGCGCTCGCGGTGCAGGTGGATACTGACGCGAAAAGCGCGAAGGATGGCGTGCGAGTGCGCACGATGGCGGGCGAAATCCGGCGGTTGGCGGCGGTGAAGTAAGCGCGGTACGTTCTCGCCCATGACCGACGTCGCCGACCGCCTCGCCGCCGCACTCGTAGACCACTACAGCATCGAACGCGAGCTTGGACACGGTTGCATGGCCACCGTGCACTTCGCGCGCGATCTCAAGCACGGGCGCACCATCGCCATCGTGGTCGGACCGACCACCGCCTGACCAACGGTGACATGGTAATTCCGGACGCTTACGCCGTTCACGGGCTCGACGGTCGCAAAGCGTTGCCCGTACAACTCGCGCCCCTCGGGTGCATCGGTGAGTGTCAAGGTAGTTGTCGCACAGAGTATTACACGACGGCGGGTTGCAGGCCCACCGTGGGTCGGTGTTTAGGCGTCAGGCGCAGGGTGTCGATGCGAGTCCAGTTGCGGGTCTCGCCGCTCCAGCATTCCGGATGTGCCGCGCGCGCCGCGCGAAACACCTGATCCCGCTGCGCGAGGATGGCGACGTCGCGATGGGTATGCCGATCGTCCGGCGTGCGGTAGTGACAGATCTGAGTGAACAGCGCTACCGCGTGCGTCTCGGTTTGTGTGGGATGCACCGGTGCGCGATGCCCTGGTTCAGCGCATACGTCGGACCGAGATACGACTTGAGCGCGGCACCGTTCGACGTCCTGAATCACGCGCCACCCGACATTCGAGTTCGCCGACGACAGAACGCCACGGACCGTACTACTGGACGACACGGACACTACAGGCTCGAGCGCGGTGAAATCATGCGGTGGGCACGTAGCGTCGACCATCCGCGCCAAAGATGTGCGTTCGCGCTGCCGGAACACGCACCGAGATCAGATCCCCCACGATGGGCAGTTGCTCACCAGACACCGACGCCAGCAACCGATTCGCGCCGACGTCAAAGTGGATGTGGCTCGTCCCACCGAGCCGTTCCACGAGCACCACTCGGCCCGCGAGTACTGCTCCGTTCAGAGGGTCCGAGGAGGTTACGAGCTCCAGATCCTCCGGCCGAATGCCAAGCGTGATCGGTGCAAACGACGCCGCCGTCAGCGTCTCCGCACGCAAACCGATACGGACGCCTTCGGCGACGAAGTCTGACCCGTCGAGTTGACCCTCGATGAAGTTCATCGGCGGGGTGCCTATGAAGCCAGCCACGAAGCGATTTGCAGGAGCGCGATAGAGATCGATTGGCTTCCCGACCTGTTGGATGCGACCGCCGGAGAGCACGACAATCCGATCGCCGAGCGTCATGGCTTCGACCTGATCGTGCGTGACATAGATCGTGGTGGTGCCCAGGCGACGCTGGAGCCCGCCGATCTCGATGCGCATCTGCGCGCGCAGTCCGGCGTCGAGATTGGAGAGTGGCTCGTCGAACAGGAAGACCATCGGCTCGCGCACCATGGCGCGCCCCATCGCCACGCGCTGCCGCTGGCCGCCCGACAGCTGCTTCGGCTTCCGATCGAGCAGCGAATCAATGCTGAGCATCCCCGCCGCCCACGCCACGCGCCGCGCGATCTCCACCTTCGGCACTCGGCGCAGCTTGAGGCCTAGCGAGAGATTGTCGCGCACCGAGAGATGCGGATAGAGTGCGTAGTCCTGGAACACCATGGCGACGTCGCGATCGCGCGGCGCGAGCGGCGTGATGTCGCGCTCGGCGATCCTGATGACTCCGGACGTCACCGACTCGAGGCCGGCCACCATGCGAAGGATCGTCGACTTGCCCGAGCCCGACCCGCCCACCAGCACGAGCAGCTCGCCATCGGCGACATCGAGGCTGAACTCCTCAACAATGGTGACGTCGCCGAAGCGCTTGGTCACGCGATCAAAGGAGACGGATGGCATCTACCCCTTCACTCCGGCGCCGGCCATGCTCTCGATGAAGTAGCGCTGGAGAAACATGTACGCAACGACCACGGGCACCACAAGCACCATGGCCGCCGCGAGCGACACGCCGAGCGTCCCTGCCCCACCGCCGAGCGCGAACACCGTGAGCAGTTGCGGCAGCGTCATGATGTGCTGGTCGCGAACGACCAGCAGCGGCCATAGCACCTCGTTCCACGATCCCATGAAGGTGAAGATCGCAACGATCGCCAACGCCGGCCGCGCGAGCGGCCAGAAAATGGTGAAGAGGATGCGGAGCTCACCCATGCCGACCATGCGCGCGGAGTCGATAAGCGACTGTGGGATCTGAAGGAAGAACTGGCGCAGCATGAGAATCGCCGTCGCGTTGAAGAGGTAGGGGACGATGAGCGCGGCGTAGGTGTCGATCCAGCCAAGCTGCACGATGAGCGTGTAGAGCG
>JANMRE010000050.1:0-1641 GCA_031370885.1 Gemmatimonadaceae bacterium
AATGTGCTGAGACGCAACTTCGGTATGCCACTCTTCGATCCCGAGATGACCAATAACGACTCATTCAATGCGACGGTGCGAGGCATCAATGAGCACATTCCTGCACCAGCCGTGTTCCTGGCCTCACTTCGCATCTCCTACTGAGGACGTCGCCAATGCTTCGAATTAACTCCTCATCGATCGCACGCTCGTTCGCGCGCGCGGTTGTGATGGTCACCCCACTGGCCGCGCTGGTTGCGGTTGGCGGGTGCACGCTGGACGCGACGAATCCCGGTCCTATTCAGGCCGACGCGTTGAATGCCCCCAGTGCGCTCAACGCCATTATCAGTGGCGCGGGTCGCGATCTGGCCGAAGCGCTGAACTGGACGGCGTATACGGGAGGGGCGGCCACGCGAGAGGTCTTCCCGGGCGGATCGACCGGCGCTTTCGGTATTTCCGTGCAGCAGCAGAACGGCAAGCTCACCGACGATGATGGCAACGTGTACTGGGATTTCTCGCAGCGCGCGCGATGGACCGCCGAAGACGCGGTGGCGCGCTCCAAGGCCGTCGTGGCCACTACGGCCACCACGGCCACCAACAATTCCTTGGCGCAAGCGCTCGTGTGGGCGGGTTATGCCAACCGACAGCTGGGGGAGAACTTCTGCGAAGGGGTGATCAACGGGGGGGCCAACGGTACGCACGTCGTGTATTTCGAGCGGGCGGAGGCCAACTTCACCGAGGCCATCACGGTTGCGACGGCAACGAATAACACCACGCTGGCGCAAGCCGCTACAGCGGGGCGCGCCTCGGTGCGTTTGCTGCGGAATAATCCAACCGGTGCAATCGCTGATGCGGCGGGAATCGCCAACACCATGGTGTATCGGATGCCGTACTTCCAGAATGAACTGGACCAGTACAACCGGCTGTTCTGGGCCAGTGCCAATCAACCGTACCGCGCCCACACCGTGTGGAATACCGTCACGGAGAACTATCGCAAAACCACACGTGATCCGCGCGTGCCGTTCGATAGCAGCCTCACCATTCTGGTTGGCGATGCGGCGGTCGGGACGCTGGGCCGTGTGCGGTGGTACTTCCAAACCAAGTATCCGACGCTCACGTCGGGCATCAACCTGACCTCCGGTTGGGAGATGAGACTGATCGAGGCAGAAGCCAAGCTTATCGCCAACGACGTAACCGGCGCGCTCGCATCAATCAATGGGCGGCGCACGGCGCTTGCTCTCGCGCCGGTAACCGCCGCGAACGCCACGGAGGCGTGGGCGGCCCTCAAGCGCGAACGCGGCATCGAACTATGGCTCGAAGGGCGTCGACTGGGTGATCTGCGGCGGTGGACAACGCTGAGCCGACCCGGCGCGCTTGATCCGAAAGAAGAGATTCCAGGACGCGATCTGTGCTTTGCCACGCCGCTGTCGGAGAAGCAAACCAATACCAACTACAAGCCCTGACGTTGGCGATACCATGAGATGTACCGCCGTCGTGCTGCTGACGCTGTCGCTCGCCGGACGAGCGACAGCGCAGTCTGCTGCCAAGCCGGTGTTTCTCGATGAGTTGACATGGACCGAGGTGCGTGATTTGCAGCGTGCCGGCACCTCCACCATCATCATTGGAACGGCCGGTCAGGAACAGAAGGGTCCACACATGGTG
>JANMRE010000051.1:0-4102 GCA_031370885.1 Gemmatimonadaceae bacterium
ACGATGCCCTTGCGCGGCCCAACAATACGCCGACCACGCGCGAAGTCGCGCGCCTGCCAAGCGTCACACTCGTGCACCGACAATTGCCCACGCATGGCCGCGGCCGCTCGAAGTCGCGGCACGACCGCCTCGAGCAGTGTGGCGCGGGTCGTCCCCGGTCGGACGGACGCGGCCTGCGGTAGGTCCGGCGGCACCCGATAATTGATACCGATGCCGATGGCCACCCAATCCACCACCGCGTGGCGCCAGCGGGCTTCGACAAGGATGCCAGCGACTTTGCCACCGCCCGCCATGACATCGTTCGGCCACTTGAGTTGCACATCGGCATCGACGAACGGGCTCAACGCGTCGGCAAGTGCCAGACCGAGGCGCAAGGACAGCACGCCAATGATGCGCTGATCATCTGGTCGTTCCAGCAATGTGAACCAGAGCCCAGCGTCATCGCCCGACTGCCAGCGATGGCCACCACGCCCACGACCGCTGCGTTGATGATCGGCCTTGATGAGCAGGCCGGCCTCGGCGCCGTCGGCGGCAAACGAATGCTCGAGGTCCATGGTGGATGCCACCTCGCGCTCGTGGACAAGCCGCGAGAGTCCCAATGCGGATGCCGATGGGAGGCGCTCGCCATCCGCGTCACCCGCATCGTCGCCTTCAACAACACGCACGGCGTCAGCTGCGCAGGGCGATCGTGAGGAATACCGCTGCCGAAAGCAGGAGGCGGTACGCAGCAAAGATGCCGAAACTGTGCTTGCTCACATACCGCAGCAGCACGGTGATCGCGACCAGGCTGCTCGCCGCTGCCACGAGCACCCCCACAATCAGGGGAGCCGAGAAACCTTCGACCCGGATGGCCTCGGGCATCTTGAGGACAACGGCGGCCAACGTGATCGGCATGCTCATGAGGAAACTGAAACGCGCGGCGCTGGCCCGGTCGAGATGCAGCGCGCGCCCGGCGGTGATGGTGGAACCGGACCGCGATACCCCGGGAATGAGTGCGAGCACTTGCGCACACCCCACGATGATCGCGTCGCGCAACGTGACCTCTTCAATGTTGCGTGACCGCGCACTCCATCGGTCCACCGCCCACAGCACGACACCCATCACGGCCAACGTGGTGGCGATCAGCGCGGGTGATCGAAACGTTGTTGCCGCATAGTCGTTGAGCAGCAGCCCCCCGATACCGCCGGGGATCGTCGCCACCACGAGATACACCGCCCGCTTCTCGTGCACCGTGGTGATGCGACGGGTTCGCACGATCTGCGCGACACTCGCCGTCATGTCAATCCACTCACGCCGGAAGTACCAAACGAGCGCCATCAACGTACCGAAATGCAACGCCACATCGAACGCGAGCCCCTGATCGGGGAAATTCAGAAAGTATGGCGCCAATGCCAGATGGGCCGAACTCGAAATCGGCAGCAGCTCGCCGAATCCCTGCACAAGGCCGAGGATGATCGCCTGCGTAATCGTCATGGTGCGGCTGTCGGAGACATTACCTGTGCCGCCGCGAGCGTCCGCTCGTACACGGCTTCGTACTGCGCCACTACCGCATCCTGCGAAAAGCGACGACGGGCATCGGCGGCCGCTGCGTGGCTCATGACCTGCCAGCGCGCCGGATCCTGAAGCAGCGCGATACCGGCGCGTGCCATCGCGTCCACATCGCCAACCGCGCACAAGTGTCCGGTGACACCACGCGTCACCACCTCCGGCAAACCGCCGGCATCGGCGCCGATCACCGGGACGCCGCTGGCCAGCGCCTCGAGAGCACTGAGACCGAACGACTCCTTGTCACTGGTCAGCAGGAACAGGTGCGCGCCGGCCAACAGCGGCGCGATCGCATCGATCTTGCCCAGGAACAGGACCGATTCCGCCACGCCGAGTTCGCGGGCCTCCGCTTCGGCGTCCACGCGATCGGGGCCATCTCCAACCATCAGCAATATCGACGGCACGGCGGCGTTCACCTGCGCGAAAACCCGTACGATATCGCGCACGCGCTTGACCGGACGAAAGTTGGAGATGTGCATGAGCACTTTCCGGCCTTTCACGATCTCCGCAGGGATCGGAAAGACATGGCGTGTCCGATCAAACTGCTGCGGGTCGATGAAATTGTGAATCACTTCCACGTTGCAGCCCACGCACCCGAACGCGCGATACGTCTCATCGCGCAGGTACTCCGAGACGGCCGTGACGGCGTCCGATTTCTCGATGGAGAAACGGGTAATCGTGTGGAATGAGCGTTGCTGACCCACGATCGTGATGTCGGTGCCGTGCAACGTTGTCACGACCTTGACGTCGCCAGCCTCCTCGCGCAGCATCTCCCGCGCAATCCACGCACTCGTGGCGTGCGGGATGGCATAATGACAATGCAGAATATCCAATTGATGATCGCGCACCACTTCGTGCATGCGTACTGCCAGTGCCAGATCGTAGGGCGGATACTCGAACAGCGGATACCGGCCGACATCCACTTCGTGGAACCAGACGCGCGGCAGGAAATTGGGCAGACGAAACGGCTGCTGGTAGGTGATGAAATGCACTTCGTGTCCGCGCGCCGCGAGCGCGATGCCCAGTTCCGTGGCGAGTGCGCCCGAGCCACCGTATGTCGGATAGCACGTGATGCCGATCTTCATGGGTCTGTTCCCTCATCGGATTCCCACCACGCGCACGCTTGCAGGAGCGCGTCGGGGGAATTGCTGTCCAGGTAGGTCACGTGTGTGTGCGGCAGTTGATGGCGATACCACGTCCGTTGTCGTTTGGCATACTGCCGGGTTTCGATGATGACCCGCTCCACGGCCTGCTCCGGCGACAGCACACCGGCGATGGCATCGCGAATCCTCGCATACCCACTGGCCTTCCACGCCGGTGCGTCGGCGGGCACGCGGTGCATCAACGACTTCACCTCGTCAAACCATCCCGCCGCGATCATCGCTTCGACGCGCCGGACGATGCGGTGCGTCAGCACCGAACCGGGGTCGACCACAAGATAGCGCGCCACACATGCGGAAGGATGCCGCGACCCGGCGTCCGTCAATGGCCACTCGCTGATCCGGCGGCCGGCAAGCAACGCGGTCTCCACCGCCCGCAGACGCTGGGTGCGGCCCAGCGACGCGCGCAGCGGATCGAGTCGACGACACCAACGCTCGAGCTCGGCCACATCGAGCGTTGCGAGCCACGGTTCCAAGGCGGCGCGGCGTGCGGGTTCGAGAGGTGGCATGTCGTCGAGTGGATTGATCAGTGCGCGCACGTAAAACCCCGTCCCGCCAACGATCAGAGCTTCCCGCCCCTGGGTGCGGGCCTCGGCGCTCCATCGCACCGCATCCTCAGCCCACTGATGCGCCGAGTATCGCAGGCCGGGGGCAAGGACATCGATACCATAGTGCGGCACGCGCTGCCGGTCCGCCCTGTCGGGCTTCGCCGTACCAATATCGAAGCCCGCGTAGATCTGGCGCGAGTCGGCGCTGATGATCGCCAATTGGTACCGTTCGGCCAAGTGCATCGCGATCGCGGATTTTCCCGCCGCCGTGGGTCCGATAACCACGCGCACGGTCGATCGCGCGTCATGCGCGACGCTCATTTCCGACCGAAGCGACGATCGAGTTCATCCCACGACAGGCGCACGATCGTGGCGCGTCCGTGCACATCGTGGGCTGGGAGGCGCGTGTCGGCGAGCGCCACGTACAGCGCGCGCATCTCACCGGGCGAGAGCACGTCGCCTGCCTTGACGGCCGCTTTGCAGGCAAAGGTGGCTGCCAGGCGTTCATGACGTGTGGCATCGCCTGGTGCGCGATCGCCGGTGAGCGCCGCCAGTGTCTCGCGCAGACATCGCTCCGCATCGAATCGCGGATGCGGCATGGGAACGGACTGCACGATCAGGGAGTGTCCCCCAAAATGCTCGATCTCGAAACCCAGCGCCTCGAAGGCGGCGCGATTGGCGTCGAACGCATCCGCCTCCTCAGGACCCAGATGCAAGGTCAAGGGGAACAGCAGTCGCTGCGCTGGGGATTCGCCACGCTCGAGCGTACCCATGAACTGTTCATACAGCACCCGCTCATGTGCGGAATGTTGATCAATCAGCACAACGCCTTCATCGTGTTCAAACAGT
>JANMRE010000061.1:0-2678 GCA_031370885.1 Gemmatimonadaceae bacterium
GCCACCGCCGATTTCGAGAATGCCCGTACGGAGCTGGCATCGCGGCGCGCGGCGGCCACGTACGCGAAGTTGGCGCGGGAGCGCGCCGACCGTCTCTTTGCGATCAAGGCCGGATCGCGTCAAGAAGCCGAGCGCGCGGCAGCGGATGACGAACTCGCAAGGGGCAACGTTTCGCAAGCCGAAACGGAGGTAGACCGCGCACGGGCCAGGATGACACAGCTCGGCGCGACCTCCGTATCGGGTACCATGGTGGTTCGCTCGCCAATGGCAGGCATCGTGCTTAGCCGCGACGCCTCGCCGGGTGCGGTAACGGACGCCGGTACGTCGCTCGTTACGGTCAGTGATCTTCGCACGCTGTGGCTCGAGATCGCCGCATCGGAACGGGCCACGGCCACCTTGCGCATTGGCTCGCGTGTGCGCTTCGCCGTCCCCGCCTTTCCGTCGGACACGTTCGACGCGCGCGTGCAAGGCGTTGGTGGTGCGCTCGACACGGGTACCCGATTGGTGCCCGTGCGCGCCCGCGTGGACAACGCCGCGGGTCGCCTGCGCGCAGCCATGTATGCCACGACGTGGGTCGAAGGAGGTGAACGTCGACAGGCTGTGATCGTGCCGGACAGCGCGGTGCAGCTGCTGGACAACCGCGCCGTCGTGTTTGTTGCGCGACCCGACGGCACGGGCGGTGCGCGCTTCGAACGCCGCGACGTCTTGGTGGGGGTGACATCCGCCGGACGCACGCAGATCCTGAGCGGCCTGCGTTCGGAGGACATGGTCGTGGTGGCCGGTGCGTTTGCCATCAAGTCGGAGTTTGCCCGATCCAAAATGGCGGAGGGATAGCGCCATGATCGAACGTCTCATGGCGCTGGCGCTTCGCTTTCGCGTGGCGGTGATCGCGGCGACGCTCCTCCTTATTGCTGCGGGAACGTGGTCGCTCTCCCGAATCAACTACGACGCGTTCCCCGACCTGACGCCAAACCAGGTGCAGGTCATCACGGTGGCGCCAGGGCTCTCGCCCAACGAGGTGGAGAACCTGGTGAGCTATCCGATGGAGACCGCGATGATGGGACTGCCGCGCACGCGCGGTGTGCGTTCGATCTCGAAAGCCGGCCTCTCCGTGATCACCGTGTCGTATGACGACGACGTGGACCTGTACTTCGCCCGTTCGCAAGTGCAGCAACGCATGCAGGACGCCGCGACCAGCCTTCCAGCGGGCATGCAGCCAAGCCTTGGGCCACCCGCAACGCCGATGGGTGAGGTCTTTCAGTATCTCGTCGAGTCGAAAACGCTGTCGCTGATGGAACTCAAGACGCTTCAGGAGTACACGATCAAGCCGATGCTGCGCACGCTGCCAGGGGTGGCCGACGTGAACTCGTGGGGCGGCTTGGTGCAACAGTTCCACGTGTTGGCCGATCCCAGCCGACTCGCTGGCTACGGCCTGACACTTGACGCGCTTCAAACGGCGCTGGCCGAGAACAATGGCAACTTCGGCGCCGGTTACATCGAAAACCGCGGCGAACGGTTTACCGTGCGCGGGCTTGGGCGATTGGGCGACACCACCGACATCGGCAACGTGGTCGTGGCGACCCGCGAAGGGGGGACCCCCGTGTACGTGCGCGACGTCGCGCAGGTCACGATAGGCGCCATGCCGCGCGAAGGCGCTGTATCCCGTGATGGCACGGGCGAGACGCTGTCAGGCATGATTGTCATGCTCAAGGGCGCGAACGGCAAGGATGTCGTCACGCGCGTGCAAGCACGGATTGCCGAGATCCGTCGTCTCCTCCCCACGGGTGTCACGATCAACGCGTTCTACAATCAAGGCGAGGTCGTCGACCGCACCACGAACACCGTGTTCCGCAACCTGCTGGAAGGTGGACTGCTCGTCACGCTCATTCTGTTTCTCTTTCTGCGCAATCTGCGCGCCTCCCTCATTACGGCATCGGTTATCCCGCTTTCGCTCCTGTTCGCCTTCCTGCTCATGAAACGGTTCGGCTATTCCGCCAACCTCATGAGTCTTGGTGCGCTGGATTTCGGGCTTATCGTCGATGCGTCCGTGGTGATGGTCGAGAATTTTGTCCGACGGCTCGGCCTCGCAGGACCCACCACGAGCGAGCAGCGCCGCGACATCCTTCGGCGCGCTGCGTTTGAAGTGGGGCGCCCAATCGTATTCGGCGTCTGCATCATTATCGCCGTCTACCTGCCGATTTTCTCGCTGCAGGGACTCGAAGGGCGCATGTTCACACCGATGGCGTTTACCGTATGTGTGGCAGTGCTCGGCTCGTTGCTGATTGCGCTCACATACGTGCCGATGATTTCGTCGTTCCTCCTCACGCACGTAAACGAAAAACCATCACGCTGGTACGACGCGGCGCGCGCGCGCTATGAGCGGACCCTTGGATGGTCACTCAGCCACCGGTGGGCGGTGGTTGTCGGAGCCGCGACGTTGCTCATTGTCGCCCTGTCGTCGGTGCCCTTTCTCGGAACCGAGTTCATGCCCAAGCTCGACGAGGGGTCGCTGCTGATCGAAACGCGTCGTCTTCCCAGTACGTCGCTGCCGCAGGGTATGAGCATTGCGCGCGAGGTAGAAGTGACGTTGCTGCGATTCCCCGAGGTGCAGAGCATCGTGACCAAAATGGGGCGGCCCGAACTGGCGACAGAAACCATGGGACTCTACGCTGGCGACG
>JANMRE010000063.1:0-31299 GCA_031370885.1 Gemmatimonadaceae bacterium
CGACCGCGCGCGTGTTCATGGGGTCACCGTGTTCCCCGCGCATGCGGGGATGATCCGGCCGCACGCGATGCGTCAAACATGCCGCAGTAGTGTTCCCCGCGCATGCGGGGATGATCCGATCGCGCTGACCAACGTCGCGCCGTCAGCGAGGTGTTCCCCGCGCATGCGGGGATGATCCGGTATCACGCAGCGGCTGCGGCACGGCGGCAATGTGTTCCCCGCGCATGCGGGGATGATCCGGCGGGCTACCTCGCGAAAGCGCGCTGGCTGTTGTGTTCCCCGCGCATGCGGGGATGATCCGCAACACTGCAAGGTGCGATGGGTGCCGTACGCGTGTTCCCCGCGCATGCGGGGATGATCCGTGCTCACCGTGTCCAACGCCAACATGGCCAACGTGTTCCCCGCGCATGCGGGGATGATCCGGCGAATGTTACACACTCAACGGAGCAGCGCATGTGTTCCCCGCGCATGCGGGGATGATCCGGCGGCCGACGGTGCTGCGGTCGTTTTGGTGCGGTGTTCCCCGCGCATGCGGGGATGATCCGCGGCATATGCCGCGCAAGTGGGCGAGTCAAGAGTGTTCCCCGCGCATGCGGGGATGATCCGTCGTCGTCGCAACACACGAGTTTCCGTCCACCGTGTTCCCCGCGCATGCGGGCATGATCCGAAACCAACGTGCACTTGGTCCTTTGCGACATTGTGTTCCCCGCGCATGCGGGGATGATCCGTCGCGGCCGTAATAGATCACGCTATCGACCGTGTGTTCCCCGCGCATGCGGGGATGATCCGCCGGCCGCGACCTGTTCCTTTTTCCCCTTGTTGTGTTCCCCGCGCATGCGGGGATGATCCGTGCAATACGCCATCATATATCACTACGTCTTTGTGTTCCCCGCGCATGCGGGGATGATCCGCGGCGCTATCACCGTGTTCCCCGCGCATGCGGGGATGATCCGAGTATCAAGCGCGGCGAGTGGTCGCTGGATTCGTGTTCCCCGCGCATGCGGGGATGATCCGCGTCGGCGTCGAACAACGCGGCGGATGTGGTCGTGTTCCCCGCGCATGCGGGGATGATCCGATGTCTCTGCGTATTCTGGTCAAAGCGGCCACCTGTTCCGATTCAATTCGGCCATCCAGTCCGGTCCAATTCGGCCACCCAATCCGGTCCCTTTCGGCCAGGTGGTTGGGGCATGATCGTGTCGAGAAAAAATGCTGGCGTGAGATCGGCGTTGAGATCGACACGGAGAACCACAGGAAGAGCATCAACGCACTGGACATCACGCCATTCGGCGCCAAGCCGTCCGGCAAGACCACGGACAGCAAGACCGACCTGTGGCCGATTAGGCCCCGCTGCCAACCGCCAGCAGACGTAGATCGTGCCTCATGGCTGCGCGCTGTTTCGGCGCGGCGAGCAAAACGTCAACGGTGAGTATGGCCCCACGGAGGATCGTCGACAGATCGCTGATGCCGGAGGCGTGCGCCACGGCCATGGCCTGCTGCGGGAGTGCCGCCTCAGTGCGGAACTTCACGCGCGCACCCGCCGTGCCCTTGGCACCTGCGCTCTGCGCATGCTTCCACACCAGCCGCGCGAACGTCTTGTCGCGAACGACCCGAGAAAGGGCGTAGCGACACAAGGCGCCCTTGAACGGCTCTGGGCGAACGTCCATCTCGGCCGCCATCATATTCAAACGGTCTTCAAGCTCCAGTGAGATCCGCGCGTTCTGCTCCTTCATCACACGCTGCCGCGCCTCCTTGAGGCGCGGCATGGACTGCGCGGGAACAGACACGGTACTGTCGCACTGCAGGCACACGCCAACGAGAACATTCGGTACGGTTACCTTGGTCTTTTCAAGGAGAAGGGGGCGGTATTGATACTCGGTCTCTCGCATTGCCCCACAGTGCCGACAGAGCGCACGAGAATGATCCCCGGCATTGAGAAACCGCATCTTCGTCGACACGCGTGCGTCATTGGCGCGAACGGCACGGCCGGGTCCTCCACTGGGCTTCGCAGTCGCTGTCGTCACGGAACCACGCTCGAGAAGAAGTAGGGAAGCTTGCGGCTACCGGTGCCGGAACTTGCTCTTGTGTACACTGATGAATACGGCCACGTCGGCCGGTAGCTCCACGAAGTAGAACCGAATGAACCACTGTTCTCCGGCGATCACCGGCTTCATCTCATGCTTCATGGTGGTCGGATCTTCCGTCATTGGTTTGGCAACGTACTGCCGGCCGTTACACCGACTGATCAACCGCTTCACGTCGTCGACCGAAATCTGCCCGGTCGCCAACAAATTGTTTTCGGACATCGCCTCTCGTGCGTCCGACTCGAAAGACTGCGTGTCCAAACACCTGATCACCCGCCGCCTGACGTCATTGAACCCCACGCTGCACCTCCGCATTGTACACCAGTTGGGGTACGGTAGGCAAGTGCGTGCCTGGCATCACCTTTCTTGGTGGATGGGGGGTCGGTGGGATTCTTCGTCATGGGTTGACCTAATCGCTTCGCGGAGGCGCCCGCCATCGCGGCGAGATTACGGTACGACGTCCACCACCTTCTCCCCTTCGCCGGTGAGCGGTGAGATGCCGCTCAGCATTGCCGAATAGCCGACCGCGCAGCCTTTACTGTCCATGGGCTCGGGCGGACCTGTGTCTACATCGCGATGCGTTCAATCTCTATTGCGGCCGCTTGCTGAAAGAGATGCACCTGCGTGATTGTCACCAATTGTCACCGTCGAATATCTCGACGGTCACGCGCCTTTCGACGCGTGGCTCAGCACGATGACGGAGCCGGGTAATCTGGGCACTTTACTTCTTCGCGGGCGAAGGCGGGGCCGTTATGGCGCATGGGTGCACCAAGGAGAATGCCGTGGATGAGGCAGATATCGACAGAGCGGTGATGCGTCGCGCCAGGTACATGGCGTCCCCGCGTGCCCATACGGCACCATCCGCGTAGCACCCGAGTTTACTCTCTGGAGCGAGGACGATGGCATCGCGCAAAAAGCAGAGGCCTCCGCGCAACGACGCGCTGACGGTGATGACGAAGTTGTTCGGCGCCGCGCCGGGCTGGGAGAAAGGGGTCGCCGACGCGACGGCGGCGGCGGAGATCGCCGAAGAAGTGTACGCGCTCCGCGAACGTCACGGCCTCACCCAGCTTGGGATGGCGACGCTGATCGGCTCGTCGCAATCCGCAGTCGCACGCATGGAAGATGGTGCGTATCGTGGGCATTCCATCGCCGTGTTGCGGCGCATGGCGGCCGCGGTTGGCGAGCAGGTGAGCTTCAAGTTCATCGCGCCCGCCCTCAAGCCGACGGCCCGTTCGACTCCTCATGATCAGAACGAGTCTACCGCCGCGCCGCCGCGACCCCGTGCACAGCGTCTTCGTCCACGATCAACGTCTGCATCAGGCGATCAAACATGCCTTCCAGCGCCGTGAAATCGCGCGCCGGCGCGACGCAGAGCGCGTACAGCACATGATCGTCACGCAACATCCGCGTAAACACCTTCACCTTCTCCTCTTCACCCGTGAGCGGTGAGATGCCGCTCAGCATTGCCGAATAGCCGGTCGCACCGTTGATGGATTCCGGCTTCGCCGAGCCCGGCACCGCCTTCAAATAACCATTGGCACGCAGAATACTGCGGATGAGGTCGTCCGTCGCATCTTCCAGTGCGCCGCGCGGTGGCACCGTGCGCTCGAAGGGCGCATAGTTCGCACTCATGCTCGCGTCCCAACGCGTGGACTCGCCGTCGAACGGATAGTAGTGGTTGATCACCACACCGTAGGCAATCGCTTGCTGCCCGTTGGCCAATGTCACCAAACCCGCCGGAGGCGTGATCGTTGCCGCGAACGCGCCCGGTGCCTGAATGGCGCGCCAGTTGTCGGGAAAGCTGACCGTGAAAAACCCCGTCGGCTGTCGATACAGCGTAAAGCGGGATGACGGCGCGGCGATGGTGACTCGGATCGGCACCGATGGGGTACTTGGCGCACTCACTGGCGGATTCGGTGTTGTCACCGGCGCCGGCCAGATGCCGGAACGCGTGTTGGCCAGCGTCTTCACGTCCATCATGGTGCGCAGCTGCGAGTGCCCACCAATGTCTGACGATGGCGCCATCGCTATCGTGCCCGACAACTCACGCACACGCGCTTCGCGTTCGACGGCCGGCGGATGACTGCCAAAGAACATCTCCAGCTTGCTGGGATCCCTACCGCTCTCTTGTCGCAGAACCGCGAAGAAATCCGCCATGGCCAGCGGAGAGTAGCCCGCACGAGCCATCATCTCGGCACCAACGCGGTCGGCGGAGTTCTCGTCGTCACGCGAAAACTTGAGGAACGTCGCATTCAATCCCATGCCACCAACCACGCTCACAATGTTGGCGGTCGTGGTGCCGCGCTTCCCCACGAGTCCACCAAGCAGACCGAGTCCGGTCTTGCCGAGGTAGGCGTTGGACACACTGGTGGTGCCATGTCGCAAGGCCACGTGGGCCATTTCGTGCGCAATAACGCTGGCGAGTTCGGCTTCGCTGCGTGTGGCCTCAATCAGGCCGCGATTCAGATACAGCGGACCACCCGGCAGCGAAAAGGCGTTGATATCAGGCGCATTGACGATCTTGGCGGCGTACGGATACTTCGCACCAGGCGCGAATGGTTTGAGTTTCTGCACGATCTGGTTGACGTACTGATTCGCCGACGGCACGCCCAGCAGCGCCATCTGCCGCTCGGCCGCGACGGCTGACTGTTGTCCAATCTGAACGTCCTGAGCCACCGAGAACAGATTGAACCCGCCGAGTGCGGATCTGGCCTTCGTGCTCTGCGCGGCACAGGTGTGACGTATCGGGTCGACGACGAGCGGAACCACCAGCAGAGTGGCAAATGCCACGACGTATCTCTTCATCGGTATGGCTCCTGAGCCATTCGGGGGACTATCATTCAACAGCAATTCGGTGTACGCTCTATCCGTCGCCCTTTATTGTAACCCGGGCGATCGAATTTGGTTCACACACGTATTGCATCGTAACGTTCCCTTGTCAATCCTGCGAAAAATTCCAATGAGGCGTCCTTCCAGCCCGTCGATTGCCGCCGTTCTGGCGTTGGCCTTGGGTTGTAGCGGCTGTCACCCCCCGGCGCAGCGCACTCCACCACCGGCAACCGCCCCGGCGGAAGCGGTCGCGCTCGCTGGTGCGTCCATCCTGATTGGCGCCGGAGACATTGCCCGATGTGATGCGTCGGGCGACGAGGCCACCGCCATGATTGTGGACAGCATCCTGCGAGCAGACAGCGTTGCCAAAGTGTCGGATGCTGTGTTCACGCTTGGCGACAACGCCTACACCAGTGGAAGCACCGGCCAGTGGACCAACTGCTTCACGCCGTCCTGGGGTGATCCGCAAAAACGCATCATGAAGAACGTCAAGCCGTCGCCGGGCAACCACGAGTACTACACCTCTGGCGCCGACCCGTACTACCAGTACTTCGGCAAGGCGGCCGGGCCACCTGGCAAGGGCTACTACAGCTACGACATTGGCGAGTGGCACGCGGTAGTACTGAACACGGAGATCGTGGTCAACTCATCGTTTGATCAGCGCGCGCGGAAGGAGCAGCAGGACTGGCTTGAGGCCGACTTGAAAGCCAGCACCAAGGAGTGCACCGTCGCGTACTGGCATCATCCCCGATTCAGCTCGGGCTCGCACGGAAGCGACGTGAAGCTCGCTCCGATCTGGCAGATTCTCCACCAGCGCGGAGTCGATCTGGTCTTGAGCGGTCACGATCATCACTACGAGCGCTTTGGGCCCATGAACGCCGAGGGTGTACTGGACACGCTTCACGGCATTCCGTCATTCGTGATTGGCACCGGCGGCGCGGAACTCCGGGGCATGAGACTGCCGTTGGCGCAGAACAGCCTTCGGCGCGTGGAAGGCCATTACGGCATTCTGCTGCTCACACTTGGGGCCAAAGAGTTTCGGTCCGCGTTCATCTCTGTTGGTGGTATTGTGTGGGATCCGAGTGGTGGCAAGTGCCACGGAGTGCCCGCCAAAATCCCTTGACGGTGCGTCAATGATCTGTGCATGTGCGGTACGAATAGTGTGCGTCGTCCTACTCGCCTCAGGCTCGCTTGGGGCGCAAAATATCGCGCCAGCCGTACGACCACCGAAAGGCGATCTGCCGCCAGTGCTGAAGCAGACAACGAGCGCGATCGCCAAGGCGTTCTCGGGTCCGCTGCATCTGGTGGTTGGCAGCGTGGCATCAGGCGGCGGACTCGCCGGAGGTCTTGGAATCGACATCGACCCGCCAGCACCGTGGGCTGCGAAGATCAAGGGTCTGTACTCGATACAACAATATTGGGTTGTCGAGAGCGTATTGCGATTCGAGGGCCGACGGGCCATGGTGGAGGCGTACGGGCGCCTGCGTGACCTGCCGCAACTTGCATTTTATGGACTTGGTACGGCCAGTGATCTCGACCAGCGCACCAATTTCGCCATGCGAGAAGACCAGGCGGGCGTCGACGCGTCGTTTCGCGTGGCGCCGTGGGTCACGGTGAGCGGTCGCGCAGAACAGTTGTGGATCGACGTGAACGCCGGGCGCGCGAACAACCAACCGAGCATCGAGCAGGTCTTCAACGACCAGGACGCTCCGGGTCTGATGCAGCAGCCGAGGTTCGGGCGCTACGAAGGCGCACTCGAGTTCGGCATTCCGGCGTCTGTCGGCGAAGGATTGTTTCAGGGTCTCAAAACGCGTGCCAGCCATGCCCGCTGGGTTGACCAGGAACTCGACCGCTTCAGCTTCACACGGGTGGAGCTTGAGGCGCAGCAACGATTCGCCGTGTTCATGCCAAAGCACCGTCTGACGCTGCACGCGTGGATATCAACGTCAGCCGCCGATGCCGGACATACGGTTCCCTTCTACCTGCAGCGAACACTCGGCGGGCGTGGCCAACTCCGCAGCGTGCACGAAGAGTTCCTCGGTTCTGACGGCACCGGTGCGTCGCTTCGCGGCTACGACACGTACCGTTTTCGCGGTCAGCATCTGTTGCTGATGCAGGCCGAATATCGCATTCCCATCTGGACGCTGATTGATGCGACGGTTTTCTACGATGCGGGCAAGGTTACCGCCGAGCGTTCGCAGCTTGATCTGTCGGGTCTCCGACACAACTACGGCGTGAGCGTCAGCGCCATGCGTGGTATTGCGACCGCCGCCCGAGTTGACTTCGGGTTTGGTGGTGAAGGGGTGCAGCTTCTCGTCAGTATCAGTACAAAATGAAGAACACGCTCCGCGCCCTCACGATTGTCCTGGTCGCATCAGGTTGTGCTCTCAACAGCCACATGTCCCCTCGCCAACCCGCGACAATGGACCAACTGTGGCAAGAGCCCCGCAATCTTGCGCAGCGCGATCTGCTGGTGGGCGAATTTGACAGAGACTTCGCACCAGACCCGCGCGGCCGATTCGAGGTGACCGGCACCAAAACAACCGGCACGCAGTCCGGCTACGACGTAAAGGACAGCACGGGTCGGGAATGGAGCGTAAAATTTGGTGTGGAGGCGCGCGTGGAGGTGACCGTTTCGCGCATCCTTCATGCGATCGGATACCACCAGCCACCCGTCTACTACGTGCCGAAGTGGACGCGGGTCGAGAACGGGAAGTCGGTCAGTGAAGAACCGGCGCGATTTCGACTCGAACCGACCTCGTTGAAGAAGAAGGGGGAATGGTCGTGGACAGACAACCCGTTTGTCGGAACGCAGCCCCTCGCTGGTCTGTTCACGGTGATGGTGCTGTTCAACAACTGGGATCTCAAGGCCGCGCAGAACGCGATTTACCAGAGTCAGGCGGACGGACGGAGCCCCCAGACGTGGTATCTGGTACGCGACCTCGGCGCCTCGCTGGGCAAAACAGCCTGGATTCATCGGGCCTCCAAAGCCGACACAGCGGCCTTCACCGCGGAAGGATTCATCGCGCGCGTGGAAGGCAATCGTGTGCATTTCAGCTACAACGGGTCGTGGCTGGAGCCGCGGGTACACGCCATCGCTACACCGGCCGATGTGCGCTGGGCGTGCGGATTGCTTGCGCGGCTTTCCTTGCAACAGTGGCACGACGCGTTTCGCGCCGGTGGGTTCACCGAGGCGGAGGCGACTGCGTACATCAAGCGCCTCCGCGAAAAGATCGCCGAAGGTCAACGACTCGGCTGGTCGTAACGGCACGGCGGGATCGATGGTAAGTGTGCGCGAACAGCAGGCCTCAGGGTCTCCTCGCAGGCCGCGGCTCGTTCGAATAGATGGCGATCTCGACGCGCCTGCTAGCCTGATGTCCAACCTCGGCGTGACCTCTACCCAGAAAGCGCATACGTGGTGATGCGACCCCCTGGATACGCAGGTAGTCATACGTGGCCCGCGCCTGTCGTTCGGTGAGCTTAAGGCTGGACTCACCGCTTGCACCGATGACGTCCGAGTGTACCACGATCACGATGTTCGTGCCGGGGTACTCCTTCAGGCTGGTCGCGAGATCGCGAAGTTCTTTCGCGCCAAACGCGAGAATCGCGTCGGATGTTCCCACGAACAGCAGGGAGGCGGGAACAATCACCTGAATCCCCTCGCCGACACGTTCGACTACGATGCCGGGCAACACGCCGCGCAGCTCAATGGCCTGCTGGTCCATTTGATGTCCGATGACCGCGCCGGCGGCACCACCACGCGCAGCGGCGAGAATGGCATCGCGAGTTGTCGAGCCGGACGTCAGGGGAATTGCGCTCGAGCGCTCCGGGGTACCCGTGGGCGCTGAGGCACCCGAGGGCGCTGGCGCGCCCGAGGGCCCGCGTGGCTTGGCACTTGATGCGCAGGAGGACAAGGCGGTGATCGCGATTGCAAGAAATGCGTACCGCGTTGCACTCTGATACACCATGGGAATGAAGTGATGCACTGGATGAGGCGCGTGGGCAAAGGGCAAGAAAACTACCAATAGTGCCGAGGCCGCTCCCGATTGCTCACACTCGACGGATTGGAGAGCGCCAGGGTCATTAGCACACTTCCGGCCATGCTGAGGGCGGCGTCGCCAAGTCCCGTGGTGTCCACGCGTTGCGCAACCGTGCGCACGGAACAATGGAAGGCAGACACCTTGGCGTGCAGCGACCGCAAGAGCGTGACCAGCGTGAGGTGAGTACGCGGCGGCCGAAAGAACGGAGAATATGGCCCGAAGACGGTGGCAGCCATGGATGTGTCCGATGTCGATGAGCGTGTCGAAGACCAAAGTGCGCGTGCACTTCAATAGTGATGGTCGTGCGGGCCACGCGCCATGATTCCATCAGTTAGTCTTTATCTCCTCCTATCGAGCGAGTTGTAGTGACGAACGGCCCTGTATGTGTGATGCGTGGATGGGGCGCATGGTGCTACGGCCGCGCCGCCCGCCGAGTCGCGGCCGCCGCCGCATCAATCCGCGCCGCCACAATCGCCAGTTGCGCCCGCGCACGCTCCCAATCCCTGGCGTCCACCGCTTCCTGTACACCGGGCAGCGTCATCGCCGCATACGTGTACTTGGGCGCGTACAGTACGTGCTTGAACCACGGTCGGCCAGGAATTCCGTCTGCGTTCAGCAGGGTTTGCTCCACCGCGCGCATGGCTTCGTTCATCTCCGCCAGTCGTGTGGTACGGTTGTCCGACGGCGGCGCGGCGAGTGTCGCGGCAAGCACCTGCTCAAGCGCCGTCGCGGCAGCACTCCATCGAAGGCGCGCCGCGCGTACGGCCGTGAAATCAAGATGGGCTTTCGCATCCTTCTGCGCCGAAAGCGCCGCAATAAATCCCTGCACCCGCGATGCGTAGATCTCGAAGTCGTGCGGATAGTGCTCGGCGTTCGCCAATCGCAGCGCCATCCGCCCCCACACCTCGGCCATTGTCGTCATGTACTTGAAGCCCGGATCGCCGAAGTGCGTCATCCAGTAGTAGTTGTCATACGCCGAGTGGTACACACCGTATGGCCCGTTGAAGCTCATCTCGACAATCGGCAGCCCGAGAAAGTTCAGAAACACGGTGTAGTCGCTGCCTGAGCCCAGCGCATTTCCGGGATAGTCGATGGGACGCCGAGCCGCGGTATTGCGTGTGGCGCCACCGCCAATGTTGGCCTCACGCGTTTCCGAACGCAGGGCGCGTCCCCACGCGTCGAGCACTGAACCCGCACTCAGCGGGTCCTTCACGTCGCGCACACTCTGCGCCACCAACGGATTCAAACTGGCGATGGCACCCGCTTCGAACTTCGAGCCGCTGGTGGAACCATCAACGTTGAGATAGGCGATGGCGTTCTTGCGCAGGTCGTCGGCAAACTGTTCGCCCCACTCCGTGGAACCGGTAAGATGCCACTCCTCTGCATCCCAACTGGCGAACACGATGGTGCGCCTGGGGCGGCGTCCGGCCTTCGCTTGCGACCCGAGCGCGCGCGCGAGCTCCAGTTGCGTGGCCGTACCCGACGACGGATCAACCGCGCCAAATACCCACGCATCGCGATGGTTGCCCAGCACCACGTACTTGTCCGGTTCGTCGGTACCGGTGATACGGCCTTCAACCACCCAGATGGGACGCGTGCCGCCGTCCATATCCACTTTTACGCGCACGGTGGCCGGTCCGGCACCAACATGGTAGGGAAACCCCAGCGCACCCTGCCACGACGTCGGCGCCGTTGGCCCACCAAGCGCCTGCAGCAATGGCCGTGCATCGCGATACGACATGGGCACCATCATGATCTTTGGGATCGACAGCGCATCGCGTTCAGCAATACGTGGCGCACCAGGAACCGACGCGTAACCCGGTGTGAGCGGATCACCGGCCACCATGAAGTCATAGGTGAGCGCGCCGCGCTGAATGTGACTTTCCGGACCCCACGGGCCGTCGGGGAATGTCTTGCCCTTCTTGAAGCCGTCTTCGGCAGGATCGGAATAAATGAGCAGCGCCTTGATGCCGCGCTGTTCGGCCGTGAGCGCCTTGAAACCACGATAGCTGTACGGCACCGAATAGCGCACCAGCGCGATCTTGCCCGCGAGATTCACGCCATGCCGTTCGAGCCAATCGTAGTCCGACGGATTGCCGCTGGACGCATAAATCAGCTCACCGGTGATATCACCCGACGCACTCATACCCAGATACGTGATGCCCGCGTCTTTCGCGGAATGGGGGTCTTGGCGGTACGCGTCCTCCTTGAGTGTCGCGTGATACACCGTGGGCGCCGTCATCGTGACGCTCACTTCGCGCGGCCACGGCAGCAGCACGTCGTACCGATGCAACGTCACATGATCGAGCCCCCACGCGCGATACCGATCGGCAATGTAGTCGGCCAACTCCTTGTTGCGCACAGAGCCGGCGGGGTGCGGCTCGTCGGTGAGGTACGTGAAATACGCGCCGGTAGAATCGCGACTCACCGTGCGCGCGAGTTCCGCTTCAATCGCGCGTTCGCGACTGGCCGAGACAGCGGAAAATCCCCGGATGGAATCGACCCGACTCGGTGGTGCGGCGGCCCGCGGCGCGGATTGGCCTGTTGCTCCGTGGGAGGTCAACGATCCGAGTACGCACATCGCAAGGATCGCCCGGATGATCGGGCGGGTACCACGCCGCCACATGGACCGCGCGGTTGTCGATCGTAGCGCAGTCAAAGAACTGATGCGTGCCACCAGCAAGACAGACTCCGGGTACTCGGGTGCGTTTGACATCGGTCTGCAACTATAGACTTGGTGACGTGGCCGGTGGTGTGGATTACTGTCGCGGCGTTGACAGATACTGCTTGAACCACCCCTGCATCTCTTTCCACCACACCTGCGCGTTGGCCGGTTTGAGAATCCAGTGGCCTTCGTCGGGAAATTCCACGAAGCGACTGGGCACGCCCTGACGCTGGAGCGCGGTGAACATGGCCACGCCTTCCGTGAACGGCACGCGATAGTCTTTCTCTCCGTGCAGCACCAGCGTTGGCGTGCGGAATTTCCCCGCCGACAAATGCGGCGACCAGCGACGGTACTGTGTGTTCAGCGCGTTCGCATTCCACATGGGGCCGCCAAACTCCCAGTCGGTAAACCACAGCTCCTCAGTGGCGCCACTCATGTGTTCCAGATTGTACACGCCCGCGTGCGTGGCCAGTGCCTTGAACCGCTGATTGTGTCCGGCAATCCAGTTCACCATGTAGCCGCCAAACGACCCACCGGCCGCGCCCATGCGTGTGGAATCCATCCACCGGTTGCGCGCCAGTGCGGCGTTGAGCCCGTTCATGAGATCGGTGTAGACTTTCCCACCCCAGTCCTTTGATACGCCGTCCACAAACGCCTGACCATACCCCGTGCTGCCACGCGGATTGATCGCGATCACGGCAACGCCCGTTGCGGCAAAGAGTTCGAAGTTCCAGCGCGAACCCCAGTTGTCCAGCCACGCGCCCTGCGGACCACCGTGAATGAGCAACAGCACCGGCCACTTCTTCGCTGGGTCAAAGCCCGGTGGTTTCACTACGAATCCGTGCACCGACGCGCCGCCCGCGCCGGTAAAGCGATAGTCCTCGGCGGCAGGCAAATCGAGTTGCGCCACCAGCGCATCGTTCTCGTGAGACACGGCGCGCGCGCCAACCACAGCCGTTCCCGCGAGTTGACCGGCGTGAATCTCCGGCGGCAGGTGAATGGCATCACGCACAAACGCGATGGTGCGCAACCCGTCGGAACCGGCGGTCGACGCAATGGAAAATGCGCTCGAGTTGTGCTCGCTGATCAGTCGCGTTGGCGGCGCAGCGACACTGGCGGCAATGCTGACGGCTCCTGTCGGCACCGGTGAACCAAACGCCGCAGGAATTGTCGATTGAAACAATGTGGTGCGACCGGCGTCGCTCGTCTCAATCAGGAGGGTGCGCGTATCCACAAACTGAATGGCATCAGCGTTGCGATCCCACGACGGCAGCATATCGGCCGACACGTGCGTTGCGCGATTCAGCAGCATGAGGCGCCAACGATCGGCTTCGAATCCGGCCCGTCGCTGCGAGGCGTAAGCGATGTATTTGCCATCGGGTGAATACACCGGATTCTGATCGGCACCCTTGTTGGATTGGGTGACGATGGTCAAGGCCCCGCCATCGGCGGGAACCGTATACACATTCAGATCCGTCACCCACGCTTCGTTTGCGGTTTCGGCCTTGGCGGTAAAGGCGATTTCGCGACTGTCGGGCGACCAGTTGTAGGCTTCGGGTCCGCCAAAGGGCGCCGGTGGCACCTCCAGTCGCGCGCCCGGCATGAGGTCACGTGCTCGACCGCCGTCACTCGAAACAACAAACAGATGCGACCGCGAGCCGTCGTCCCACGTATCCCAATGCCGGTACATCAATCGATCGGCGGTGCGCGCCTTGGACGGATTGGCGTCGGCCTTCTTCGCAGAATCGGCGTTACAGGTATCGGTGCCGCACGACGGATACACCCGTGACGTGAACAACAGTCGCGTACCATCCGGCGACCACTTGGCGCCCGTCACTCCTCCCCACAGCGTGGCGATCGATTTTCGCGTGCGCCCCTCGGCGTCGGTCACCCAAAGGGCACCGCGCGCGACAAATGCCACGCGCTTACCGTCTGGCGACCATCGCGCTTCACTCGCTGCCGTGCTGTCATCAGGGAAAACCCGTGGCGTGCCGCCCGCGGTTGCGATGGCGTAGGTGCGTCCGCTCCGACGGTTGGCGGCGAGATCGGTGGTCCGCACTGAATACAGAATGGTCTTGCCGTCGGGCGAAAGCTGCGGATCGCCGACCACGCGAACGGCGGACAGGTCCGCAAAGGTCATGGCGCGCTTCTGCGCCTGGGCAGATGAGAACGGGAGCAGTGCCAGCACGAACAGCATCAAGCGGCGCATGAAAGACTCGGGTGAGAGGTGAATGACTGAATGTTGCACTGTTCGTTGGGCATTCAGGAAGGCATTTCGAAAACCACTGCGATCCACTGCGTCCCCTGCGTCCTCGGCGGTTCAAAGGTTTGGCTCCTGGCACTGTCAGGGACCCAGCGCGCCCACCGGAATGACGGCAACACCATCGGGCCGGACATACCCGTACCCCGTGCCGACGATTACGCCGAGCGTCGCGGGCTTGCCGCACACGTTTGTGTCGACGCGGTCTGCGAAGGTGAGCAGATGCGCGGCGGCGTCGTCGATCATGCTGTGACCCAGCTTCACTTCGAACGCCGCCCACGCGCCGTTGGCTGCGGTCACGACCGCATCAATCTCCAGCTTTGTATTGTCGCGGTATTGGCGAACCTCGGCGTCGTTCGCCTGCGCATAAATGCGCAAGTCACGTACAACGAGTGACTCGAACAGAAAGCCCATCCAGCCAATTTCGGCGAGCAGTCGATCCGGCGTGGACCGCAACGCGGCCACTGCGATCGACGGATCAACGAAGTGGCGCTTCGGTGCAGCGCGAAGAATCGACCGCGAGCGAAGGTGCGGCGCCCAAGCAGGTTGGTCCTCAATCAACATCAGCCGCTCCATCGCGATCAGATACTCGGCGACCGTCTCGTCCTTGATGGGGCCCTCTGAACCACCAGTATCGTTCGCCAGCGCGCTGTTGCTGACATACGTGGCGACGTTTCGGGCGAGTGAAGCCAACAGGCGGCCAACGCGATCGGGATCGCGCCGGGTGCCGTCTACGCGGCCGATGTCCACGCGACGCACTTCGTCGAGGTAGCCTCGTACTGCCTGCAGCGCCTGCGGAACCGTGCGCGTCTGGTAGGCGGGCCATCCGCCCACGGCGATTCGCTCGGCGAGTTTCGCGATCGTCAGTCCGGCATCTTTGGAACTGCCCGGACCAACACTCAACAGCTTCGCAAGCGATGTCGAACCAGTGGAGTGCCCTGTCTCCGCGAGACTCATCGGTCGCATGAGCAGCCGTGTCAACCGTCCGGCACCGGTGTGTCTCGTGATGTCGTCGGCGGGAACTGCCGAGCCAGTAAGAATGAACTGACCGGTCGCTCGCCGGTCATCGACAGCGCGGCGCACATGGTTCCAAATCGCCGGTTCCAGTTGCCACTCGTCGATCAATCGCGGAGTCGCTCCTTCCAACAGCAACTCTGGTGCAATGGCACCAATGGCGCGCGCGTTCTGGTCAACGTCCAGAAGCACCTCGCTCTTCGAGACCTGTCTTGCGGTCGCCGTTTTCCCGCATGCCCTTGGTCCTTCAATGACGACGGCCCCCGTCGAGGCGAGCTTGAATCGCAATTCGGCTTCGACGATGCGCGTTTGGTAGCTCATCGATATGTCCGGGAATTCCTGCCTGGGATGTCGAGTGAAGGACCAACTAGAGGGATAAATATAACACGTCCAGCGGGATATATAGAATATTGAAAGAGAGACGAATGTAACGTACGCATGGGGATAGAATCCAATCCGATCGCGGATTTCGGGTCTCGGCCACTTGACCATGCGAGTGACTGACATACATTGCATGTGGCACCTACATGGAGCACACACATGACCAAAAGGCAATCTCCACCACCGGCCGTTGTGCGCGAGCCCGTGCAGGTCTACCTCGACGTGCCCGATCGCGCTATGCTCGAGCGCGCAGCGCAGGCGACGGGAATGCCGCGCGCCGAGGTGCTGCGTCGAGGCCTGCGAAGGTTTGCTGCGGAGGTACTGGCCGACGAAAGCCCCGCGTTGGCCTTTCTGGATGGCGTGGCGAGCGCACCACCAAACGCGCCGCCCGACGTGGCGGTTCGACACGACGACTACCTGGCCGATTGGGAGATGGCGTCGTGGGATGCGCCAGCCGTTTCGCCAAAGACCAAGCGACCGCGCAAGTGAATCGGTCCGTCTTGCTCGATTCGTCGGGGTGGATTGCGGCTGCGGTGCGCGGTCAGATCCATCACGATGTGGCAAAGGCAGCGTACACGCGCGCCGTGCGAGAGGGGTATCGCATCGTTGTCACACCCATGGTGCTTGGTGAATCGCACGCCCTCTTTCTTCGATTGCTGGGCCGGGTGCAGGCGGCTGCCGCGCTCGATGGCGTGCTGCGCGATCCCACGCACGTGCTACTCCCGCTCGACGAGGCACTGGTGAGAGCCGCCGTCGAACGGTGGGTGGTGCCGTATCGCGATCAGCACTTCTCGCTCTGTGATGCGGTGTCCTTCGAGGTCATGCAACGCGAAGGCATCACGCGCGCGCTGTCGATTGACAAACACTTTGTCACCGCTGGATACGACATCGTGAGCTGAACGATTCATAGCACCGCACCGCCAGGGCGAAGGCTGCCACGCTTTCATCATTCATCTGTTTCCCGCGAGTTCCCATGCGTCCATTGACTGTTGCGGTTGCCGCCCTCGCGGCGTGTACGTGCGCCATGTCGCTCACCGCGCAATCCAAGCCCCGCGAGCACGATCTCAAGCTCCCCATTGGCGGCACACCCGGACCGCTCGATGCGATCACCGATGTGAAAGGCGTCGAGGTTGGCCACGCCACGCTCATTTCCGGCAGCGGCAAGCTGGTGGTAGGGCAGGGTCCGGTCCGTACTGGCGTCACTATCGTTCACCCGCGTGGCAAGTCCAACGCCGATCCCGTATTCGCGTCGTGGTTCACTTTGAATGGCAACGGCGAGATGACTGGAACAACATGGATCCAGGAAAGTGGCTACCTCGAAGGGCCCATTGGTATCACCAATACGCACAGCGTTGGGGTGGTGCGCGACGCCATCATCAAGTGGGAAGTGACGCAGAAGAATGTCTTGCAGCCGTGGTGGTTGCCGGTGGTCGCCGAGACGTACGACGGCGGACTCAATGACATCAACGGCTTCCACGTGAAGGAGCAGCACGTTCTCGACGCGCTCAACTCGGCTACGGGCGGACTGCCGAAGGAAGGCGCGGTTGGTGGCGGCACCGGCATGACGTGCCTTGGTTTCAAGGGCGGTATTGGCACCGCCTCGCGCACGCTCACACCGCAACAGGGCGGCTACACCGTGGGCGTGCTGGTGCAGTGCAACTTCGGATCGCGGCGCGATCTGCGCATTGCCGGTGTGCCGGTGGGCGAGGAGATCCTCGATTTGCAAGCCTGTATTGCCAACTCCGATCCGCTCCCGGCGAATTCGCAACGCCGTCGTTGTGACGCGCCCGGTGGTAACGACGCGCAGATCGATACGCCCGAACAGGGTTCGATCATCGTGGTCGTGGCTACCGACGCGCCGTTGCTGCCGCATCAACTCAAGCGTATCGCCACGCGCGTGTCGCTGGGTATCGGCCGACAGGGCGGATTTGGTGGCAACAGCTCGGGCGACATTTTCGTGGCGTTCTCCACCGCCAACCCGAACACCTGGGCATCGGACAGTGTGACCACGTTGCAGATGATCACGAACGACCGGATTTCGCCGCTGTTCCAGGCCACAGCGCAGGCCACGGAAGCAGCGATCACCAATGCGCTGTTGGCCGCCGAGACCACTACCGGGGCGAACGACCTGCGTATTTATGCGATGCCGTTGGACCGCATGATGGCGGCGATGCGGAAGTACGGGCGCATCCGGTAAATCGCGCGCGGCAATGGTTCTGCGTCACCCACCAACAACATTTAACCTGCGTCCCCTGCGGTTAAATGTTGTTGGTGGCTCATCGCGTGACCATTACATCACACCGTACGCCAGCATCGCCTCCGCCACTTTCACGAAGCCCCCGATGTTCGCGCCGTTCACGTAGTTCACGAAGCCCTTGCCGTCATCTCCGTGCTTCACGCACGTGGTGTGAATGTCCAGCATGATGTGTTTCAGCCGATCTTCCACTTCTGCGCGGCTCCACACCAGACGCATGGAGTTCTGCGACTGCTCCAATCCTGACACCGCCACGCCGCCGGCGTTTGCGGCCTTGGCCGGCCCGAAGAGCACCTTGTTCGACACGAGCATCTGCACGGCGTCTGGTGTGCTGGGCATGTTGGCGCCTTCGGCCACCGCGATCACCTTGTTGGCCACCAGCGCTTTTGCATCGTCCAGCAGCAGCTCGTTCTGCGTGGCGTTCGGAAACGCCAACTGGCACGGCACGCGCCACGGTGTCTGGTTGGCATGATAGGTTGCACCCGTGAAGTGGTCGGCATATTCCGCAATGCGTCCGCGTCGCACTTCCTTGAGATCTTTCAGCCATTCGAGTTTTTCCGGACCAATACCGTCGGGATCGTGAATAAAGCCACCCGAGTCCGAAGCAGTCACCACCTTCGCGCCCAACTGATTGAGCTTGTCCATGCAATAGAGCGCCACGTTCCCTGAGCCCGACACCACGGCGGTTTTTCCCTTGAAGTCTTCGTCGCGCGACGCCAACATGGCTTCGGTAAAGAACACCAGCCCGTATCCGGTTGCTTCAGGGCGAATGGCGCTGCCGCCGAACGATTTCGCCTTACCGGTGAACACACCGGTGAACCGGTTCTCGAGACGACGGTATTGTCCGAACATGTACCCGATCTCGCGCGCACCCACACCGATATCACCAGCCGGAACGTCCGTGCGCTCACCGATGTGGCGTGACAGTTCGTTCATCAGCGATTGACAAAATCGCATCACTTCGCGATCGGTCCTGCCCTTGGGATCGAAGTTGGATCCTCCCTTACCACCGCCCATCGGCAGCCCGGTGAGCGAGTTCTTGAAGGTTTGTTCGAAGCCCAGGAACTTGAGCACGCTGATCGTGACGCTTGGGTGGAATCGCATGCCGCCTTTGTACGGACCAATCGCCCCGTTGAACTGCACGCGCCATGCACGATTCACGTGCACTTCGCCACGCTCGTCTTCCCAGGCCACCCGGAATGAGATCAGTCGGTCGGGTTCGGCCATGCGCTCGAGAATCTTGGCGTCACGGTAGCGTTGGTCGTTGAGGACCAGCGGCATCACCGATTCGGCGACTTCGCGAACGGCTTGATGGAATTCTGTTTCGTGGGGATTGCGCGCTACGATGTCCTGCATGAATCGCTTGACGGCGGCGTGTGCTGACTCTGACATGGGTCCTTGTTTGGTTGAAACAGGATTCGGATGATGGTTGACTGTAAGCCACAGTCGCATCGACAGGGTGGGAAATTCGACCAGAATAGTGCGCCGTGTGGTGCACCTCGGCTAGGGTGACATCGGGCAGTCTCGTGCGGTGAATTCTCCGTAAAACTGCAAGAACCTTGCCGACCATCCGGACGCCGCACCCAACTCGCCAATCGGTCGAATGCCTCGTATACTCTGAATGAGGTGTTCCGCCCCCTTTTTCACCAGTGATCTCCATGCCCACCAACATGTTCGTTCCGACGGTACTTCTGGCGCTCGCTGTCGTGCTGCTCGCGCTGTCACTGCGCGTAGTCAAGGAATACGATCGCGGTGTGATCTTCTTTCTGGGCAAGTACACGGGCGTGCGCGGCCCGGGTCTCATCATCCTGATTCCAATTCTCGAGCAGATGACGAAAGTGACGCTCCGCACGATCACGATGAACATTCCCTCGCAGAAAATCATCACCAAGGACAATGTGTCCATCGATATCGCGGCAGTGGCGTATTACCATATCGTCGATCCGAAAAAGTCGGTGATTGCCATTGAGAACATCAATTCGGCAATCAACCAGATCAGTCAAACCACGGTACGAAATGTCGTCGGTCAATTCAGTCTCGATCAGCTCCTGTCACAAACGCTCGATATCAACGCCAAAATCAAAGACGTAATTGACGGCCACACCGAGCCGTGGGGTGCGCAGGTCACGGCGGTCGAGATCAAGGACATCACGCTGCCCGACAACATGCAGCGCGCCATGGCCAAGGAAGCCGAAGCCGAGCGTGAGCGTCGCGCAAAGATTGTGGCCGCCGAGGGGGAGTTTCAGGCGGCGGTGAAGCTGGGTGAAGCGGCCGATATCATCGCGCTCCATCCAGTGGCACTGCAATTGCGCACGCTGCAAACCATGGCGGAAATCAGCGTGGAGAAAAACTCCACCATCATTTTCCCGGCGCAATTCATGACCACCGTGCAAGAGGCCATCAAGATGATCCGCGGCGATGGGGCCGTGTAGACCATGGTCCTGGGGCTGGCGTCGGTGGTGCTGACGCTCGCGACCAACATCGCACCGCGGCGGGACACGTATGCCTGCCAGCCGCTTGATGTCGAACACTATCGCCTTGCGCTCACGCTCACCGACAGCACCGATCGGCGACCGCACGTTCTTCTCCGACGACTGGCCGGACCAAGCGCGTCAGCGGTTGCCCGTGATCGACCACATCTCCGACAAAGCAACCATGGAGATGGACGTGTTGGCGTTGCCGTGCCCACCAGGGATGCCTTGGCGTTCTCCAGCGAGTGGGTGGGGCCGTACTCGTACGAAAAGCTGGCCAACGTGCAGTCCAACTCGGTGAGCGGCGGCATGGAGTCGGCGTCGGATTTTCTATTCGTCGGTCAGCGTTTCGGGAACCCGTTCACTGCGGTGGCGCAACGCAGTCATTCACGAGGTTGCGCATCAGTGGTTTGGGAACGCGAACCACCGTGATGAACTTTTATGCGAAAACGCCCGAGTACCGCGTGGTGCACCGGAATCTGTCGGACGTGACACAGGTCACGACGGCGATGACGTACGAGAAGGGCAGTTGGACGCTGCACATGCTGCGCCAGGTGATGGGCGATGATCGTTGCGGGGCGGGTATCCGCGACTACTACGCGCGCCATCAAAACGTGAGCGCGTCAACGAATGACTTTCGCCTCGCGATGAAACGCGCGTCGGGTCGCGATCTGTCCGCCTTCTTCCAGCAATGGCTGTACCGAGGCGGAACAGGACCCCACTGCGGTGGCACTGGATCCCAACGTGCCGTTGCTGATGGATGGCCGGCTGAGAAAACGCTGAGCCTGAGCTTGCTACACGCGACCGGGCTCCGTATTTCTGAGGACGATCGGTTTCCCACCGACCGGACGTCACCTCAACCTCCTGCGGAGGATCTATGCGTTCACTGGCAGTGCAGTCCTCACCGTTGACTGCTCTCGTGATGGCGATCACGATCGGCACGATGGCTTGTTCCGAAACGCCCAGCAGTCTGTCACACGAATCGCTTCACCAATCAGAACAGGCCGCTGCGAAGATGGTTGCCGCTGTTTCCGTCAGCGCATCGACGGCGGATTTGCTCAAGGCGGTGCATGCCGCCACGGCGCGCTACCATTCTACCGTGCAGGCCACCAAAGCCGGTTACGAGGTGAGTTCGCCGTGTGTTTCACATCCAACGCTGGGTGGCATGGGCTTCCACTGGGTGAACAACGCCCTCGTCGACCCTGTGTTTGATCCGCTCCAGCCGGAGGCGCTGCTCTACGCGCCGAACGAACACGGGAAACTGAAATTGGTGGCGGTCGAATACATCGTGATCAACGTCGGCCAGCCCGCGCCGAAGTTTGGAGATCAACCGTTCAACGTCGGGGGCACACCGGTGCCTGTGCGGCACTGGTCCCTGCACGCCTGGGTTCACCGGGACAACCCGAACGGCGTATTTACGTCGTTCAATCCGACGGTGGTGTGTCCTGGGTGAGGATCTTTTCGCTGTGCATCACGGACGGTTCGGGAATCGTCGCAGCGTTGTGTGCTCCGGCGCATGGACTACCCCGTACTCAAGCTCCGATGGCACCCAGGTGAGGTCGGAATAGATCGGGCGCGAGAAGCAAAATGTGCCCGGTCTGTTCACGCATTCAGTTTCCATGTTGCGGTAGACCCGCCACTCTCCGCGCCCACGGTTCACGTCCGCCCGTTGCGGAAAGAGGTTGATGTCGTAGACCCCGCCTTGTCGCAGGCTGATGAAGTGCCCGCGATCGTAGTCGGTGCCAAACTCCTCGAAGAATCGGTCCTTCCAGGACTTTGCAATGCTCTCGAGTCGTCGCGTCGCGTGTTGCGCCGTAAGGCCACTCACGAGCGCGCGGACCCTTCGCTCCGACGTGACGGCTCCGAGGAATTCGGCCATGTACTGCGTGTCCCGCGGGCTCTTGTCCTTCCAGGACAAGCCACACACCGCCACGACTCGCTCCTGCGGCAGGTCAAACAGGAACTCGTACTGCCGTACAACGATCGACACCACGTTCACTGGGCCAGCCGTTTTCGCGGCGTACTCGTCCAGCCATTGCACCGGCAGCGCGACAGCGAGCCACGCCTTAAACGCCGCGCGGTACAGCTCCGTCCAGGAGAGGTGCGCACTGGAGCGCGCCAGATCATCGAAGTGCTGCGTGATGGCGGTGGACTGGAATCGATACCGGCTCGAAAGTGCCGCTTTACACTGCTCCACCAGCTCCGTCCGATTGGCGACGTCCACATGCTTGACCGCCGTGAGAAAGTCGTTGCATGTCTCGCGGTAGGGCTGCTGGAAACTGGTCATGAGAACCTTGATAACTGCAGTAGTGCTACTGCAGTGGTGGTATGTCAACTGCGGTGGTGGTACTTCAACTGCAGTCGGGGTACCTCAACTGCAGTGGTGGTACCCCAACTGCAGCGGCGTTACTCCAACTGCAGTGGTTGTACCGCAGCTACCTGCTTCGCCGTGACCGCAACATCGTTGCTCCATCCGCTGGTGGATGGCTCTTCCTCCAGGGGCACGCGCGATTCGGCAGCGCGACTGAGCAGTTCGACGAACGCGCGCACCATCTCGCCATCGGTTTCAATACCGCTCTGCTTCTGCAGCATCTCAATCGTGCGCGCCCGGGGCCAGGCGTCCCGGTAGGGGCGATTCGTGCTTAAGGCGTCGAAAAGATCGCAGACATGGACCAGGCGGCTCGCATAATGACAGCGCCGGGGCCATCGCAAGTCCGGATACCCGCCCTGAGCATTCTCCCAGATATGGTGTTCATAGTCCACCGCAGCCGCCAGCGCAAGTCCGCGCGTGCGTTCGCCAAGAATGCGCGCGCCTTCAACCGGATGCGCGCGCATTTGCGCGAACTCCTCGTCCGTCAGCTTGCCCGGCTTGACCAGCACTTCGGTGGGGACACGCACCTTGCCGATGTCATGCATCAGTGCTGCCATCCCGATGGCACGCGCATCGCTGCCCGTCAGTCCGAGCTGTTCGGCAAGTCCGATTGATAACATCGAGACATTGCACGAGTGGGTGGTGGTGTACTGATCGAAGCGCTTCAGGTCGAGCAGCGGCAACAGCACGTGCTGATCGCGATGCATGGCCATTGCCAGCGAGTGAACCACGGCTTCCACTTCAGCCATGGGCACGTTGCTTCCGCTCGCGATTTCGTCATGAATCCAACGCACGGCGGACGCCTCCTCGGTCATCGGCAAATTGGCGAGTGCATCGAACACGTCTCTCGCTGCGCGCTCGCGTTCGCTCCCACCACCCTTGCTGCTGCCACCACCACCACCACCACCACTTCCACTATCACTTCCACTACCACCACCGCCACCACCGCCACCACCGCCACCACCAACGCCGTCGCCACCACCAGCAACGCCAAATGGACCGAAGCGGAATCCGCTATGCACCACGGTGGCGGTCTGGTCGGCACCCGGCTGGAGACGTCGTTGCAGCTCGCTCACCAGCCGATCGACGTCGGCAGACGTTGGTGCTGGCAGCGCGTCGATTTCCAGTCGCTGCACTCCCGCCGCCGCCAACCGCGGGCCCCATTCCCAGCCCTTGAGTTCGGTCATGATTCGTGATCCGACGATCACCGAACCATCGAGGAATGAAATTCGCAACACGCCGCCTTCACCGAGCGCGCGCAGCAGCGCCACACCGGTCCGTTCGCGGGCCGTGGCCCGCATTGGATGTCCCTCGGCATAGAGCCCCTGCGCCGCGAGCGCCTGGCCAAGCGTCATCAGAAACAGCGCGGTCGGGTTCACGGCTCGGCCATCGGACGTGATCCACGCGGCATGGTGCCAAGTACGGCCTCGCGAATACTGCGGTCTTTGCTGCGTCGCGCCAGCGCAATCACGTGTTTCGACGTGGCATCGTCCGCGTAGCGTTGCGCCAATACTTCGAGCGCCGGCACGACAATCGGACTCGCATCAGCCAGTTGCAGTCGACGCATTACCAGAGAGCGCCGGGTGGTGAGCGCCAGGAGCAGCTCGCGTACCGGAGCGCTCGGGGGCGCGTCGATAAGCGTGCGGACGGCGCGTGCGAGCAGATCCTGGTGGTGCGCTTTGGAGCGGATGAACTCCAGCAGGCGCTGTACCAACTCGGGCGCGAGGCTGGCCGTTCGTAAACGGTCGGTACCGGTCAGCGATTCGAGCGCTACCCGCACCACGCGATCACTGGGATCGTCCAGCACGCGACGAATCGCGGCGTCGCGGGCAAACGGGTCGGTCAGCAGCAATCGCAGCGCCTCCACACGAACCTGCTCCTGCTGATGCGTCAGAAAGAGCAGCAATGTCGAGGCGCTCGCGTCGGACGGGCCACCGTCACCCGACGCCGTGTCCCGCAGCAGCGCCAGCAGATTGCGCACGAAGTACCAGGGAGCACCCTCAAGGCGTCGCACCAACTCCGGTGCGAGATCAGGACCGAAGTCCTTCATGCGATCGTAGGTCATGCGACGCGCGGTGCGTCCCGTGGCATCACGCAGCACATCAAGCAGTGTACTGCTGGCGCTGATGCCTAGTTCGGCCAACAGTGTTCGCCCCACGACCTGATCGTACGGATCGCCAAGCAGCACCGACTTGATCGCTGATGGCGAGAGCACCAGTGCCTGCAGTGCCGACGCGGCATTGCGGCCCGGCGCCCCCTCAACCCACACCAGCAGGTCCCCCATGCGGCCGTCCTTCAGCAGTCGATTGGTGGCATCTTCGGCGTCTTCACCAAATGCGTCAACCTCGAGGGCAATCTGGACCACGCGCGCTGCACCGACGTCGTCGATCGACTGTTTGGACACGGCCGGATCGAACAGGCTGATGTGGTCGAGGAGCGCGATATGATCAGGGGGATTCGGGTCATCGAGCGTCCATCCCTGCACGAGTTCCTGCGCCGCATCGCGAAAGGCATCTTCGCTGTCGGCCGACGCGGTGGCGTCTTCGGTACGCGTCGACAATTTTCCCAGCATGCGCAGCAAGTAATGCGAGAGATCCTGCCCACTGGCACTTGCCGCCGTCTCGAGCCAGTCGATGATTGCCGCCGCCGGCAACGCGTCAACAACCTGCGACACGAGGCGACGCTGGGACGCGGCGGTGCCTGCCGACTTGATAATCGCGCCCAACGACGAGGTCTGGAGCGACGCAAGGACGGACCGCAGGCGATCGCGGAGGAGCGCGCGCGTTGCCTCGTCGGCGTGGGCGATCTGTTCGGACACACTCAACAAAACGAACGACACGCGTTTCGCGTAGCCGTCGCCCGCAATGCGGTTTTCGATCGCGTCGGCAACGTCGGTCGGCGACGACGATGCGGGGTCATCGGCGGCGCTGCGGTCGCGATTATCATCGGCATTCAGCAGGTCACCAAGACCAATGCCGGCGCCACGTCGTGGGCCACCGGCATTGCCGGCACCGCTGCCCGATCCATCGCGCGACCCGCCGCCAACGCCACCTCCTTGCGCGCCGTCGGCGGCACGAACATGTGCGTCGCCGACCGACGGCATGGCCTCGTCACTCAGCAGTGCGGCTGACGACAGCGTCCGCCAGATGACGGCGCCAGTCGCAACACTGTCCGTGTGTCCGCTCGACAACTCCAGTCGCTCGTACGCAATGCGGGCAATCGCGATGCCGGGCGTTGACGGCGCCGACAACTTCGACGGATCCTGCGTTTCCGTGGGCACCGGTTCGAGCGCCAGCCATGTCAGGGCCTGTTGCAGGGATTCCAACGAAACACCGCTGTCGAACGTCAGCGAACCGACGCCGCGGCGACGCAGTCGTTCGGCGAGTTCGGCCGCCACGCCTCCGCCGTGTTCGATCGGTGCATCGTCCAGCAGCAATTCGCCTTGACCGATGCTCAGGGTGATTCTACGCTGCTTGGCCAGAACCGCAGTCAGCGATTCGAAGGCCTGCGCCTCCGCTGTTCGCACCAGCGGGTGGAATGCCGGATACGAACGCCGCCGACTGAACGCGACGGTCAGTCGCGTCAAGAGGAGCAGCGTCGGATTAGCCGTCCCGGTGGTCCTGTCCGCAGGCGTAGGTGCGCTCATCAGAGTGGAGTGTCGTCAAGCGGTGTACACGGATGACGCGATCAGTCCGTCAGCGCCGCCGCCGGTTGTGATTGGTGCAGTGCGCCCGCGACGGCGCGTAACAGATCGTTCGGTGTGAACGGCTTCGCGAGGAACGGATGCCCCAGCGAGGAGAGGTCGTGTCGGATCAGTTCGTCTCCAGTATATCCAGACATGAACAGAATTTGCATGTCCGGATGGGTGGTCGCCAGCACGCGTCCGAAGGCCGGACCGCTGATTCGAGGCATCACGATGTCGCTGATCACCAGATCAATCGGTTCCTGTGTCTCAAGCAAGTGGGCCAACGCCAGTGACGGACCCTCCACCGACACCACCTCGTATCCGCCGCTCTCAAGTACGGATTTCGTGATGTCGCGAACCATCTCGTCGTCCTCGACCACCATGATGCGCTGTGGCGCGCCGACATGTGGGACCACACCCGGGTCGCGGCACGGTGCCGGCACGTGCGCGGGCTCGCTGAGTCGCGGCAGGGTCACCCGAAACGTGGTGCCCCGACCTCGTGCGCTTTCACACTCGATTGTGCCGCCGGCCTGGTTGACAATGCCGTAGCAGGTCGCGAGTCCCAGCCCGGTCCCCTTGTCCATGGATTTCGTCGTGAAAAATGGTTCGAAGATCCGAACCCGATCCTCCGCCGAGATTCCGGATCCCGTGTCGGTCACTGTCAGCGCGATGCAACGGTGACCGTCGATCGTGCGAATGGTCAACGTGCCGCCTTCCGGCATCGCGTCGCGGGCGTTCAGCACCAAGTTCGTAATGACCTGCTCGATTTGGCCCGGATCGATCCTGACCGTGCCAAGCGCGGAGTCGAGGTCGGTAACGACCTCTACGTCGGTGCCAATGAGCGGCTTGAGCATGCGTTCGAGACCGACGATGACCTCGTTCACATTCACGACACGTGGTACGGTGCTTTGCCGCCGGGCAAATCCCAGGAGTTGCTTGGTGAGTTGTGCGCCTCGGCGTCCGGCGTTGAGGATTTCGTCGACATCGCGTCGCCGATCATCGGCCACGTCGAACGACGCCTTTAAAAGTTCTCCATAACTCATCACCGCCGTCAGGAGGTTGTTGAAGTCATGGGCCACGCCGCCGGCGAGTCGTCCCACGGCCTCGAGTTTTTGTGCCTGCACCAACTGCCCTTCGAGATGGCGTTGGGCGCTCAGATCCTGCACCACGGTAAGCACGTGAGGAACCGCGTCGATATCGACGCGTCGGGCTGCCAGGCGCACGTCGATGGTCTTTCCGTCCACATCGGTGAACGTACTGGCGAAGTCCGAAACGAACCCCTGATCCAGAATCATCTGACGAATCAATTCCCGCTCGTCGGGATTGGTCCACAGACCAACACTCACCGTTGTGGAACCCACCAGGTTGTCGCGAGGCACGCCGATCAGTCGACTCGCCGCGTCGTTGAGTTCCACCAATTTGCCGGTGTCGTATCGCGTCAAGGTCACGGCTACCGGTAACATCTGGAACAGGCGATTGAATCGCTCGCTCGCTGCGGCGCGCATGTCGTCCACCACGCGCTGTGAACGAATGCTCGACGCCGCCGCGCTGAGAATGGCCGCCAGCAGCAACGCCAATACGCCGATCAGCCCCACTCGTGTCACCTGGAGGGGCCCGCGCAGCGGCGCGACGATCGCCGCACGCTCGAGCACGGTGATGACCGTCCAGTGGGGGCGTACCAACCGATACGCGAGCATGGTGCGAGTGCCGACGGTCCCGCTCAACACCTGACCCGGCGCCGCGCTCGTGGCACGATACACGAGTGCGGCAAGCGAGTCGCGGAGCGGGTGGGGCAGCCTCGCAATTGACAGCGAGTCGGTGTCCGCGCGCGCGAAGTCCGGTCCGCTGCCGTACGCGATCAAGCCGTCCATGTCATTGTCGATGACCATCAGGGCGTTGGTATCGTCAACCCGAAGCCACTGGAGGTCACTCAGTAGCTTTGCAATATCCAGTTCCAGTCCGGTGGCCCCGATCAGTTCGCCATGGCGCATCACGGGCGCCACGACCGATCCATACCAGATAGGCGGAACAGGTGAGCGTTGCGCGGACAACCACTTCGGGCCACCATCGGGATTGTTGGCCGGTCGAACCGGATTGATCCACCGTGTTACCGAATAGTTTGCAGGCGTTGGCTTGTTCGCGTAGTTGGGATCGTCGGGCGCGAACATGATTTCCGCGCCGTCGTTCGTCATGAACCAGACGTCGTCCGCCGTCTCGCCAACGGCGCCCGACCCGAACTGATTCACGATTGCGTAGCTGCTTCCAAGGAGCCCTTTCACAGAATCGGTGATCGGCAGGTTACGGGGCACCCAGACGGTGGCGCTTGTTTTCCCGTCGATCGCGTCGGTAACACGCAGCGCACCATCGGCCGATCGCCGCGTGATGCGGTCGAAGTCCAACCGGTCGAACGCGTTGACGTTCTCCGTTGCCCCTTCAATCAAACTGGCAAGACGTGCGACCCGGGCGTCGGCCAGTGCCACCCTGCGTGCCATTGACGTCATGCCCACGGCCAGCCGTGCCCGCATGTCGGCAACCTGCGAGTCGATCAGACGATCAGAGAGCACCCGCTCAAGCAATAGGCCGGCTGGCAGCAGCACGGCAACAGCGACCCCCATGAGCAGGGAAATCCGAATCAGCAAACTGGGAAATCTGTGCCTTCGCACGCTCATGATGGTATGCGACGAGAGCGGTCAGCCATCGGAAGTTCGATATCAATGGGGCCCCGCAACGTACCGAAGTTCGCAACGTCGCGGCAAGACATTACAAACGGGCCGCCTCGTCGTGATTGACGAGGCGGCCCGTTCATTCGCCGGACCAGTGTGAGCGATCAGCTCTGGCGGCGACGGGCCACTGCCGCCATGGCGCCGAGACCCATCAAAACGAGAGCAAGCGTTGCTGGCTCGGGGGTGACGATTTCCGGCACCGGTTGATCAAGCGCGGAAACACAGGGAACGGGGACTCCATTTGACATGCCGCACGACATGCCGACGGGCGCGAATCGGTCGAACAATACCGAAACGATCGGACGCAATGATGCCGAACCTGGCGTCATCACTGGGTCGAGGATTGGGTCGGGCGCGACCCACGTGTTCCCCGTTGGCGAAATTCGCGCCGGATCGCCTGGCGCACCGACGTTGACATCCACCGAGTTTGGGGGAATTGCACCTGACGTGCTGGCGACCGATGCCGGCGAGTCGAGGTTGGACACGCTGGAAGCGGCCGGATTGTCTACGACTGCCGGATCGAGTGACGACCCACTTGCCGATGAACTCATGGCAGTCGGCGCGTCACACGACCGCAGCCCCCCCCCCGAACACGACGAACGCGAGTCGCTCGATGCGGACCGACCGCGATCGGACGATGCCGAATTCAAGGAACTGTTCTGGGAGAGACGGCTGCCCGCGCCAAGACTGCCGACGCCGGCGCTCAAGGAAGCATTGCCGGGGCCAGAGCGTGCCGCACTCCGCGTCAAACCGGCGGAACCGCCACCCATCCGCCCGTTGGACACCAGAGCAACGACCGACGTCGCGCCGCCGATGGCAATCATCCTGGACAAGCGTCTGGAGCCGGTCGACCCATCATCGTTTGACGCGACGTGATAACGCGATTCGCGGGCTGCTGTCAGGAAGCCATCTTCCAACCAGCCAAATTCCTCCGCGAAATCGGCCGTTCGGAACTGCGCGACCTCATGCCGGCATGGGCCGACGGTACCAGACAAGTCGCAACCCAGCGAAACGGCCGCCCCGGCCGAAAGCTGGCTATAACGCTCGGACGCCGCGCGACGGCTCGACGATAGCGTCCCTTCGGCCAAAACCCTCGCGCTGTCGCTCGACAACGTAGCGGTGAATTCAGCGATCGACGGAAGCGTCGCGCCATCCGCTGACGCATGAATCCGATACGCACCGTACGACACCGAGACCAAGGTCACCCCAGCCAACACGCGTAGCGAGGCGGTGAGCGACAGCGGGTATCGCTGAAGCAGGGCGGAAATTCGAGATTGGACGGACATGGCTGGCACCAATGAGTTACTCCGCAACACGGGGGGAGGCGAAAGATCGGTGCTGGAGCGGCAAAGGTCAATATCACACGCAGCTGGCACATTCGATCAGTGACTCCGCTTTCAATCTGCGTGCGATCGTTACAGAAAGCAAACACGTCTTGATGAGGTCGTCTGCCTACGGTGACACAAATTCGTAGTCTAAAGCGAGCTCAACAACTACATATTACTCGAATCCCGCTACGTTGTGCGGATCATGCGCGAACGCGTTCAGCGGATCAACGCTTTGCTTGCCACGGTGTTGGGAATGTTGGTGGTGTGCGGCGCTTTCGCGTCTGCGCAATCACCAACCCGCAACAACTATTTCCGTCGCATTCTCAATCAGGATCAGGGTCTGCCGGAAACGCAGGTCAACGCGATTGCACAGACTTCCGACGGCTACCTCTGGCTCGGGACGCGTCGCGGCCTGATTCGATATGACGGACTCACGTTTCAGTCCTACGTGCCGCGCAATGCGCCGGACTTTCCGTCGCGGTGGGTAAACGGACTCACGGTGGATCGCCGCGGAAGGCTGTGGATTTCCACGTCACACGGCTTGGAGGTGTTGGAGCGCGGTCTCGTTCGACGGATTGCACCGCGCTATGTGCCCGACGCGAACACGTGGGAGGCCCTCGAAGATTCCAGTGGTCGCATCTGGGTGACGGGGGCACAGGGGACTCACGTTGGCGACGGGACTGTCTTTCATCAGGTGCCAGGCCTTGACGCCACCGGGTATGCGCTGTGGAGCGATCGATCGGGTCGTGTGTGGGTTGGCGGTCGACGATTTCTTGTCGCCACGAGGAACGACAGCATCGACCTGTCCGCGCGCATTCCGATGGGCGAGGATCGTGTGCTGGACATCGTGGATGATGGCGATAACGGCTTCTGGGCGGCAACCCGTAACGGCGCGACGCATGTGACGATCGATCGCGCTGGCAACGCCCGCAAAGACCGGCAGATCTCGACGGCGCACCAAGGGCGCAACCCGGTGTGGGCAATTGCCCGCACGCCCGATGGCGGACTCTGGCTCGGGACCGACGGACGGGGTGTGCTGCTGTGGGATGGCACGTCGCTTTCCACCGTCGACCCGTCGGAAGGATTGGCCGCGCGTCAGGCGGGCGCACTGCTGGTGGACACCCGCAGTCGCCTGTGGGCAGGGACGGGCGCGGGACTCGAGAAGTATCAACGCAGTGCGTTTCAAACATATCAGGC
>JANMRE010000074.1:0-6615 GCA_031370885.1 Gemmatimonadaceae bacterium
CAGCACCAACTCGTCACCGCCCGACAACAGACCCACTCGTGGTCGACGATGCACGGCAACAGTTGCACAACCCACGCTGGCCAACAGTCCCAGATGCGACGGGCCGATGGTGACGCCCGCCGACAGCAGCGAGCCGCCCAGCGGCACGTCTTCACCGCGCGGTCGCACATTGCCTCGTGCCGACATGTCGCGCGCATCGCGAATCGTCACCTCGATAGTTCCGCCGTCAGTGTCCTCAATGCGTATCACGCCGTCGGCGCCAGTCGGCACCGGCGCGCCCGTCATGATTCGGACAGCGCATCCAACATCCACGGGACGCAGTGTGAACGGATCGGCGCCCGCCGCAATGGTGCCGGTGACGCGCAACACGGCCGGTGTCGATGGCGACACATTGGCCACGTCCGCGCGTCGCACCGCATACCCATCCATGCCGGCGTTATCCCACGGTGGCAAGGCGACGGGGCTCGTGATACTTGCAGCCAGCGCGCGACCCACGGCGTTCTCCAACGCCACGTATTCAATCGGCAGCGGTATCGCCGTCGCCAGTACGCTCTGGCGCGCGTCGAGGTATCCAAGCGCACCGCCGCGAGAACCGGTCGTTGCGCCGCCGGTGTTGGCGTCAGCGTTCACGCGCTATCGCGCCAGTCGACTGCTGTCGCCTGCGCGCAAACCGGCGAGCGTGCTGACCAGCAAGTCCTGCACACGTTCCACTTCGCGGGTGGGAACGGTGAAGTTATTGGCCAGCATCGAAAACAAAATCAGATGTCCATCAGCCGTGGTGACATAGCCAGACAGCGAGCGCGCCTTGTCCAGCGTGCCGGTCTTGGCGTTCGCATTGCCGGCCGCAGGCGTGTTCTTCATGCGATTGCCAATCGTTCCATCGACACCGGCCAACGGGAGGGCTTGCCGGTAGGTACTCGCCCACGGCGCGCGATGCATCGCATCGAGAACTTGTACGAGCGCGCGAGGACTCACGTAGTCGTGTCGTGACATGCCACTGCCATCCCGGTACGCCAGGTGCTCGGCACTCACGCCCCACAGGCGCAGCGTACGCACCGCAACCGCGCGCGCACTGTCGGCGCTGCCGTGCCCGGAGGCCACGAGCCCAGACGTGCGAAACAGCAACTCGGCAATCTGGTTTTGCGACGGCTTCTGCATGCGCCGCAGTACGTCGCGCAACGGGGCCGATTCAAGCGTCACCAATGTATCGAGGTGAGCGGTGGCCGACGGATGTGCGCCGCGCACGACACGAATGCCACGGGACTCGAGTCGTTCATGCAACGCCGCACGCCAGGCGTCGTTGGGGTGGCGGTACGCCATCGTGAAACGCGCGCTGTCGCCAAGGGCCATCGTGCCGGTGACCCGAAGCGCGAACGCCGCCGTGTCATACACCACCTCGACGGCGGGCCCCGAATCGGTGGCGGCGCGGGTCACCGCCTGAATCGACACGGCTGGATACGATGCAGTGGGCCAACGCTCAACCACAACACGCTTGCCGACCTTGGCGGCGGCGCGCACAGTAACGCGCAGCACGCCCTCGTTGAACAGCAACTCATCCACCGCCGCACCCGACGGTCCGTCGAGATCGTCCACCTCCCATCCGAATCCGGTGGACGGGCCGGTAAATGCGTCTTCCGCCGTGACGATCGCTCCCGCGATGCGCCTGATCCCGCGTGCGGCGAGGGCGTCGACAATCGGATCGAAGGTGGACAACACGCCACCAACCTGGAGTGAGTCGCTGACACTCGGATCGCCGCGTCCAATCACCACGACATCACCGCGAAAGATGTGGCCGCGCTGGACACCGCGCAGCAGCACCGGCGTGCGCCAGCGATACTCGGGGCCGAGCACCTGCATGGCCACGGCGCCGGTGAGCAGTTTCTGGTTCGATGCGGGCATGAACAGCCGATCGGCGTCGTGCGCGTACAGTGTGTCGCTGGTGGTGGCATTCACGATCAGCACACCCCATCGGGCATTCCGCCACATCGGAGCACCCAGCGCCGAGTCGGCGAGGTGCTGCACAACGTCGCGTGCGGACGGCGGTGTGCGCACCTCTGCCACTGGCATCATCACGGGCGCGACGGGTTCGGGGCGACGACCCTCCGTGGGCGCCGCCACGCGCGCCCGTCCCGCGCACCCCAAGGTGGCAATACTCAGCAGCGCGGCCGCCACCGCGCGCTTCGCAGGTCCTCCGCCCCCGACGCGGCTCCCGTCTCCCGTCTCCCGTCTCCCGTCTCCCGTCTCCCGTCTCCCCTCATGCATCCACCTCATACGTGCTGCTCAATGTTGCATCTTCCGCCAGATGTACACGCACGACACGCGCCGAGGTGTGCGCCAACGCCGACTGCAACCGCTCGCAGATAAACCGCGCCAGATGCTCACCGGTTGGAATCCGCTTGCCCTCGGCGAACTCGGGCACATCGAGATTGATATTGCGGTGATCGAATCGATCACGCACTTCACGCTGCAGCACGCGGTCGAGAAAACCCAGATCGACGACGAAGCCGGTCTCTTCATCGACAGGCCCGGCCACCGTCACGTCGCAGGTATAACTGTGTCCATGAAAATTCGGGTGCGCACAGGCCCCGAAAATGTCGGTGTTCTCGGCGTCACTCCAATCGGGCCGGCGATACCGGTGCGCGGCCGAGAACAGTACCCGGCGGGTCAGTGACGTGCGCGGCATGACGTTAGCGGAACACCGGATATGAGACGCCTGCAGCCAGTCCCCAGTTGCCCGTCCACTAGCTGCGATTTCGCGTGTCGGTAAGGATTGATGTGCCGTCGGCGGCCTTTACGAAGTACCGATCAGGATAATCGTACTGCCACCGGAAGCTCGTTGCATCCAGGCGGAGCCGCAGCCCTGACGCGCGCACGTAGCGCAGCGCGAAGCCATAGGACAGCGCGAACTTCACGCCGAATTGATAGCCGCCACTGTCCACGTTGGCGAAGTCACTCGCGATGCCCACCCCCCCGGCGAGCGAGGGAATCAGGTGATGCCATGTCTTCTTGCCGGTGAGCGCGATATCGATTCCGGCGTCGGCAACGTGCATCGCCACGCCTGGCGTTCCCGTCTTGCGGGCCGAGGCAATTGCCGACGGAGCAAACAACGTGCGCTGCGTCGTGGACACGGTGTATCGGGCGAACAACGATGCAGGACCTCCAATGCCGATGTCGTATCGCAACTGACCGAACGGTGCCGCCTCGGGTGCAACACCGGCGGGATCGCGAGTGATCGCCAACCATCCGGCGCTCAGCGACAGCGTCTGCCCCAGTTTCACATCTTCGTACGGGCTGTTCGAAGGGCGGTGGCCAACCTGAGCCTGCACGCTGGTCGCGGCAGTACTGAGCACGCCAATCAACAACAGGCGTGCGGAACGGACAACCAATGGCGAGAGGTGTGTGGTCATTCAGTGAGTCGCGGCAGGAGAAAGGTCGCGGAGGTCGCGACCGGTCATTTCGGGTGGACGCGTCAGCCCCAGCAGGCCGAGCGCAGTCGGACCAACATCGCACAACGCGCCGCCCGTGCGCAGCGGGACGTCGCCATCGGGATCGATCACCACCAAGGGTACCGGGTTGGTGGTGTGCGCGGTGTGCGGTTCACCGGTGACCGGATCAACCATCACATCGGCGTTGCCGTGATCTGCGGTGATGATCAGTCGTGCACCACCGACACGCGCGGCCTCAAGAATGCGACCAAGACAGGCATCCACGGTCTCGACGGCCGTGATGGTGGCCGGAATGGATCCGGTGTGGCCCACCATATCGGTGTTGGCAAAATTGCACAGAATGAAGTCGTGCGTTGTGTTCGCCAGCGCGTCACAGAGAATGTCGCACACGCCTGCCGCACTCATCTCCGGCTGCAAATCGTAGGTGGCCACCTTCGGGCTGGGCACCATGCGACGCTCTTCACCCGGAAACGGCGCGTCATGACCGCCGTTGAAAAAGAACGTGACGTGCGGGTACTTCTCCGTTTCGGCCGAACGCAACTGCGTGAGACCGGCGTCGCTGATCACCTGGCCCACGAGGTTGTGCATCGACTGGGGCTCGAACGCCACCGGGAAAGGAAACGCGTCATCGTACCGCGTCATGGTAACGATATCGACCGACGGGCGCGTACCGGTGTCGAAGCCGGTGAAGTTACGCGCGGTGAGCGCGCGCATGGTCTGGCGCATACGATCGGAACGGAAGTTGAAGCACACGATGACATCACCATCGCGCACGGGACCCAACGGCTGGTCGTGTGTGTCCACCATCACCATCGGCGGCACAAATTCATCGGTGGTGCCGGCATCGTACGCGCGCTGCACGGCGATCACCGGATCCGTCTCATGCGGCCCGTCACCCAGAACCGCCGCACGGTACCACGCGCCCGTGCGTTCCCATCGATTGTCGCGATCCATACCGAAATATCGGCCGGACAGCGATGCCAACTGGGCATGGCCTGCCATCGCGGCCAGCGTTTCCCGCAAAAATGCCAATCCGCTCTTTGGCGGCGTGTCGCGCCCATCGAGCAGTCCATGCACCGCGACGCGTTCCACGCCTTCGCGATGGGCGAGCGACACGAGGGCGAAGAGATGCTGGTCCAGCGCATGCACGCCGCCATTGCCCAACAGCCCTATCAAATGCAGCGTGCTGCTGCGCTCCCGCGCCAGACGGCACGCCCCTGCCAATCGCTCATTCGTGAAGAAGCGTCCGGTTTCGATGGACGCACCGATGCGCACCAGATCCTGCATCACCACGCGACCGGCGCCCAGATTCAAGTGCCCGACTTCGCTGTTCCCCATCTGGCCATCAGGAAGGCCCACGGCCAAACCCGACGCGCGCAACAAGGTATGCGAGCGGTTCGCCCAGATCGTGTTCCAGTTGGGGGTGTTGGCCAGCAGAATCGCGTTCGCAACGCGTTCTTCACGGTAGCCCCATCCGTCGAGAATGATCAACGCGACAGCATGTGGTGTACGGGCAGGCATGCATGCAAAATGAAGGGAACCCGCTACAATTCGTCAGCGGGAATCTACCGCGACACTCGACACGAAACCAATAACGTGAATAATGTGACTCGACGCATTCCGCGAACGATCATCTTGGCCCTGATGCTGGTGGGGCTGGCCGCACTGGATGGACTGCTGCTGTATAAACGTGGCCGCTATCGCGAGGAGACGGCCCGACTTCGCGCCGGGATGACCACATTCGATCGAGACCGGGCCGACGCGATCGTCGCTGCGGAAGCCGACAAGACGGGGTTGATGTTGCAGTTGGCTCGCCGCCAATCCTTTGGTGATGAGGCCCTCCACCTCGCTGTCAGCAGCGAGTCGTCGTTTGTGGCCCTCGACCGGGGCTCGGTGCGTTTACGCGTCATGCCCGCCCAATTCGGTCCCGAGCGACGGGTGGGCGTGCCGCCGGATACGTTCTGGGTTGCCGTCCCGAGGGGCATGCGGCGTGTCGAACGCCATCTGTCGTCGGCCGACCGATTCGAACTGCCCGCGTGGCTCTGGTCCGATCGTGGCCTGCCGCTGCCTGCCGAGCGGTTTGGCGATGGTTGGCTTGGCGCCGATGCGATCGTGACGTCAGGCGGCACGCTGTTGTATGCCTTGCCGCCTGCCGGTCCCTTGGCCGACAGCAGCTATGTGATGCCCGGTGCCGTACGACTGGAGCCACTCGACCTCAAGGCCATCCGCGATAACATCACACTCGGACTGCGGGTGTACTTCTTCTGATGCCCAATACAATCACCCTTGGCAGCGCCGTATTTGCGCGGTGGCGTCTGGCGCGCAAGATCATGCTGGTAGCGTTGGTCATCATGGGCGCGCTCGCGGCGTGGCTGCTCGTTTCGACCATTCGCTTGCGCTTTGCCCGCGACGTGGCGCGCCTCGTGTTCAATGACAACAGTGAGGCGCTGGAACAGGCGCGTCTGGAAGCGGGGCTTGGTGCCGACAGTCTGCGCGTTGCCCTTGCCAAGCTCCCCGAAGCACCCCCGCGCAGCAAACCCGCTATCATCGTGTCCATCGCCGAGCGACGGGTGTGGTACAAACTCGGCGACAGCGTTTTGTTCACCGCCCCGGTTGCCACCGGCAGCGGTCGCGAGCTGATCGTCAAGGGGAGCAGTCGTGTCCTCCGCTTCGACACGCCGCGGGGGCAATTTCTGGTGCAACGCCGAGACTCGGCGCCTGCTTGGATCCCGCCGGATTGGCACTTCGTTGAGCAGGCGAACAAACAGCGAACCGGAACGGTACAGTTGGTGCGCGGCCAACCGCTGAAGCTGAAAGACGGCAGCGAAATTACGGTGGTCGGGAACGATGTGGTGCGCAAAGGCAAGGACGGCAGTATCAAACCGCTAACGGCATCTGATGGACGCGAGATTGTGGCCGACGGACGCGTCGTCATTCCACCATACGGAACGAACCAGCGGAAATACGAGGGGGTACTGGGAACCTTTCGACTCTATCTGGGGGACGGCTACGCGCTGCATGGGACAAACGTCCCGTCAAGCATTGGTCAGGCCGTCAGCCACGGATGTGTGAGACTGCGGAACGAAGACATCGCGACGTTGTACCACATGGTGGAAGTCGGAACCCCAGTATTTATCTACTAAAGCCGACTATATTTCAGAACTGGCCT
>JANMRE010000081.1:0-4517 GCA_031370885.1 Gemmatimonadaceae bacterium
CCGACGCTTGCACCGGGACAGTTTCGCGGACTGTATTTCGAGAACGTGGAAACGGAGTACGGGAGTACGATCGTGCCGCCTGGGCGTTGAACGTCAAACGATTGAACCGCAGAGTTCGCAGGGTTCGCGGAGAAATCGCGCAGGGCCAGTTCGAAGGATTCAACCGCCAAGGACGCAAAGGTCGCCAAGGACGGCGTTGTTGAACAACAAGTTCCTTTGCGTCCTTTGCGACCTTCGCGGTTGAATTGGTTTGGTATTTCCCTACCTTAGTGCCGCCGCACGACGCCGAGGATGAGGTTGAGGTTGAGGCTGAATCGACTCTGCGAACTCCGCGAACTCTGCGGTTCATTTCTCTGCGGTTTATTTCTGGAACCAGAGCAGTCAGTCCACCGACACACGCGCAGGCGCTACGCCAGAAACGGCGCCATCACCAGCATGATGGTGGCCAGCAGCTTGATGAGGACGTGAATGGAGGGGCCGGCGGTGTCCTTGAATGGATCGCCGATGGTGTCTCCGATCACGGCTGCGGTGTGCGCGTCGGACCCCTTGCCACCGTGGGCGCCGAGTTCGACATACTTCTTGGCGTTGTCCCACGCGCCACCGCCATTGTTCAGCAACGTCGCCAGCAGGATACCGGCGATCGTACCCACCATGAGAAACGCGCCGACCGCCTCCGCGCCAATGCCGAATGGTCGAAACATCAGCGCCACTGCAATCGGAATGACGACCGCAACGGCGCCCGGAATCACCATCTGGCGCAGGGCACCCCTGGTCACGATGTCGACGCAGCGCGCGTAGTCCGGACGCTCGGTGCCGTCGAGAATACCGGGGCGCTCCCGAAACTGTCGACGCACTTCGTCGATCACGTATGCCGCCGCATTCCCCACGGCGCGAATCGCGGTCGCCGCAAACAGGAACACGAGACCGGCACCCAGCATGGCCCCAACGAAGACGACGGGCTTCGAGATGTCTACTCCGGCAAGCGCTGCACCGTACGATCGAACCGCGTCCATATAGGCCGCGAAGAGCAGGAACGCCGCCAGCCCGGCAGAACCCAATGCGTAGCCCTTGGTGAGCGCCTTCGTGGTGTTTCCCGCCGCGTCGAGTCGATCGGTGCGTGCGCGCACGTCGTCTTGCTCTTCACTCATCTGCGCAATGCCGCCCGCGTTGTCGGTAATCGGTCCGAAGTTATCCATTGCCAGGATGTATCCCGCCGTTGACAGCATCCCGATGGTCGCCATCGCGGTGCCAAACAATCCGGCCGATGGCAATCCGGTGCTGAGGCCGAGCGCGTACGAACTCACAATGGCCAGCGAAATCATCACGACGGGAATGGCGGTGGACTCGAGACCCACCGCCAGACCGGCAATGACGTTGGTGGCTGCGCCGGTCAATGATTGTTCCGCGATGCTGCGCACCGGGCGATACCGGTGTTCCGTGTAATACTCCGTGACGAGCACGAACCCAAACGACGTGACGACACCGATGACCGCACAGCCAAAGAACCGCAGCCAGGCTTCTGGTGCGTCCGGAGCGTCAAACATCCACCAGCAACACACGAACAGGCCGAGGATAGCGAGCGCCGCCGTTACATAGAATCCACGATTGAGCGCCGACATGGGATCTTCGTCTTCGCGCATGCGCACACTGTAGACCCCGACAATCGACGCGAGCAAGCCCGCAGCGGCGGCCACCAGTGGGAACAGCACACCGCGCGCGCCGAACGTGGCAAAGAGGGCCACGCCGAGAATCATGGCGCCGATATTCTCGGCCGCCAGCGATTCGAAGAGATCCGCTCCACGTCCCGCGCAATCGCCCACGTTGTCGCCAACGAGATCGGCAATCACGGCGGGATTGCGCGCGTCGTCCTCGGGAATGCCTGCTTCGACCTTGCCCACGAGATCGGCGCCTACGTCGGCGGCCTTGGTATAGATGCCTCCACCAAGCTGGGCGAAGAGCGCCACGAAGGATGCCCCGAATCCGTAGCCAATCACCAGCAACGGCGTATGATTGGCCGTGACGTTCACCGCGCGGAGCATGGCGAACAGCGTCGCCACCCCGGCAAGTGACATGGCGGGCACCACCAAACCAGCGACCGCGCCGCCGCGCAGAGCAACACGTAGTGCACTGGCGGTGGAGTCTCGCGCGGCCATGGCGACACGAACGTTGGTTCGGATTGCCACCCACATGCCGAGCACGCCGGCAATGCCCGAGCAGCACGCCCCGAACACAAATGCCAGCGCGGTGGCCAAGGCCAGTGTTCCGACCGACGCCGGATCCTGGTCGGAAGGAGCGCGCACGTAGGCATAGAGCACGTACACGAGCCCCGCCGTGATCGCGGCTATCATCGCGATCGTCCGGTACTGGCGGCGCATGAAGGCCTCGGCTCCTTCCTTGATCGCATCGTACACGGCGAGCATGCCCGCCGAGCCGCGCGGCAATGCGAGCAGTTCGCGAACGAGCACGCCGGCGACAATGAACGTGACCGCACAGGCGCTCAATACGAACGCCAGTGGACGCAATTCGTCGCGTGGCAGCCCACCGACGAACAGCGCCGCAGCGCCTGTAACGAGAATGGCAATCAGCAGGACCGGAAAGACCACCCCGCTGCCCGACTCAACCTTGTTCGTCACACCGCTCATGACGCGCGCCCCGGCGTCTGAAGCAGACTGCGCTGGCGACTGTACCCGAAGTAGATCACCAAGCCAATGGCCAGCCATGCGGCCAGTCGCAGCCAGTTCGTCCAGCCCAACCCGTAGATCATGGCACCGCACACCAGCACGCCGAGCGTAGAGACCACCCTCACGGCAGGGACCCGGAATCCGCGAGGCAAGTCGGGTCGACGTTGACGCATGATCCAGACACCGATGCACACCAGCACGAACGCGAAGAGCGTTCCGATACTGGTCATCTCTCCAACGATGTCACCCGGGACAAACGCGGCGAACAGCGACGTAAAACCGAAGAACAGCATGTTCGACTTGTACGGCGTCTGAAATTTCGGATGAACCGCCGAGAAGATCTTTGGAACGAGTCCATCGCGGCTCATCGAATAAAACACGCGCGACTGGCCAAGCAGCATGACCAGAATCACCGACGAGAAACCCGCCAGGATCGCAATCGTGACAAACTTCGAGAGCCACGCATAGCCGGTCATGTACTTCGTGATCGCGAACGAGACGGACGCTTCACGCCCCACGGTCCTGAAGTCGTCTACGGTCGCAATGCCACTCAGCACATGGGCGAACAGCACGTACAGCACTGTGCAGACCACGAGTGAACCGAGAATGCCGATGGGCATGTCTCGCTTGGGGTTCTTCGCTTCCTGCGCGGCCGTGGAGACCGCGTCAAATCCGATGAAGGCAAAGAACACCACACCGGCAGCGCCAAGGATTCCCATGATGCCGCCATAGGCGTGAGTGACGCCTTCGGAATCGGTGTATTGGGTTGCCTCGGGAATGTAGGGCGTATGGTTGGCCGGGTTGATGAATCCCCAGCCGATGGTGATCACGAGGATGACAATGGCCACTTTGGTGACGACGATCAGCGCATTGATGAACGCGGACTCTTTCGTGCCGCGGATCAGCAGGGCCGTGAGCAAAAAGAGGATGACCACGGCGGGCGCATTCACGATTCCCTGCACGCCATCGGTTGACGTTTGAAACGGCGAATGACACCATTGATATGGTATGTGCATGCCGATGTATTCGAGCGCCTTGTTGAGATACTCGCTCCAGGCGATCGCCACGGTAGCGGCCCCTACGGCGTATTCCAGCACCAGATCCCATCCGATGATCCACGCGACCAGTTCACCCATCGTCGCATAGGAGTACGTGTAGGCGCTGCCGGCGATCGGGATCATCGACGCGAATTCCGCGTAGCAAAGGCCGGCGAGCGCGCAGCCGATCCCGGCCACGAGAAAGGCGAGGGTGACCGACGGTCCCGCTCTGTCGGCGATTGCCGCCGCCGTGCGCACAAACAGACCGGCGCCAATGATGGCGCCGATTCCAAGGGCCACCAAAGATGCCGCGCCGAGCGTGCGCTTGAGGCCGCCCTCCCCTTCGCCGCCATCGGCCATCAGTCGATCAATCGACTTCGTGCGAAACAGTGAGCCGGTCACGATGCTTCCTCTCGGTTCGTTCCACGGTGTGGTGTCCCTGGACAGGGCCACGTCACGACGAGCCAGTTGGCCTCGCCATGCCGTTTCCTGTCGGCGTTAACCTAGGAACTTCGAGAGGTCGACGGCCCGCGAGGCAGTCGTCAGCCCAGTTTTAGTGCGTTTTTAGTGCCGCCGCGTGCGATCAACCGCGCTACGACTCGTCGAGGAGAACGGCAGCGGCTGGCAGCACAAGTGTGAACAGGCTCCCTCCGCCTGGGCGCGATTCGCACCGAACATCGCCTGCCTGCTCCTTGGCCAACCGGCCGGCAATGGCCAACCCGAGACCGGTGCCGCCCACGTCAGCAGGTGTGTCTGGCGAACGATAAAACGGCTCGAATACCCGTTCGCGTTCGGAGTC
>JANMRE010000095.1:0-6443 GCA_031370885.1 Gemmatimonadaceae bacterium
CCCACCGCGCGCCTGCGTGATGACCGCCCACGATGGCGTGATCGCGTTTTCTGTCACGCGCGTCATCGCCACCAATCGTTCGACCGTGTGAAACTGGCGCACGTCAAGATCGAAGTGCGCCGCCACTTCGCGGTAGTACGCCAGTGCATCGCGCCGCGTGGGCTTGTCGGTTGCCACGATGAATGGCACCCCGCCGATGGCAATGCGCTCAGCGGTCGAGAAGAACGTCATGAACGTCGGGTAGCCGGCAATACCGCTCACGATCGGTCCGCGATCGAACACGATCGTCGACAACCCATGCTTTCCCGCTTCGATCGCCGCCGCCAATCCGCACGGGCCGGCGCCAACGATCACCAGGTCGACCGACTCGGGAACCCCGTCCAGCAACCGCGCGAAATCGTCGTCCGCGTCGACGGTCGACATGCCGCTCAGCGAACCGGGATGATCTGGTCGCGCCGCGTGCCCACACTCACGTAGGCAATCGGTGTTTCGCAGAGTGCTTCGATGCGATCGAGATAGACCCGCGCCGCGTGTGGCAACGCGTCGAGAGCGCGCGCGTCCTGGGTCGACTTCTGCCAACCGTCGTACCATTCGTACACGGGCTCCGCCCGCTCCAACATCTGGAGATCAGCCGGAAACTCAGTGAGCAGTTCGCCGTCCACGCGATAGCCCGTGCAGATGGCCACTGTGGGCAACGTGTCCAGAACGTCCAGTTTCGTGACCGCCAATCCTGTCAGACCGTTCACACGCGCCGCGTAGCGCACCACGACGCCGTCAAACCAGCCGCAGCGACGCGGTCGGCCGGTAGTGGCGCCGAATTCGTTGCCCAGTGTGCGCACTTCACTGTGCAGCGGTTCCTCAAGTTCCGTGGGCAGCGGGCCATTGCCGACCCGCGTTGTGTACGCCTTCACTACACCCAGCGCGGATTGAATCGACATCGGTGAAATGCCCACGCCGGTGGCCGCACCACCCACGGTGGTGTTACTCGACGTGACGAAGGGATAGGTCCCGTGATCGATGTCCAGCAGCGACCCCTGCGCACCTTCCAGCAGCACGGCAGCGCCGCTCTTGATTGCCAGATGCACACAAAGCCCTACATCGTCCGCGATCGCCATGAGCCGCGGCGTTATTGCCGCGAACGCCTCCAGCGTCTCCGCCACCGACGCGCGCGCCGACACGCCGCTCCGCTCCAACTGCGCATTGGATCGTTCCACCCCGGCCGAAACGAGATCGCGCAACCGCTCGGGGTAACGCAGATCCAGCACCCGCACGCCGCGTCGCGCCACCTTGTCTTCGTACGCCATACCAATGCCCCGACCGGTCGTTCCGATTGCCTTGCTTGCCGCACTCGCCTTGTCGAGCAGCTTGTGATACGGCATCACCAAATGCGCGCGCTCACTCACATACAGCCGACCTTCCACGTCAATGCCATCCGCCACCAGGGCGTCAATCTCGACAAATAACGTCTCCGGGTCGAGCACCACGCCGTTGCCAATCGCACAGCGCACCCCAGGGTGCATAATGCCGCTCGGGACTTGATGCAGCACGACGGAGCGATCACCGATGTGCACGGTGTGCCCGGCGTTGGCACCGCCCTGGTAGCGCACCACCCAGTCGGCCTTTTCGGCCAACACGTCCACCAGCTTGCCCTTGCCCTCGTCGCCCCACTGCGCACCCACCACCACCATCGTGCGCGTTGTCGTATCGAACATGCGAAATCCTGAGTCGGTGCGGCCATGCGTCGAGCCGTCACGTTTACTGCGCACAAAAAAACGCCCAGCGGGCGGTCCGCAGGGCGTTGGTGGAATCTAGCCATCTATGTGACGGGAGCAACCGACCCGTCCGGTCTTCTGTTTGTCTGTCCTTCTGTTTGTCTGTCCTTCTGTGGCTTGTCTCCCGTCTCCTGTCTCCCTTCTCCCGTCTTACCTCCCCCCCACCGCCGCCGCCATCACCACAACCGCCACCAGCAGCCCCATCGCGCTCTTCACCGCCGCCGCCACCGCGCGCCCCACAAGCGCACCAGTCGCAACCCGCGCCGGGTTGCCGCGCTGCGCCCGATGTACCGTCAGCTCGCCCACAAACGCGCCCACAAACGCGCCGAGAAAGGCACCGGCCAACGATCCAACCACCGGGATCGGCACACCCATCACGGCCCCGATCAGTCCTCCCAGAATCGCCCCCCACGACGCGCGCGACGAGCCGCCATACCGCCGCGTGTACTTCCCGGCGATCGTGTACTCGAGCACCTCGGCAATCACCACAATGATGCTCGCTGTCACCATGGTGACAATGCCGATGCCTCCCGTGGGAAGTATCACCCAATACAGGAGCGCGGCCCCCAGCATGATCCAGAGCCCTGGGAGCCCCAGTGGCACCAGCACCAAGCCGAACAAAAGCACGACCGCCAGCACGACGAGCGCCACCGTCGGCGCGATCACAATGTCCATGCCGCTTCCTACGTCGGCAGGACTCCGGCCGATTCAAGTCGGGCGCGAATGATGGCCAACTCCTCGGCCGACACCGGTAGCAGCGGACTGCGCGTGTGCCCGCCGTGCAGTCCCACCAGATCCATCGCCGCCTTGATACCGGCCGGACCCATGGCGCCGCCGATATCCGTGGCGATGGGCGCCAGACGCACCTGCATCGCCGCCGCCTCAGTCGCGCGACCAGCGCGCGCCGCGTCCACCATGAGTCGCACCGCCGGACCGGCGTACAGGGCGATGGCCAGAATGGCACCCGCGGCGCCGGCATTGAGCGCCGGTACCACCGTGGCACCACTGCCTGTCATCACACGGAACGACGCGCTCTGTGCTTCGAGGTACTGCGCGAGTACCGGCAAGTTGCCCGCGCTGTCCTTCATGCCAATCACGTTGGGATGTTGCGACAGCGCATGCACCAGCGCCGGCGACAGCACCACGTGTGCGTACACCGGGATGTTGTACAACATCACCGGCAGCGGACTCGCATCGGCCACGGCGCGAAAATGCGACAGCAGCGCCCCTTCGGTCATGCGTTTGAGGAAGTAATGCGGCGACACCACCAGCACCGCCGTCGCCCCCGCCGCCTTCGCGTCGTGGGCCCGCGCAATCGTCTGCCGCGTACTCTCCGATCCGATACCGGCCAGCATCCACTTGTCGGTCGGAATTCGCTCGCGCGCCCATCCCAGCAGCGCCCGACGGTCGTCATCATCCAGCAGCGCCGACTCGCCGCTCGAACCGGCAACCAGCACGCCATCGACACCGTGCGACACATACGCGTCAAGGTTGGACTGGAACGCCGCCCGATCGAGATCGCCGCGCGCGTTGAAGGTCGAAACGGCAGGCACCATGAGCCCGCCCAGAGTGAGAGCTGTCATGGAAATCAAGGTATCAGCAATCCATCCCATTTCCTACTTCCTACTGTGTTGTAGTACTCAGTACTCAGTTCAAGTACTCAGTACTGCCGGCTGCCGACTTCCTACTCAGTTATCCGCCAAACAAACTCTCAAACCCCGAGCCAAACACGGCGTCCTTGCCGAACGGATTGGGGCTGGTCACGGCTTCGAGTGACGTCGGACTCGTCACCATCGGCGGCAGGGAAACCCCGGTGCCCAGCGGATTGGGCGGCAGACCCGCAGCCCGGGCGCTCGCGTCGGCGCGGTTCACGGGTGCCGTCGGCTGGGCGAACTTACCGGTCGCGGCACGGCTGCTGACAGGCGTCTTCCGCCCCTTCCCCATGCGAAAGCCGAGTTCGAAGTCGGCCGGACGCGTCGAGGCGGCCAGCGCCACTTCAAACGACACTTCCCCGCTCGTCACCAGTTCGGTGAGATGCTGGTCGAAGGTCTGCATGCCATACTGCGAGCCGTCGCTGATGTAATCGCGAATCTCGCTGATGCGGTTCTCGGCGATCAGGTCACGGATTGTCGGTGTCACTACCATCACTTCGGCCGCGACCGCACGCCCCTGACCGCTGGCGCGCGGCATGAGACGCTGCGACACTACCGCGTGCAACGTTTCGGCCAGTCGAATGCGCACGACATTCTGTTCGTCCGGCGGAAACATCGCCACAATACGCATGATGGTGCTCTGCGCGTCGGGCGTGTGCAGCGTTGAAATCAGCAGATGCCCGGTTTCCGCCGCTTTCATGGCGGTGTCAATGGTTTCCGTATCGCGCATTTCGCCGATCAGGATGACATCCGGATCCTGACGCAGCGCGGCGCGCAGCCCCATGCGAAAACTGTCCGTGTCAAGCCCCACTTCACGTTGCGTGACCGAACTCTTCAGGTCCGTGTGAATGAACTCGATGGGATTTTCGAGCGTGAGAATGTGCTTCTCATACGACCCGTTGATGGCATGAACCAGCGCCGCCATCGTGCTTGACTTGCCAGAACCCGTCACGCCGGTCACCAGCACCATGCCGCGCTCAATGTGCGCGATCCGATCGAGCACGGGTGGCAACCGCAGCGAGGTAAACGTCGGGACGGTTTCCGGAATCACCCGCATCACGATGGAATGTGAGGCCCGCTGACGCATGATGTTCACCCGAAAGCGACCCACTCCCGGCGACGCCCAGCTCGCGTCATGATCGCGCACGGTATCGATTGTCGCGCGCTCGGCATCCGTGCTCATGAAGTGCAGCGCGATCGCTCGCGTCTGCTCCGCACTCAGCGATTGTTTCGTCAGCGCCACCAAACGGCCGTCAATGCGCGCGCGAACCACATCGTCCGCCTTGATGTGGACATCGGATGCGCCGCGCTCTACCGCTGCCTTGATGATTCGTTCAATCGCCACGCCGTGCCCCGGTTGGTACCCACAAGGGATCCCCTGGCCGGCGAATGCTCAGTAGCCGGCGTCGAGGTCCACGACATTGCGCAACGGGTCACCCGTTGCCCAACGTCGCCAATTGTCTTCGAACAACTCCAGCGCGCGCTCCCACTGCCGACGCGGCGACACGCCTGACACATGCGGCGTGATCAGAACCCGCGGATGGTGCCACCATACGCTGTCCGGCGGCAACGGTTCGGTGCCAAACACATCCAGCACCGCCCCACGGATCCGACCCGTATCCAACGCCTCCACCAGCGACTCCTCGGCAATCAAGGACCCGCGCGCTACGTTCACGACGATTGCCCCGGTCGGGAGCAACGCCAGACGTCGACCGTCCAGCAATTCACGGGTCGACTCGGTAGACGGGGCCGAGAGCACCACCACGTCGGCCGCTCGAAGCTCGCTATCCAGCGCCTCCGGTCCGGCCACGCGGCTGAATCCGGGTAGCGGCCCCAGCGCGGGGCGCCGACGGATGCCCACGCAGGTACATCCCAGCGCCGAAAATCGACGCGCCACGGCGCTCCCGATACCACCCGCCCCCACCACCAACACTCGGCATTCGTTGATCTCGCGAAGCCGCGTGGATTCGAGCGGAAAAGTGGTCTGATCCCACCGGCTGGCCGCCTGCTGCCGCACGGCGATATCGAGGCCGCGCAGAAAGTGGATGACACCGCCCAGTACCGTGTCCGCAATTCCTTCGCCGTACTGTCCGGCACTGTTCGTGAACACGATCTCGCGCTCACGCATGGCGGCACTGATGGATCCACCAACGCCGGCGGCCATGCTGTGAGTCCATTTGAGCCGAGGTGCGGCCTCGATGAGCGATTCCGGTACGCCATATCCGAAGTACGCCTCGGCGTCGACGATGGCCGCCATCGTTTCGTCGCTGGCAGCGTTGCGACCGCTGCCCACCGACACCGATGGCGAAGCAATTACCGTGAGACGCCACCCGTCGAGGACGTCTTTTCGCAACTGATCGGCCACCCACGACGGCATGCGCATGTGCGCCACTGTGCTCATGAGGTCGACCACCAGATGCCGTTCGCTCACCCGGTCGGCACCGTGAGCGACGCCAGACCCATGCGGTCACGTACCTCACGCATCGTTTCCTGCGCGATCGCGCGCGCGGTACGTGCGCCAGTTGCCAACGCATCCAACACACGGTGCGGTTCGGCGTCCAATGCCTCGGCGCGACCACGAATCGGTGTCAGCTCCTGCACGATATTCGCCTGCAACACTTTCTTGCAGTCCATGCATCCCCAGCCCGCGGTGGTGCATTGCTGCACCACATTCGCTTGTTCATCGAGGGTGCTGAACGCCTTGTGCAGCTGAAAGACGTTGCAGATATCCGGGTTGCCCGGATCAGTCCTGCGCACGCGCGCAGGGTCGGTCATGGCCGGGCGCAGCTTCGCCCAGATCTCGTCGTCGCTTTCCAGCAGTCCCACTGTGTTTCCCAGCGACTTGGACATCTTGGCCTGACCATCAAGTCCGACAATGCGACGCGTGGGCGTGAGCAACGCCTGCGGTTCTGGGAAAAACCCCTCGCCAAATCGCGCGTTCCATTTGCGGGCCGTGTCGCGCGCCAACTCCAGATGCTGGACCTGATCTTCGCCCACTGGCACCGAATCGGCGCGATAC
>JANMRE010000654.1:0-2145 GCA_031370885.1 Gemmatimonadaceae bacterium
CCTTTGCCCATGCGCCACGCGTGAAGTCGGGGAATTTGATGGGCGCACTGCCCTTCCGCAGTGACTCTTCGCTGAGTGGGAACGGGACACTCCAGGCGGTCGCGTCGTATACGTCAAAGTCGGGCACCAGCCCTTCTCGCAGGCACTGCACGAGACGATACGCCATCACGAAGTCCATGCCGCCATGGCCGCCGTTCTTGCGCGCCAGTTCACCGACCGCGGTCCACAGCGGATGCTCGTACTGCCTGGCCACATCCGCCAGCGGCGTCCAGCGTTCGCCACCCTTCGCGCCATCGATGTAGAGTCGCGGCGGATAGTCGTTGAAGATGGCCTTGGAACCCTGCAGGTTGTTGAGACGTGAGTATGGGCGCGCGTTCACGACGTCGTGCTGCAAGAGGATCGTGCGTCCCTTGGCGGTTTTGATGAGCGACGAGTTCATGTCGCCGGCCACATAGCGCTCCTTCCACTTGGGGCTGTCCTTCGGGACGTTCTGGTCGCGCCACTCGGAAAGCCCGGCCTCCCCGGAGGCCATCGAGACCATGTACTCAAAGCGGTCGCCGCGATGAATCCCCATGTACTGCGCCACCGGTCCGAGTCCGTGCGTGGGATAGAAGTTGGCGTTGCGTTTGGTGTGCGGCAGGCGACGCCAGAGGCCTTCGTCCCGGTCTTCGAACAGAATCTCACGCAGGTCGTGCAGATACGCCGCTTCGCCGTGAATCAACGTGCCGAACACGCCATCGCGCACCATGCGCAGCACGCTCAGTTCACTGTTGCCGTAGCAGCAGTTCTCCATCATCAGGCAATGGCGGCGCGTTTTCTCGGACGTCTCCACCAACTCCCAGCAATCGTCGACACTGGACGCAATCGGCACTTCACTGGCCGCATGCTTGCCCGCGCGCATGGCGGCCAGTGCCACTGGGGTATGCCATGGCCACGGCGTGGCGGTATACACGAAGTCGATGTCGTTGCGCTGCACGAGTCGCTCGAAATCGCGTTCGCCATTGAAAAACAGCGTGGGCTCCTTCTGGCCCGCCTTGGTGACCATCGAGGCGGCCCGACGCACCTTGTCCTCCACCACATCACACAGCGCGGTAATCTGCACACCTTCAATGGCCAGCAGCTCGCCGAGCGTTGACCGACCACGCAGACCGGTGCCAACGATGGCGATGCGTACGGTTTCATGTTTGTCGAATGGCACACCCAGCATCAGGTCGCCCGACGCTGTGCCGGGATGGGCGAGATCCACTCGCCACTCGTTGGTGGACGCCAGCAGACGGGCGGGTGTCCCGGTAAGCGCCGTGGCCGCGAGTGCGGCAGCCGTTCCCGTAAGGAGTTCGCGACGTGAGATACGGTCGGTCATGGTGATCAGGCTCCTGGTGGAATGCGGACTTCCGAATGATCGCCCACATTGAGCGCGCCGCGCACGCCCTGCACATGAACATGATCGCCGAGAAAGGAGTCGTGCAACTGCGCGTCGACAATCATGGTCATCTCCCCAATCACTGCGTCACGCACCGTGGAACGTCGAACGGTAGTTCCCGCGCCGATGGACACATTGGGACCCACCGTGGCATGCTCGATCGTCACGCCGTCCTCGATATACACCGGTTCGACAATCGTGGCGCCGTCGCCCAGTTGCATGGGTCGTCGCGCGCGCCCTTTGCCGAGCATCACGCGGTTGGTGTCGAGCAGCGTTTCCAACTGTCCCGCGTCGTACCAGCCGGCCACATCGACCACTTTGATTTTCGCGCCGTGGTCGATCATATATTGAAACGCGTCGGTGAGATACCACTCCCCCTTGTTCGGCGCGGTGGTGAGGACGTGGTCAATCCCTTCGAACAGCAGCTTCCAGTTGCGAATGTAGTACAGACCGATGTTGGCCCGTTTGGAGATGGGTGTGGTGGGTTTCTCGATGATCCTGGTCATGTGACCGTCGGCATCCGTAACGACCACGCCGAAGCGCTGATAGTCTTCCACCTCCTTCGTCCAGATAATGCCGTCAGCGTCGGTAGTTGAGATCACGCTCAGGTCGGCGTCGAAGATGGTATCGACAAAGATGATGAGCACCGGTTGGTCGACATGGGCCTTGGCCAGCGCCACGGCGCCGGCGGTGCCATCCTGCACGCGCTGTTCGATGAAGACACT
>JANMRE010000123.1:0-2024 GCA_031370885.1 Gemmatimonadaceae bacterium
TTATGCGGTGCGGCGCCGACGCGGCGGTTTGGGCGTCCGTCCCGCCATCACGCTCGCGAGTGATCGAAGGGCCTCATTGACAGATGCTGCATTCGGAAACACCGCCGCAACGTCAGGTTCGAGTACCACGATATTCGATCCCGCGGCGTAGCGGGCTGCATACGGATTACGCACGGCCTTACTCCAGTCGTACTCCGGCTGGATTTCGTCCTCGGCGGCGCGGCCGGTCGGACTAGCGGAAGTCTTTCTCATACTTTTTTCGCTCACGCGGTGTTGCGCAGCGGGCGCTGATGATGCGTACCAGTTCGTCGCCACGGTCGGTGAAGAGAATCGCGAGCAATCGATCTTCGGACGATCGCCCTAACAGCAACAAGCGATCCTCCGTGCGCGAATGTTCGGCGTCCGGCTGGAACCATGCTAACGGATCGCCAAAGACCGTAGCCGCTTCCTTGAAAGCGACCCCGTGCTTCTTCTTGTTGGCGACCGCTTTGCGCGGATCCCATTCGAACGAAAGGCCCATCGATCCAATCTACAACGGGAATCGGAAAGCCGCATAACGCTGGCTTCTGCTGCGAGCGGCCAAACAATCGCGAGCGCAGCGAGCTTCCGTAATCGCTCGTCAGCAGCAAGCATTGTTAGGCCCACGCCGCGCGTACGTTGCGTCGAAACAGTCCATCGCGCAACGGAACGGTGACGGTCAGCAACCGAGTCTCGCGTATGCTCGGCGCTAATCCGTCCCGGAGCGCAACACCCGAAGCAGCCCCGGCGGCGCGTGGCGTCTACAAGCCACGACGCCCACGCGTCGCCGCTCTTCGGTTGGTGTCAGTGTTTCCTCCGAGGAAGGCTACTACCGTACCCGCGATCCAGAGACGCTCGTAGAGCCGGTCGTAACTGTCCAAACTCGACGCTTCTTTTCCAGATTCAGCGTGTGCACCATGCGATCCGTCCAGCGCTTCTCAGCAGTTGTCCGCAAACCACGCAACTCTTCCACTACCACCGTCGCGTTTCCGTCTCGAACTGTCGGTCGCAAAGTAGCGATCAGGACGGTCACGCCTTCCGCCGGCTCGCGGCACAACTGCCCGCGGCACTGTAGCTGCGCTGCGGACGCTTCCTCTACCCCGGAGGCGACAGCAAGTCGGCGTCGTACCGGGGCGGAGTCTGCCCAGACGACTACTGTTTCGCCCGTGACCCGTTTTCCGATCGCCCTAGCAATTGTCGAGAGGGCGGCCCCTTGGATCGCATCGGATTCTGAACGTGTCTGCGCGAACGCTAGCGCAGGAATCAAGACAGCGATGGCAATCGCCTTGACGAAGTTGTTCGGATGAAGTGTTTTCATGAACGAGGACCTCTGATTGAAGTGAGAATTGGGGAAGCCGACTCATCCCTTTCTACCGCGGCAATCCAGCTCATGGTCCGCAGGAGTTGTCCGCCCACGTGTTCCCACTTGCGTCATGCGGGAGCCCGCCCACATGCCCGTACTCGTGGCGCAGCAAGCCCGGAAGGCCGGGATGGAAAGTCACTGAGGGGCTGATTGTAATCTGGTCGCCGCCGACATACTGGCCGGCCCAAGTGTTCCAAGTGGTGCTGCCGTCGGATCCCTCTGGAATCTCGGCGGATCTGAGCGTGCCGCTATTGTACATGTTTAACAGGCCTGATGCCATCTGAGATCCCGGGCACATATTCTCGACTTCGCGGATAGCGGTACGCAACGGATCCTCGCCATTCATCGAGCTTCGCGGGACCGAATGGTTAACGCCTACCTCCGTCACTCCTCCGCTACAGGCGCTTACGGCAAGCAGCGCGAACAGCATGGGAAGGCGGAATGATTTCAACTGATGGATTGTCATCTTCATGATCCTCATGTTTGGAATGATGCCTAAGGGCCTGTGATTAAATAACTGACTCATTATTTCCTGACACGTGGCTGCAACGTGTAGTTCCAGTCACCGTGAAACGCGTGCGGCGTCAGCTGTAATTGGGCCATCTGGTCGTCGGTGATCTTGACGGCGTTCGGATACTGGCCG
>JANMRE010000139.1:0-4361 GCA_031370885.1 Gemmatimonadaceae bacterium
CGCCCCCCCCCCCCCCCCCCCCCCCCCCCCCGCCCCGCCCTCCCCCGCCCCCCCCCGCCCCCCCGCGCGGGGCGCCGCCCCCCCCTTGTTACACAAGCGCTGAAGACTTGACGTCACGCGAATCCTGTGGCCGATGGGGAACAAGCCGAGCGCATTGGATGCGGCGCACTTACTTCATACATGGATGAATTCCTGTGGAAGAGCCTCCAGCTACGCTGACACCTGCTACCAGCGCCTGGCCGTCGATAGTTGCCAGATGCGCTGAAGTGACGAACCTCTTTGAAGGATGTCACTTGAGTCTGCGAGTGTCACACGCGGCAACCATATTGGGCTTGCCGAATAAGAGGGAGCTTCAGCGAAAGCTGATGGCGCATCGACTTCCGCCGTTCCAGTCCCTGCGGAATTGGTGTTACGTCGTTCAACTCACCGATTGGTTCGCGAATGAAGGCGCTCTTTCAGCGTGGGCGCTGCGCCGTGGAGACGATCCGTCGAGCTACTACAAGCTTGTGCGAGAAACAACTGGGCATGCGTGGAAAGAGGTGAAGGAAAATGGATCGGAATGGATACGCCAGATGGCGCTGTACGTCTGGGCGCCGCATTTGTGATTGAAAGGAATATGGTTGTTTGGAGTCATAGCGACGACTCAGGATTTCATTTCATCTTCGTAGTGCTCGCCTGTCGTTCTCTTGTTCATGCAACCAAGCGTCCGTGCCGATTCAGTCGCTGTCCGTGATCGAGCATTCGTTGCTACAACCCCTGGAGGTGTCCAATGCAATCAAGGCCGATGGCGGTACTGCGCCTTATTTGCGTGTATCTGGCTGCGCTGTCGTGCGCGCCGCCGAACGAAATGCTAATCACGATCGCGGCCGACACCGTACGCACCATCCCTGCGGGATTCTCAAACCCTCACCTGGGCGGGTTGTTTGCAGTTGACGAGCGCGGCAACGTGGCCGTCGTGGACGGTGAGGCGTGCGTCGTTGACGTCGTCGTTGCATTGGGACCGCCATCGAGACTAATGCGGCGTTGCGGTGATGGGCCATCGGAGGTTTCGGCTGTCTCGGCCGTGACGATCCGCGACAGCCAAGTCGTCGTTCTGAGCGGAAATGCGCGAAGATTTGTTTGGTGGTCGAGTGTGGGCAACGCGCGAACCTTGGAGTCGCCCTATGCTGTCGACCGCATGTGGCTCACATCGCGAGGGTTGCTGGCGCGACGCAACAACCGGAGCGAACTCCTGGCGCTTTCGGTTGATGGTACAAGGGTTCTGTCAGCACCAGCAGGCAGGACGGAAGGCTGCACCATGTGCCCGCTTGGGGTCTCAGAGCGAGAGGAGACAGTAAGCGTTGTGGCTGATTCGGCAGCCGAACTCTCGGTAGTGCGGATCGGAACGCCAGGTGCACGCATGGTTAGGGTCGCCACACTGCCACCGGAGGATCCTGGCCCTGAAGATTCTGCGATGCACGCCGCCACTCTGCGTTACGCTGAACGATTAGTGCTGGCACGTACTGGAGTACCAGTGCGCTTGGGCGGCGCTGGAGCGCCTCGGTATCGCTTGCGAAGGTTGTCCGCGGTGCCGCCTTGGGTGGATCAGGAAGGCAGCGTATGGGCTGTGCTACGGAGAGCCCTTCCGAATGGTGATCTGCTCGTCTATACACCGCCTTTGGGCACGAGCGCGACGGCGAGTCTTCAACTGGCTCCACGACAGCGCATTCTAGCCGGGTCGGGGAAATTCGCCTTGGTTCTTGCCTCGGCAGAATCGGATACTCTTCACTTACTCCGGCTCCGGGTCCTACATGGCGCAGTGAATTCTTCGACGGCTAAGTAGCATGTCATCCTCTCGCACCTCCTTGGGATGGTTTGTGGACGTGGGATCAGCAATCGTCCTGCTCGTGTCGGTCGCAGTCCTCGCCAGGAACGTCGTGGATCGCGCAAAGGCGCCGCAAAGTCCGAAGGAGGAGGAGCAGCGAATTCTCAAGTCGAGCTTCGTGGATTCGATCGAGGTGGTATCAAGAGACCGTGGCGGCGGCAATCAACACACTGTCCGCTGGGCCCCGAGTTCGGGGACCTTGCTGATGCTTTACCGCAGCGATTGTCCCGCTTGTATTGCCACGAAGCCAACTTGGCAAAGCCTTGTGGACTCGTTGCCCTCCATCAGAGTGGTCGCAATCGCAGCCGGGGTTGACACCACAATGTTCTCCCTCGACCGCGATCGAATCGAGATGCTTCGGACCGCGTGGGGGGTCGCGTTGCGCGACGTGTTCGAGTCGTCCTACGTACCGACCACCGTATTGGTCGGAGCCCACGGAAAAGTGCGGTGGGTCCGGATTGGGGTGCTCAATCAAACCGACGTAGGCGAATTGCTTGTTGCTGGAAAGGAGTTGGGTCGCGACTAGTCGATGGAGCTTGGCCTCGTTTCGGAATACAATTCAACCGGAGGATCTACCGATGTTCAAGATGTACAAAAGGATACTCAGACTCGCAGCAGTCGCGAGCGTGACAGCAGCCGCGATCGTTACAAATCCCGAGCAGGTTCAAGGACAAACAGCGTGTCAGCAGGCGTGTATCAATCAGCTCAATCAGTGTATTGCGTGGGGGCACCCGACGAACCTGTGTGTCGGTACGTACATGATTTGTTTTGGGCTGTGCGGGGGCGGCAACGAGGAATAGGCGGGCCCAGCGCCAGGCAGGCGAACAACACGGACACTTGGCCAAGCTCCTCCGTGTGTTGAGGCCAAGCAGTGCACTCGACGGCAGAGTTCCGCGCCGTCCAAGGGCTTCGCCCGGCATCGCTGAGTCTGCCTGAGCTGTTGGGTAGGTCGAAACTGATGATCAGGCGCTAGTTTTGCGTCCAAGCTCTCGCTCGCGGAATAGGGAGCCGGATTGTGAAGAGATTGAAGTCCGGCGGAAAAAGCCTTCGCCCATCTTGACGTCAGTGAGCCGCGATGCAAGCGGTCGCTCGAAGAGATGTCGGTCGCGCAGGTTCAGTCGAATGGAATCGTATCGACCCGTGGCGACCGATCAAATGCTGGTGCGGCTGCGCATTTCCGCGCCACAGCGTTTGCGCTGGCGCGTGAGTGCCTTGGGGGCGAAGGCGCAAGTCGCGTAACTACGGCGAGGCCATGGCGTCGCGGGATGAAGTTGACAGTAGGGACGCCCGCGCCAATGAGCACCTTTCTTAGACCGAACGTTGCGCGAGAAATGACACGCGCGGGGAGGATGAATTCCTTGAGACTGGCGACGGAGCTCGTTCGCCACTCGGTGCGCGCTTTCGCTCTCGCTAACCCGCCTCCCACGCGGCACATTGCGACTATCCGGCAACCGTTAGGCCGAACGCGACATCCAATCCCGCGTCTGGTCGACTGGCCCGTGCATTCACGTAGTGGTTTCTGCGTTCCCGCAGCCCCTCAATTGCGCCGTCATTCATGATCGCCACTTCTTTCTGTCGCTCCAGTGCACTGCGAGTCACTCGACCGCTGTTGTGCCTCGCGCTACTCATTGCAGCCACCGCCTGCAAGAAAGGCGACGCCACGTCAGGAGATTCCACAAAGCCGGTTATCGGCGATTCCGCGTCCGCAGCCACGGCGAACGGTGACAGCGCGCCGCAGTCCCAACTCGCCCTCCCCGTCACCGCCGACGCCGCGCGCGAAGGCGACCTGATTCTTCGCGTGAATACCACAGGCCAGATCCGCTCCGACGCCGCCGTGAAACTCCGCGCCGAAGTCGCCGGCACCGTGGCCAACGTGCTGGTCCGTCCCGGCGCGCGCGTCACCAAAGGACAGGTGCTCGTGCGTCTTGACCCCTATCCGTTCGACTTGGCCGTGCGCGAAGCGCAGGCGACTACCGATCAATCGGAACAAAACTACTTCGAACTCTATCTGCCCGACTCGCTCGTTACCGGACGCAGCCCCACGGCAGAACAGCGCAAAGCACTGATGAACAAGACGGGGCTTGTTGGCGCGCGTCTCAAACTCGAACGCGCCAAGTACGAGCAATCCCGCGCCATCATCACCAGCCCGGTCGATGGCATGATTGACGGCATCGACGTCTCAGCTGGCGAGCGCGTGACCGGCGGTCAACAATTGCTCACCGCCGTCGACACACGCAATCTGCGTATTGAAGCGCAAGTGCTCGAGCACGACCTGCCACTCATTCGTGTAGGTGGCGAAGCGATGATCACCTCCGCCGGCGCACCCGGTCGCGCCATTCGAGGTCGCATCGACGCCGTGTTGCCGATGGTCGATTCGACCACCCGCGCCGGACGCGCCATCGTCCGCGTGACGGGCGACGGCGCACTGCGACCCGGCATGTATGCCGATGTGCAATTGGAAGCCACCCGTCTTACCAATCGGCGACTGGTACCGGCC
>JANMRE010000226.1:0-4921 GCA_031370885.1 Gemmatimonadaceae bacterium
GTGATCGCGCGCACCAACGTATCGAGTTCCCCGGAGGTGGTGAACAGTTGCGGCGTAATCCGCACGCCGGTCACGCCGGCCGTATCGATGGCCACCGTGAAGATGCGGTATTTGTCGAACAGGGACTTGGCCAGCGCGCTCGGCGTCATGCCTCGAATGCCCACGTTGGCAATCGCACCGGTACGATTCGGATCACTTGGCGTGAACAGCAGGACATTCCGGTGGCCGCGCACCTGGGTGGTCCAGTACCGCTGCAGCCAGCGCAGGCGCGCTTCTTTGCGCTGAATACCAATGGTGTCGTGAAAGTCGATGGCGTCGAGAATGCCGAGGTCGGTGTGCACCGGATGCGTGCCGGTGTGATTGAGCTTGGCGATGCTGTCCAGCGATACGCCTTCATCGGCATACAATGGCCAGAGGGCCGGAATGCGATCCTTGCGCACGTACAGAATGCCGGCGCCGAGTGGTGCGCCCAGCCATTTGTGCAGACTGGCGCCGTAGTAATCGCACCCGAGATCGGGAATGCGGAAATCCAGTTGGGCAAAGGCGTGGGCGCCGTCTACCATGACGGGTACGCCACGCGCGTGAGCCATGTCGCAGATGGCGCGCACGGGCAGCACATGGCCCGTGATGTTGATCATGTGGCACACCATCAGCAGCTTGGTGCGGGGCGTGATGGCGTTGGCATACAGCTGCACGATCTCGTTGTCCGACTGAGGGTCAAAGGGTACGGTGACGAGCGTGTTCTTCACCCCCCATCGCCGACCCATGAGTTTGAACTGGTCGAGCATCGCGCCATAGTCGTGCACCGACATTACCGCCTCGTCGCCCGGTTTCCAATCAAATCCCGACACGACGGTGTCGAGCGACTCGGTGGTGTTGCGGGTGATAATCAGTTCTTCGGGCAAGCACCCGGCCATCTGTGCCAGTCGCTCCTGCGCGCGGCGTTTGTTGTCATACTGCACGGTGCGCATGTAGCGCGCCGCCAGCACATTCACGTCTCGCACGTGCCCGATGAACTTCCTGAGCACGGGCTCCGACTGCATGCTGTAGTAGCCGTTCTCGAGATTGATATAGTCCGGGGTGATGGTATAGCTGGCCCGCAGCGTATCCCAGAAGTCGGCGCGACTGGCCAGTTCCGTGGCGGGGAGCGCACGGAGTGCGGCGAGTCGATCGGGCGCGAACAGCATGCCAAGCGACGCGCCGCCCAGTGCTTGCAGGAACTCCCGCTTTTTCATGGCTGCACCTTGACGCGCCGTTTCATGAGTGCTTCGATCTCGTCCATCTCCCGCGGCACGAGTGAAATGCGTTCCAGCCCCTTGTCGGTAATGATGTAGTCGTCCTCGATGCGCACGCCGGTATTCTGATACTTCAGCACCGTGGCGCGCACCTTGGCGATGAAGGCGCGGTTCTTTGGCGTGTCGGGCAGCACGTCGAGCGCGCGGGTGCTCACGTAGATGCCGGGTTCGATTGTGAACGCATCGCCCACCTGGAAGCGTGCGTCGGCGCCGGAGCCCTGCATAGGATCGTGCACTGCGAGACCAATGCCGTGCGTGATGCCATGAATCATCCAGAGGTTGCTCTGCTTGCAGGGTGCAGGGTTGGCAGCGCAGTTCACCGACCACGGCGGATCGAACAACGCCTCTTCGCTTTCGATGAGACCCAACGCCGCCAGTCCGCGGGCTCGCAGCGCGACCGAGGAATCGGCCGCGGCCCGCACTTTCATACCCGGCTTCGAATACCGTTCGGCGATATCCTGCGCGTCGCGCACCAGCTGGTAGAGCTGCCGCTGGGTCGGCGTGTACGTGCCACTCACGGGAATGGTGCGCGTAATGTCGGCGGCGTATCCGCGATATTCAGCGGCCGCATCCATGACCACCAGGTCACCCGGCTTGACCGGATCCGTGTCTTTCATGTAGTGCAACTGCGTTCCGTTGATCCCCGCACCCACGATGGACCCGTAGGCTGGCCGTTCCGCCCCACGACGGGTGAATTCGAATTCCAATGCCGCGCGCAGTTCGTATTCGTGCAGCGGGTTGGCGGTGAGCATGGCGGCGCGATGACCTTCGGCGCTGATCTCCGCCGCCTGACGAATCAGCGCCTGTTCCACGTCTGACTTCTTGGCGCGCAGTTGGAGCAGCATGGGCATGCCGTTGCGGATGGCCAACGCGGGATAGCGGCGACCCAGCGTTTTGATCGCTTCCTGGCCGCGCGTCAGTGTGTCGTTGCGGGCGAAGTCCATCGTTTCCACATCGGAGATGTGGTAGAACGGCAAACCGGTTTGCGCCAGCGAGTCGAGTACGCCGGCGAGCGCGTCGAACAAGCGGGCGGGCATGCCTGTGCGCGCTTCGCTGTTGACGGCATCGGTGCGCTGGCCGTAGTAAAAGGCCGTGCGCGCGTCGATGGGTGTGAGGAACAGCGTACTCTGGGCCCGCTTGTTGCGCACGACAATAAGCAGCGCGGCGTCGGGCTCGTCGAATTCGGTAAGATAGCGAAAGGCCGGCAATTGAAAGAACGTGCTGAAGTCGTGCACGAGCTCGCGACCGCCGAACGCAATCACAACTCCACTGTCGAGACGGGCGGCCAGTGCGTCTCGGCGACTGGCGGTTTCCTGACGGCCGACGCTCACCGCTCCCTGGGCGCGCACTGCCGCAACGGGGCATGCGAACATCGCGGCAATAGCGAAAACGAACGGAATACGCATCGGAATCGGGAGCGGAGGTGGGCAGCGCGAGCGTTTATGGAGGTGCATGGACAATGCCCGTTCACCAAGACCGCGGTCAAGAGCGTTGCACCGCCAGTTCGCACAGGCTGCCTTCCCGGCGCTCCGCCCGCGTGTAGCTTCGTCTGGATGTCCCTTTCCCTTGCCCCTGAGCTCGACGACGGCCTGTTTGGTTGGTGGCGGGTGGCCGGACCACAGCCACGCCGCGCACTGATCGCCGCGTCGCTGGGTTGGGCGCTGGACGCGTTCGACGTCATGCTGTTTTCTCTGACGTTGTCGGCCGTGATCGCCGAACTGGGTTTGACAAAAACGCAAGCAGGCGCACTGGGTTCGATCACGCTGCTGGGTGCTGCCGCGGGGGGCTTGATATTCGGATTCGTGGCCGATCGCTATGGACGCACACGCGCCATGATGGGGAGTGTGCTGCTGTATTCGGTGTTCACGGCCGCCTGCGGTTTCTCACAGACCTTCTGGCAATTCGCTGTGTTCCGTGCGTTGCTGGGTCTAGGCATGGGCGGCGAGTGGGCCAGTGGCGCCGCTCTGGTGTCGGAGTCGTGGCCGGCAAAGCATCGTGGACGTGCCTTGGGGTACATGCAAAGTTCATGGGCCATCGGCTTTGCGACGGCCGCGATGGTGGTGGGGTTTGTGCTGCCGCGCTACGGATGGCGTGCCGTATTTTTCGTGGGCATTTTGCCCGCGTTCTTCACGCTGTGGCTGCGCCGCAGTGTACAGGAGCCCGAACCGTGGCTGGCGCTGCAGCGTGCCAAGCGGGCCGGTGGTGAAGTGGCCCGGCAGGCAACCGGCAGTGTGCTCGACATGTTTCGCGGTCGCACGCTGCGTCTCACCGCCGTGGTCACGTTCATGAATGCCTGCGCGCTGTTCGGTTGGTGGGGACTGAACGGGTGGGTGCCGGCCTATCTGTCGCTCCCCACGAGTCAAGGTGGCATTGGACTCAGCACACAAGCCATGTCCTGGCTGATCGTGTTCATGCAGGTCGGGATGTGGTTGGGCTACGTGTCGTTCGGCTACATCACCGACGTGATCAGTCGCAAGCGGGTGTACGTCACGTATCTGCTGATGGCAAGCCTGTTGCTGCCGCTGTACGGATCGATGAAAGACCCAACGATCCTGCTGCTGCTCGGGCCGTTCGTGGCATTCTTCGGTACAGGGTTTTTCAGCGGATTCGGTGCCCTGACGGCGGAGATCTATCCCACCACCATCCGCGCGTCGGCGCAGGGCTTTACGTACAACATTGGTCGCATCGCCAGTGCGGCGGCGCCGTTCACGGTGGGCAAGCTCGCGACCAGCGTGGGCTTCCAGATTGCGTTCGCGGTGGCGGGCGCCGCGTACTTGCTGAGCGCCCTTGCCTGGAGTGGCATTCCGGAAACGCGCGGCCGCGAGTTGGAGTAGCGCGCCGCGGCCTACGCGGCGCGAACCGCGACATACTGTCGCTTGATGCGGTTATCCGTGCCATCGAATGGCCCGGTTCCCTGTGCGTACAGTTCCAGGCGCGGCGGATTGTGGGGCGGTGCGATCCGTCGCGACTCGCGAAAGTCCTGGTTCACCGCCGCCACCGCGTCGAAAAACGTTCGACTCCACTCGTCGGCTTCCGCCGCCGTCGCGCACCGACGCGTCTCGATGGCGATCACCAACTGTTTGTCGCTCGCGCCATCCTCGAAAGTCTGCAGTTGGAATCCGTCGGCGATGCGCGACAGCGCCGGTGTGCGAAACACCGCGTCCTGAATGTCCGCTGGGGGAATCGTGCACCCGTACCACGTGACACTCATATCCGACCGTCCGTAGAGAAACAGCAGCGGGAGGTTAAGTGAGCGTGGCGCGAGTGTCCCGAGGTCAATGCCGAACCCGGCGAGCAGCGTGCGCAGCGCCGGATATCGCATGACGTGACCGAGGTCGTGGATGTTATACCGGACCTTTGGTGCGAGATATCCCGGGCGACACACCGTGACCAGCATCTCGCCATCGGGAGTGGACTCCACGAAGAAATCGGCCGGATTGAACTGAAAAATCATTGGAAGCGTGCCGCCGTGTTGTGTCAGACGCAACGCGACGTCGGGCCTGGCCTCCATAAGCTGGCGCAGCGCGATCGTGAGGTCGGTTTCAGCCGCGATATTCAATTCGAGGTCAGACGCTCCGTAGGAGCCGTACACACGCACCACACCACGGGTCTGCAGATAGCGTCGC
>JANMRE010000235.1:0-1043 GCA_031370885.1 Gemmatimonadaceae bacterium
TGTCGACGAACTCATGGTGGCGCATGAAGCCAAGCGCATCCTGTGGTTTCCCAGCGAGCTGCTGGCTCCGCCGCCCGACACCGACCCGGACGCGCACGTGAAGGGTCTGCGCGAGCGGGCCCGCGGCATCAGCATGCCCGGACGCGTGGCACTGGCACTCAATCTCCTCACCGAAGAAGGATTGCCACACTTTCATCGACTGCTCGCGGTGTATCTGGGCAGCGATTCGTTCTGGGCGCGATGGACCAACTTGTGGACCGCCGAAGAAGACCGGCACGGCGCAATTTTGCATGACTACACGCGTGACAGTCAGATCCTCAACAACCCGATCCTCGAGAAAATGCAGTTCGAGTACCTGCGTGCCGGGTTCGAGCCGGAATGGGACAAGGATCCGTATCGCGTGTTCGTGTATACCACGCTGCAGGAGCGCGCCACGCAGGTAAGTCATGCCAATACCGGCAAGCTGGCCAGCGAATACGAACCGCTCATCGGCACCGTACTTTCCCACGTGGCCAAGGAAGAGGCGCGCCATTACGTGTTCTATCGCGCCATTTTCGAGAAGGTGCTCAAACGCGACCCCAATCGCGCCATGCTGTCGGCGGCAGCAGTCATGCCGTCCATCGAAATGCCGGGTGTGAGCATGCCGCATTTCCGCGACATGGCCGACGTGATCCGTCGCGCCGGCATCTACGGACCGCGCGATTATCTCAAGATCGTCGAAGAACAAATCAAGTACTGGGCGATTGACGCTGTAGACGGACTCAACGAAATGGGCAAAAAGGCACAGGAAAAAATCATGGCCGTCCCCGCGCGTCTCGAGCGCGTGGCCGACATGATGGAAACCCGCAGTCGCGCCAAGACCTTCTCGTTCGCGGTTGCGTTTCAGCGCGAGTTCGCAATGGACTGAGGAGCCTCCAGAACGGAGAGCGCAGAGGGTTTGCTCTACCCTCACCGCGCACCGCTCTTCCCTCACCCCTTCACTTGCTCACCCCTCCGCTCCCTCACCCCTCAGTACCGTCGACCCAGCCCCCGCACCAGCACAT
>JANMRE010000239.1:0-7637 GCA_031370885.1 Gemmatimonadaceae bacterium
TCAACTCGCAGCCAACGGTGGTTTGAAATCCGGTGTTGCCTTTCCAAGTTCCGCCGGCCGCGAAGGTCCGGGAGTAGAGCTCCTCCGCCATTCGGCCAAGGCTCTCTTCCAACCACGACTCTTCGAACGGCGTGCCGTTCACGAATCGTGTGGCGAATGACGCCAGATGCTTGCTCTCGTGGATCACGGTGCCACGGAGTGAGCGACGCCAGGCGGTTGGTGCCTCACCCGCATTGGCGACACGGGCGTAGAAGATGTCGTCTTCGTTGCTCGCCGCGAACGTGCCCTTGGGGTAAAAGTTGCAGGCCGACACGTACCCGACGATGCCTGGCAGGGAATCGTTCACGAATCGCGTGAACAGCATCGTCACCCGACCGTCACCACCCATCACGTCGTTCATGGCGAGCGGGTCGCCGATCTTGCTCACCATGAGGGGATACTGCACGCGATCGTACTCGTCGCCGATCAATCGATACTGCTCGTCCATGGTCCCGGCGCGCGGCGCGGCGACATCTTCCAGCACCACGGACTTTGTGCCGACGTACACCACACGGGCGCGCACATCGCGACCGGTTGTGCAGCTGGTAAACAGCGCCTTCATGGTAACCGTATCACCCAGCGACAAAGGGGCGCGTGCACCAGCCACGCCGGTGGCGGCAACGCCTCGCATGGCGTTCATCTTGGCCAGTGCGCGCCAACTGGGTGCCGGCGAACCGTAGCGCACATTGAGGGCCCGCTGCGCGTCCAGATGGCTGTCATGTTGCGCGTTATGACGTTCTTCGGCCGCCAACTGGGCCATCGCTGCGGAAGCGCTGGCGCTGGCGGCTAACGAGGGCGCGCTGAACGACGCGGCCACCTGTGCGGACGCGCGCGGCGCTGCCGCCTGCCCTGCCATCGCCCCAGCACCTGCGCCACGCAATTCGAAGCCCGACGTCGCAGCCGCAGTGAGGCTGGTATTGATCACTGCCACGATGTACTTGGCATTCGCGCTGCCTGGTGGAGCCACAAGTTCGGTGCAGCGGACCTGCGCGGCCTCGAGCATGTTGGCTGATTCGCCCTTGGACAGCGCGATGCGTGTCGCGGTACGGAACGGCACGGCCAATTCTCCACTGTCAGCCGCGACGATGACCCTCACCGGTCGGGCCGCAGTGGCGAGGCATCCGTACGAGTTTGGCAGCGTTGCCTCGATCCGGGACGGCGACGCCCTGGTCACGGCAACTCTGACGCCGGCCACGGTGAGGTCGACCAGTTCGGGGAGCAGCGCAAACCCGATGCCCTCGATCACGATGGAAGCGCCAGGGACGAGCGTGTCGGGCGACACGCGCGACACCGATGGCTGCAACGGATCGACCAGCACGGCAAGTCGCGCCGTGACGTTGTCGACTGTCGCCCGGATGAACGCAATGCCGCGTTTGCGAGCGACGAACTTCGTACCAACAGTTACCAACGCGTCGCTGCCGCCCTCAAGACTCAGCGTCGGGATGGTCGAGATGGCATTACCATATTGGTCGGAAACCGACGTTGAAAATCGCACCGTATCACCCAACACGGTGACGCGCACAAGATCGGTTGACAGACGCACCACGGCGGCACGATCAGGAATCGCGTTCGCACCAAAGATGACGGGAGGCAGCCCCGCGACATTCGCGGTGAGACTCTGCAGTCCGGCAGCGGTTCCGAGCGTCCACCGAACCGACGCCACGCCATTGCCATCGGTGGTCGTTTCGGCGGAGCTCACTCGACCGCCGTCGCCGACCACCCAGAGTACTTTGGCGCCGACGATGGGCTGGTGGTCGGACCCGGTCACGGAAAGCCGCACGGGAGCATCGAGCATAGTGCCGACGGTCGCCGTACCAACAATTTGGCCCACGGGTGTTGAAGTGGTGGGCGAAATCGGAGCAATTGCGTCAGAACCGCTGCACCCCTGCAACAACGCCAAACCGCATGCCATCACGCCCACGGCACCAATCGCACGGCCAAATCGACGCGCGACGCTGTAAGTGTTGGAGTGGAAGGCGATACGGGGCATAGAGACCGGTGTTACGTAGATGGTTGAATCCTGCACACATCGAGAGTTGCCGCAAGGGGCATGCCGAACTCAGCCGTAAAATCGACCTCGACTGAAATGCTGCGTTTTGGCCTTGTCGTTACCTTCGTGTGGGTTTGAGCCCGCCGCGATCAGGTCCCCCCACCGCCCACCAGATGACCAGCAGCGTTGCGAATTCCCGCCTCCCGCTCAGCATCCTTTCCGAGGAGGAGGAACTCTTCCGCGCAGCTGTTCTGGAACTGGCCGAGTTGGTCGTCCGACCGCGTGTGCGCGACATGGAAGACGCCGGCAAGCTCGATCCCGCCGTTACCGCGAAGTTCGTGGAGTTGGGGCTGATGGGGATCGAAGTTCCCGAGCAGTTTGGCGGCGCCGACGGCACCCTGATGATGGTCACGTTGGCGGTCGAAGCACTCAGCACGGTCGATGCGGCCGCTGCGATTCAAGTTGATGTGCAGAACACGCTCGTGAACTACCCGATCAATCGCTACGGCAACGCCGAACAGCATGCGCAATTTCTTACGCGACTCACCAGCGGTACGATTGGCGCGTATGCCCTTTCCGAACCGGGAAGTGGTTCGGATGCGTTCGCGCTCGCCACGCGTGCCGAACGGGTGGACGGTGGCTGGTCGCTTGATGGCGCGAAAGCCTGGATCACCAATGGTGGCGAGGCAGACATTTTCGTGGTCTTCGCCAATGCGATACCAGCGGCGGGTTACAAGGGGATTACGGCATTCGTGGTGGAACGCGGTATGCCCGGCTTTTCAGTGGGCCGGAAAGAAGAGAAGCTGGGCATCCGTGCGTCAAGCACGACCGCATTGCATTTCGACAACTGCATTGTTCCCCACACGAATGTGCTTGGTGATGTGGGCGCAGGCTACAAGATCGCCATCGAAACGCTCAACGAAGGGCGCATTGGCATCGGCGCCCAAATGATTGGCGTGGCCCAAGGCGCACTCGATACCACCGTGGCGCACCTGAAAGAGCGCAAACAGTTCGGCAAGGCGCTGTCGGAGTTTCAGGGGATTCAGTTCCAGGTGGCGCAGGCGGCGACGGAACTCGAAGCCGCGCGATTGATGGTGTACAATGCGGCGCGGTTGAAGGATGCCGGTCACGATATCGCGCGGCAGGGCGCGATGGCGAAATTGTACGCCTCGCAGATGTGCGAACGCGTCACGTCGCTCTGTGTGGAATTATTTGGCGGCTATGGGTACACCCGCGACTATCCGGTGGAGAAGTTCTATCGCGATGCGAAGATCGGCACGATCTACGAGGGCACGAGCAACATGCAGTTGCAGACGATAGCGAAAGCCATCCTCAGGTAGCGGCCGCGTGACCGGTCAACGATAAGTTGCGCGGGAACGGACGGCGTCGGGTGCGCGGACCCTTCGCGTTTGGTGTCGCACTCTCGATCATTGCGGCGGCAACACTGGTGCCCTCACCCGGGGCAGTTGGCGGGCTGCCTGTCGTGTGGTGTGTCACCTGCGGTCCGAATTGGCTGTCGGACGCGATCAGCAACGTGGCGTTGTTTGTGCCGCTGGGCGCAGCGCTTGCGCTGTTGCAGATGCGGACCGGCCGGGCGCTGCTTATGGGAGCCGGATTGTCGATGCTGGTCGAAATACTGCAATACGTGGGCCTGCCGCCGGGTCGTACTCCGGCACTGGCGGATGTGGTCACCAACAGTACGGGTGCGCTGCTTGGGGCGGCGATTGTCGCGTCGCGGGCTGCGCTGTTGTATCCGCGAGTGAACGCGGCGCGGGTGTTGCTGGTGCTCTGGACGCTCGCAACGAGTTCCGTACTGATGGTCAGCAGTTGGTTGCTTTCGCCGGTAACGCGCAGCGTGGGCGCGTCGAGCGCGGTCAGCGCCAGTTCGCTGCCCTTCACGCCGGGCTACGGATGGTACTCGGCAGAGCCCGACAGCGGATTCGTGAACGGCGTCGGCATTCCGCACGTCGGCACGGGCCCCGTGATCGCGCAGATGGCGCGCACCGATACCGTGCGACTCTCGGTTCGCGTCCGTGGACGCGACGCACGTCATTTTACGGTCCCGGTCCTGTATGTCCATGCGCCCGATGAGCGGCGGGCGCACGTCCTGCTGGGTCAGCGTGGTACCAGTGCGGTGGTCCGTACCGCGACGGTCGCGCGTCGCTACGGTCTCAATGCGCCCGAGTTGGCGCTGCACGATGTCTTTGCGCTCTCGGCACGGTCGGCGTTGGCGCGCGTGAAACTTGAGGCCACAGTGGCGCGCGGGTTCCTGTCGTTGACTGCGTCAGAGAGCGACTCGCCGCAGGCGGTTCGACACGCAACTATGGAACTGACGCCGGCGCTGGCATGGTCGCTGTTTCAGGGCGTGATTCGCCTTGATTCACCTGCGGCGTTGTTGATGACCACGCTGTGGCTGCTGGCGTGGTTCGCGCCGGGTGGATACTGGACGGTACGGGCTTGCAGGACGGGCACGACCGCAGCGAACACGGTGGCCGCTGTGGCGACGTGGGGTGCGGTGATGATCGGCGTGACGTACGCCGGTGCGGCAACGTTTGAGGGGCAGCCGCTGGAGCCGTGGCAGTCGCTGCTCGCTGCGCTGGAAACGGCGGTGGCGGCCGCCGCTGGATTGTTCACCATCAACGCCCGGCCGCCAACGCTCTGAGCGGACCGTTTCGCATTGCGCCGGATCGGCTACCTTTTCAGGAGGACCGTTCGTTCTCTGCTCAGGCGCCATATGTCCATTTCTGCGGTCTCCTCCGAGTTCAGCATCCCGCTTTCCCCCGGTATGCTTGACGCCAGCACCGGCGAGGTTTCCGTCGCGCTCGCCAAGGCACAGGTTGCGGTCGACCGCGCGCGCGCCGCGCAGCCAGCGTGGGCAGCAACAGGCGTCGTCCAGCGAGCCAAGGTTATTGAGCGCTTCCGACAATTGGTGTATGCCGATCGCGAGGTGATTGCGCGAACCATCACCGAGGAATCGGGCAAGCCGCTGCCGGAGAGCTACGTCGCCGATGTAGCGATGGCGCTGGAAGGGGCACGCTTCCTGTCGCGGATCGCTGAGGAGTCGTTGGCGACGCGCACGGTGCGATCACAGACGATGGCTGCCTGGCGAAAGACCATCATCACGCACTACGAACCGTTTGGCGTGGTCGCGGTGGTGAGTCCGTGGAATTACCCGTTCTTCTTTCCCGCCATGCACGCGATGACAGCGCTGATTGCGGGTAACGCGGTGGTGCTCAAGCCGAGCGAGCATACACCGCGCTGCGTCGATCATATCGCCCGATTGTTGCTCGCGGCTGGTGTGCCGCCGGATGTGTTCATCGTGCTGCACGGGGACGGGCGTATGGGTGCGGGGCTGGTCAACGCAACGGTAGACAAGGTGTTCTTCACGGGCAGCGAGCGCACCGGACGGTCGATCGCGGTGTCATGCGCCCCGCGGTTCGTACCGGTGTCGCTGGAATTAGGTGGCAGCGATGCAGCGATCGTGCTGGAGGATGCCGACATGGACCATGCTACCAGTGGCATCGTGTGGGCTCGGTTTTCGAATGCCGGACAGACGTGCGTAGCCGCCAAACGGGTGATTGCCGTGGGGAAGGCGTACGACGAGTTGCTGCCGCGTCTCGCGCGCGCCGTGGCGGGGCTCACCATTGCGGCCAACACCGCAGATCACGGTTCAGCGGCTGACATGGGTCCGGTGATCACGGCACCGCAACGCGAGCTGATCATGGAGCAACTGGAGGAAGCCATCGACCAGGGCGCCACGGTGGTGGCGCGCCAGGAGCCGCGCACATCCTCAGGGTTGTCGGGCGGCGCGAGCCGTCGTGAGGTTCCGGCGGTCGTGCTTTCCGGCGTCACTACCGCCATGCGGGTGTGGCAGGAAGAGACGTTTGGCCCGGTGCTCGCGGTCATGCGCGCAGCATCAACCACCGAAGCGATCTCGCTGGCCAACGGTACGCGCTACGGACTGAGCGCGTCGGTGTGGACACGGGATCGCGCGCGCGGCGCGCGCATCGCTTCGCACCTGGAAGCGGGTACCATCGCCATCAACGACGCGGTGATCACCGCTGGCCTTCCGGAAGTCCCCCACGGCGGAGTGAAAGCCAGTGGCGTCGGTCGCGTGCACGGCGTGGAAGGGCTGATGGAGTGCGTCCGAACGCGCACCGTGGTGGACGACGTGCTTTCCGGCGTTCGCCAGCCGTGGTGGTTTGGCTACGGACCGGCAAGCACCGATCGGCTCGATGCGTATCTGCGTGTTTCACACGGGCGGACATGGCGGGAGCGACTGTCGGGGCTCCCGGGGACGATCAAGATGCTGATGAGACCCGAACGGCCGCTGTAGGGTATTGTTCAGCATGTTCGGATCTGTGATCAACCTCTTCGACGTGGTTCTCGTGGTGCTGCGCCCTGCGGTGTTTGCGGCGGGCGTGCTCACAGCCGTCGCCGCACTCGCGTCGTATGGCGTGCGCACCCGCAAACTCCAACCGTTCTCGCCGATAGCGCGGTTCACGCGTGAAAAAATCGATCCGTGGTTGATCGCTCCCATGGAGCGTCGACTGCTCAGGGCGGGCGGCACGCCGTACGCCGCTCCGTGGTGGGCGCTGGCAGCCGTGATCATCGGCGGTCTGCTGCTGATTTCGGGCGTCGGTTTTTTGCGCGATCAGTTGGCGATGCTGGCGTACGCGACGCAGGCCGGATCGATTCTGTTCGTGCTGGTGCGCTGGACCTTCGGCATCCTGCAGGTGGCCCTTTTCGCCCGGGTGATCTCCAGTTGGGTGGGCGGCTCGGCGTACTCCAAGTGGTGGCGCTGGTCGTACGTGCTCACGGAACCAATCCTGGCGCCGCTGCGTCGCGTGATTCCGAATATCGGCATGTTCGATATCACGATCATTGTTGCGTACTTCGGATTGCAGTTGCTCGAGTCGGTCATACTTCGGGCACTTTGAATGCGGTACGGCAACGGCAGTTAAAGTACTGCCACCGCAGTTGAGGTAGTGCCACTGCAGTTGAGGTACTGCCACCGCAGTTCAGAACCTCAGTTGACCACCGCAGGTGATGTACGCCAACCGCAGTTGATGTACCACAACCGAAGTTGATGTACCACAACCGCGGTTGAAAAACCGCAGTGAGGCACCATGAGAAAATATTCGCTTGCCGTGGTATCGAGCGCGGTGGTGGCCATGGCCGCGCCCACGGTTGCGCAGGCGCAGGACAAGGACATCGTTGAAACTGCACTCGCTGCGGGCACCTTCAAGACGTTTACGCGCGCCCTGACCGACGCCGGACTCGTTGAGACGCTCAAGGGGCCGGGTCCATTTACGGTCCTGGTCCCCAGTGATGAGGCGTTCGCAACACTTCCCAAGGCCACGCTTGACGCGCTGTTCAAGAACAAGAGTGCGCTGCGCAACATGCTGCTCTATCACGTGATCGCCGGCAGACTCACCGCCGACGACTTTTCCCATCTCAATGGCAAGGGGCGGAAAACCGTCGAAGGGAGCGACGCCCGCATCGGCATGACGGGAACGCAATTGACGATCGGCACCGCGAACGTCGTGAAGGCCGACATCATGGCCAAAAACGGCGTCATCCACATCATCGATACGGTATTGATTCC
>JANMRE010000258.1:0-1151 GCA_031370885.1 Gemmatimonadaceae bacterium
GAACGGAGGCGCGAGTGACCACCACCGGTGCGCGTGATGCGTCACCGCGCGCCCAGTGCCACCAGCCATAGAACGAAAGCGTCAGGTACACAACCTGCAGGCCGGTATCCGAGTAGAGACCCGTCTGCGCAAACACCACGATGTAAAAGCCGGCATTGAGCACGCCGAGTGGCCAGCTCCAGATATTTTCGCGCGTGACCAGCCAGACGTTGAGCACGCCGGTAAGGAATCCGAACAGTTCGGCGCAGGAACTGCCGTGCGCGATGAGCCAGGCGCAGAGATTGAACAGGCCGTCAAACATGACGGTGAAGGTAGCGCGCGCGCCGACCACATGGATAACTTGCAGGCAACAAGACCGGGGTGCCTGCCGCACTGTCGCGCGCAGGCTGAGAGAGTCCCGCAGAACCTGATCCGGTTCGTACCGGCGTAGGGAGTCCATCCATGTTCGAACGTATCAATGCGCGCCGCTGGCGCCCGTGTGTGCTGGCTACTGCCGCGGCGATCGTCTCGCTGCCCACAGCGGCCGCTGCCCAATCGGTTCCGCCCGTGCGTCGCGACAGCAGTGCACGCGCCGATTCCGGACAGCGTATTGAACGCGTGCTGGTTTCGGCCATTCGCGCGGGTGAATCGGCACCCATTGCGCAGACGACGATTCGCCAAGACGTCATCACACAGCGCCATTTCGGACAGGATGTGCCGTTGTTGCTGCAAGGCGTGTCGCCGTCGCTGACCGCGCACACGGAAACGGGCACCCCATGGGGCTACAGCTACCTGCGGTTGCGTGGTCTCGACCAAACACGCATCAACATCACCGTTGACGGAATTCCGCTCAACGACATGGAGGACCAGGTTCTCTATTTCGCGAACTTCGCCGATCTCATGGCGAATGTGCAATCGGTCCAGGTGCAGCGAGGCGTGGGTACGAGTACGGCGGGCACCGCGTCGTTCGCGGGTTCGGTGAACTTCGAAACCATGCCGGTTGCCATCAAGAACGCCGGCAGTGACGCCAGCGTGCAACTCGGTTCATTCGGCGCCCAGCGGGCCAGCGCGTCGTTCCACTCGGGGCTCACCGACAGTCGTCTTGCCGTGTACGCGCGCGCGAGCGCGCTGCGTACCAATGGCTATCGCGACCACAGTGGTGTGATGGGGCG
>JANMRE010000263.1:0-13581 GCA_031370885.1 Gemmatimonadaceae bacterium
TCAGGCAGCCGTAGGCTCAATGCGCTCATGGTCGTTCTCCTATTTTGGTCAGCCACTCGCGTGGGGTACAGATGTGAACGGCGAATCGCTCGCTGCCGGCAAAGTCGCGCACGTTGTGGGTCACGATGTTCCGGCATGCAGCGGCCATGGCGACTTCGAGAAGCAGTTCATCACTGGGGTCTCGCAGTGCTGGACGCCATGCGCCTGAGGCCACCGCTCCGAGTCGCTTCAGCGCGAACCGGCGAGAGATGCCTTCGGAGTTCAGTTCATCCGTCATGCGCTACTATGTAAGCGCAGCGGATGGATTCCCGCGAGTCTGACCGGGACGGGAATGAAGGGCCCCCTTGCAGGGTGTGGCGTGTCACTGCGCGCGCGTGAACCGAAGATGTCGCACGCGGCCCGCCTCGTCATCGTCGAAGAGGGTTGACAGCGCGAGCGTGAACCCTGGTAGAACGGTTTCCCCCATGAGTGTCTCTGACTCGCCGAGGATTGTGACCAGTCCATCGGGACGATACACCTGCGCGCAGCGTCGCACGGGGTCAATCACCCACAACAGGGCGACGCCGGCGTTCAGCCAGTCACCAACCTTGACAAGCAACTCGCCGGTGCGGTCGGATGGCGAGCGGACCTCGACGGCGAGATCGGGGACGAAGTCAGCGAAGCCGCGAACAGGACCCGGTGGAAGGCGATTTCGCCCAACGAACGCGACGTCCGGCGCGCGAACCGTGTCAGGATTGCGCTCAAGTCTGAAGCCGGGATCACCCGCAACGACGCGCCCGAGCGGCGGCGTGCTCGCACGAACATGGAGCACAAGGGCCGTCGTGATGCGCGCCACAATATCAGCATGTTCAAAGCCGGGCGGTTCATGCACGAGCAGATGCCCGCGCCTGAGCTCAGTCCGCTTGCCAGGGACCTCATAGCCGAGCAACTCATCGGCGGTCATCAGCATGCCAGTGCCGGCCATCGCGCGCGTCCTGTTGTATCGAGTCGACGTCATGCCTGCAGGATACGCTACAGTGTCATTTCCCCGTCACCGCAGCGCATCGAAACAATACCTGCAGCAGCGGCGCCGAGTCCACTCGGCGATGGACGGTCACCTGCCGGATGTTGTCATACGCTGAGCTCGCGCCCAGGTCGCTGGCGGGCGAGGGGCGCGCCGCGTAACGTAGACGCGCATCAAAAACACCCTGCCCCTTCTACCAGCCAGACGAGCCGCACCGATGACGACCGTATTGGCAGCAACGCGCCCGACTTCTCGGCACAAACCACTGAAGGCCCGATCAGCTACCAGACGTTACCGCGCAGTTCGACTCCATTACCCGACTTCGTCGCTCGGAGAGCAACGTGCACGACCTCCGGCCTGGCAAAATCGCCGCCAGAATAGTTGCCGCGACAGTCCGCCTGAAGCCAACTCTCTGGTAACGAGCCCGCCTGTCCAACTTTTGGGGGAGAACGTCAACCCGACGCGTGACCGGCAACCGCTACTTGACGTGGCCTTCGCGCGCGCCTCGATTCCGGCGTCTGCTACCACGCTCTCGCGCCCTCGACCAGACTCCCTTGTGCCGCTCTCTCCAGATGTGACCGCAGCCCTCACGGACGTCTCCCTCGACGCTCCGTGGCCACTGATCGAGCGCTTCACCACCCTGCGCCGTGAGCACCCGAATGATGTAGCGACGGCCGCGGACGAAATCGTCACGCGGTTGCGTGCGCACGGTGTGCCGGTTGAGGTCCACCGGCCCACCCTGTTCCTCAGCCTGCCGGGAAAGGCGTCCGTCACGGTCAAGGATGCGACGCTGCGAGCGAAGCCGATGGCCATGAGTGTGCCCTACCCGGACGGGCTCACGGCACCTCTTGTGTACGTGCCGGCACGATATGCGCGTAACGCAGACGAAATGTTCACGAAGGGCTTCGTGAGCGACGCCGACATCGACGTGGCCGGAAAAATCGTCGTTAGCGAAGGGTTCGGTATGCCGGGCAAGGTGGCGTATTTCGAACAGCGTGGTGCGCTCGGCATGATTGCCGTGAATCCCGGCGCCAATCCGCATTGGGGCATCTGCACCACAGTGTGGGGCACGCCCGACCTGCGTGATCTGCCTCGGAAGCCGACGATCGCTGTCGTGGCAGTCAACAATCCCGACGGCCAGATCCTCATTGCGCACGCCGCCACCGGCGGCGACATCACGTTGCGCTCCGAGGTGACGGAGGGGTGGTTCGAATCACCCATTCCGGTGGTCACGATTCCGGGCACCGACGAACCGGAATCGTTTGTGCTGCTGCACGGGCACTATGACTCGTGGGACTTTGGCATTGGCGACAACGCCGTCGGCGATGCGTGCATGCTGGAAGTGGCGCGCGTGCTGTGGAAACACCGCGATCGACTCAAGCGATCGGTGCGCATCGCGTGGTGGCCGGGTCATTCCACCGGCCGGTATGCCGGCAGTACCTGGTTCGCCGATCACTTCGCCATCGACCTGTACGAGAACTGCATCGCACAGGTGAACTGCGACTCCCCGGGCTGCCGTTGGGCCACCGAGTACATCGATGTCTCGCTGATGGATGAGACGGAGGAATACTGTGCCGGTGTGATCAACGCCGTCGCCGGCAAGGAGCTCAAGGGCGAGCGGCCGCATCAGGCCGGCGACTATTCGTTCAACAACATCGGCATCTCGTCGTTTTTCATGCTGCTCTCCACCATGCCGCATGAGCACCGCGAGCGACTCGGCTATTATGCAGTCGGCGGGTGCGGAGCGAACATCGCATGGCACACTGAAGAGGACCTGATTCACATCGCCGATCGCGACATCCTGCTGACAGACATCAAGATCTATCTCGCGTCGGTGATGGGCGTCGCGAACGCAACGGTGGCGCCATTCGATTTCCGCAAGACGGTGCGTACCGTGCGCAAGACGCTCGAAAGCTACGCTGCTCCTGTACAGGGACTGGTGGACTTCTCGCCGGCTCGCGTGGCACTCGAGCAGCTCGATGCCGCGCTCGAGAAATTCGATGTGCACGCGCGGAACGTGGCGACGCTTTCGGTGGTGGACGCGGTCACGCGGCGAACCAATCGTGCGCTGCGACGTCTCGCGCGACTGCTGGTCCGGGTCAACTACACGCGCGGGCCTGAGTTTTTTCACGATCCTGCGGAAACCACGCCGGCATTGCCTGATCTTGCCGCTGCACTGCAGGCGCCCGAGATGTCGGAGTGGGATCGTGGCTTTCTCGCCACGCACCTCGTGCGCGGCCAGAATCGATTGGTCGCCGCGCTGCGCGACGGTCGGCTTGCGCTCGAGCACGCCATGGAGCCCGGCGGGTGAGGTGTTGCGTGACGTGGGTGTGCGTTTCGCTCGGCGTGGTGACGGCCTGTAGCGGCGGCGCCGCGCACTCGGACAACACGTTGCGCCTGCCGTTGATCAACGACCCGATCTTCAATCCGGTCATCGCTCCGGACATCGGATCGGTGATGGTCAACAAGGTGCTCTTTCCGGGCCTGGTGCGGCCGGACGAAGCACTGCGCCCGGTGCCTGACCTCGCGGTGTCGTGGCACGCTGCGGCGGATGGACTCTCCTGGACCTTCGCGCTGCGAGCGGGTGTCACATGGCACGACGGGGCGACGTTCACTGCCCGCGACGTGAAGTACACGTTCGATCAGATTCTCGATCTCGCCTCGGGCTCGCGCCTCAGATCCGACTTCGCTGCGGTGGCCGGCGTCGACATTGTCGACTCGCTCACCGTGCGCTTTCGGCTGAAAGCGCCCTTCGCACCGCTGCTCCCGCTGCTGGGATACAACGCCGGTATCCTGCCCGAACACATCCTCAAGGGCACGAAGCTCACCGATGCCGTTGCGTTCAATCGCACGTCGCCCGTCGGAACGGGACCGTTCCGCATCGAACGCGTGGCGCCCGGCTCCAGTGTCACGCTGGTGCGGAACGCCCGTTATTACGGCGCGACTCCGGGCGTGGAGCGTATCGTGTTCAAGATCGTGCCCGACGTCAACGCGCAGGTGGCCCAGCTGCGCGCGGGTGAACTCGACCTCATCACCATCGAGCCGGCGAACCTCGGCAGCGTGCAGGGGGTGGCGGGCGTTCGATTGCTGCAGGTCCCGGTGGTGCAGCACTGGTACGTGGGTTTCAATGCGTCGACACCGATGTTCGCGAGCCCGCTCGTCAGGCGCGCGCTGGGATACGCGATCAATCGGCCGGCGATCGTGCGCGGAGTTCTCAAGGGCTACGGCGATCTCCCGGGCGGCACTATTCCGGTCGCGTTGCGCGACTATTACGACTCCTCTGCCGCTCCGATTCCGTACGCGCCGGATTCGACGCGACGGCTGCTGGCGAGCGCCGGATGGAACGCAGGACCCGATGGCACACTGCGGAATGTGAGGGGCGAACCGTTCGCGTTCGAGCTGCTCGTCGACAAGGGAAATCCGACGCGCGAACAGTCCGCACTCGCCGTGCAGCAGGACCTCGGCCGCATCGGCGTGAAGGTGTCCATTCGCGCGATGGAGTTTGCCGCGCTCGTGCGCGACCGCGTGCTGCCCGCGACGTACGCCGCGGTGCTGATCTGGTGGACCACGCCGCCCGACCCGGATCAATTCTCGTTCTACGTCACGAGTCAGGACAACAATCATGGAAAGTGGAGCAACCGAACGGCCGACTCACTGCTCACGCTGGGACGGGCAACGACGGACACGGGTCAGCGCCACGAGATTTACCGCGCCTTTCAGCAACTGGAGCGTGAAGACCCGCCCGTTCTGGTGCTGTTCTATCCGAGGGAGATTCAGGCGGTGAGTACGCGCCTGCATGGCATTCCCAACCTTGGCATTCGCGACGCGCTGCGGCACAGCGAACGATTCCGGTTCGCGAAGTAGGACGACGCACACATGATCCTATTTCTCGTTCGGCGCCTTGGCCACGGGCTCTTTGTCCTGCTGCTGGTGAGCACTGTCACGTTCGCCATCATGATGGCAGCGCCGGGCGGGCCGTCACTGCTTGCCGACCCGAAACTAAGCGTGGCTGAGCGTGCGGCTATCGAGACTCGACTTGGGCTGGACCAGCCGGCCACTGTGCAATACACGCGCTGGCTTGGACGCGCCGTTCGTGGTGACCTTGGCGCGTCGTTCCTCTATCAGACGTCGTCCCTGGCGACGATCAGCGCGCGCCTTCCTCAGACGCTGCTCCTTGCCGGCACCGCGTTACTGCTCACTCTCGGCGTGGGCATTCCACTCGGCATTTCCGCAGCAGCGCGCCCGGGAAGTTTTTTGGACCGATTTGTCACGTTGTCGAGCGGAATCGCGCTGGCGGTACCTGCATTCTGGTTGGGACTGATGTCGATCCTGGTGTTCGCGGTCTGGGCGCGCGCGCTGCCCGCCGGCGGAGCGGTAACGGAGGGCGACGTCGTCGGTCTCGCTGACCGCGTACGGCACCTCCTGCTGCCCGCACTCGTACTCGCCGCGGCCGGGTGCGCCGAAGTCGTGCGCTACACCCGGTCCGCCGCTCGTACCACGCTGGCACTGCCGTTCATTCAGGCGGCGCGTGCGCGCGGCATCTCGCCTCGGCGCATCCTGTGGCGTCACGTACTGCGTCATGCACTCCTCTCGGTTGTGAATGTCATTGGACTCCAGTTGCCACGATTGGTGGGTGGTGCTGCGATCACCGAAACCGTGTTTTCGTGGCCCGGCATGGGTCGGCTCGGCGTCGAAGCAGCGCTCGGTCGAGACTATCCCCTGGTGATGGCGGTGACGCTCGTGGTGTCGGCGGGCGTCGTCATCGCCAGCATCGTTGCCGATGTGACGCAGATGCTGATGGATCCGCGCATTCGCGCCACATGATCGTCGGCACTGCAGTGGCGCGCACTCGTACGTGGCGCGTCAACCTCGCGGTGTTGACGCTACTGGTCCTGATCGTGATGGCGGTCATCGGGCCCGCCGTGTACCGCGTTGATCCGCACACGATGGATCTGTCGATCGTCGGCATCGGCCCAACCGCCACTCACCCATTGGGCACTGATGAAAGTGGCCGCGACCTGCTGGCGCGGCTGCTGGCGGGCGCTCGCGTGTCGCTCACGGTTGGTTTGCTCGCGATGGTCCTCGCGGTTGGACTTGGCACGGCAATTGGCACCGTCGCCGGGTTTGCCGGTGGCTGGGTGGACGCCGTGCTCATGCGCCTCACCGACGCCTCACTCGCCGTGCCCGCGCTGTTCGTCGTGATTCTCGTGCTCACGTTCATGGGTCCTTCAGTGTTCACTCTGTTGTGCGCAATCGGCGCCACGTCGTGGATGGGCGCGGCACGCGTGGTGCGCGGTGAACTCCGCATGTTGCGGGAACAGCCATTTGTCGAGGCCGCGCGCGCGCTGGGAGCCCCACGACTCACGATCATGATGCGTCATATGCTGCCGAGCATCGTGCCCACGGTACTCGTTGCCGCCAGCGTCGGCGTACCATCGGCGATTCTCATGGAATCGGCGCTGTCGTTTCTCGGCCTTGGTGTGCAACCGCCCGCCGCGTCATGGGGCAACATGCTGAGCGGCGCGCAGACGTATCTCACGTCGTACCCGTGGCTCGCACTGTATCCCGGGCTGCTGATACTGCTCACAGTGCTGTCGGTGAACACGATTGGCGACGCGCTGCAGAACGCGCGCGGGTGATCAACGGCGCCGTGACGCGCTGGCGTCGCGACCAACGCAGGCCGGTCTCAGAACGCGATTCGCCACGCCACTCCGCTGCCACTGACGCCGGCGACTGGCAGAATCGTGGTGGTGCCATGGTGCTTGTAGTCGTGCAGCCATCCGGCTTGCGTTCTCCCATGAGCGAGGAGTTTGAGGTGCTGGCGCTGGCCGTGTCGCGCCTGGAGGCGGTCGGGATCGAGTACCTGATTACCGGCTCGTTCGCACTTGCGGCGTACGCCACACCACGCATGACCCGCGACATCGACGTCATTCACAACGCAACCCTTCTCAAACTGGACTTCATCGTACGGAAACCGCACGCATTCGCCGACCAGCAGTTCGCGCGGCGTCGGTGGATTGCCCTGGGGGATTTCAGCGCCTGGTTCATCTCGCCGGAAGACTTGGTGCTGGCGAAATTGCTCTGGCGGCGCGATACCGGTTCCGAGCAACAGCTGAAGGACGTCAGGTCGCTGCTTGCCGCCGGGCTTGGCCTCGATGAGGTGTACCTCGCGACGTGGAGCAACCGACTCGACCTCTCGGCGGATCTGCAGCACGCGAGGGACCGATGAGCGACACGCCGAACGATGTCACGCAGCTTCTCGATCAACGCTATCGTGAGCGGACGGCGGCCGACCGCGTGCGCATGGCCGCGTCGATGTTCAGAACGGCGGTCGCGCTGGCGCGTGCAGGAATCCAGTCGCAGCACACCGGCGCGACCGAAGGCGAAGTCAGGGCGCTTCTGCTCAGACGCCTCTACGCTGGCTAGCTCGGCGAAGCGATGTTGTCCGAGCTGGATCGACACGATAGCAATTTGAATCGGGGTTGAGGGATAGTAGGGTGCGATCCCGCGGCGTCGCGGCCACGGGTAAGCGGGCGAGTGGGGCCCGGCGGGGTCGCGCTGCTTCCGAGAGGATGCCGCAGTGCAGCGAGCGCGGTGACAGGGGCGATACCAAGCAGAGATCGTCCCACTCGCGTTTTGTGAACACACCGGACTCCGAAGCGAGGGAGCACAGCGAGAGGTGCGGCACCCTGAATCAGCGGCGCCCCATCCACGTTCAACCGAAGTCCGCGCTGATGCCGCAGTATCTTTCACAGCCGACGGGGTCACTCCAGACCGCACATTGCGTTCGTCTGCAGCACCCCTCGTCATGCGTTGAGGGCACGATGTCCACCTTGACATATGTCCATAATGACATACTATTCCCATGTGGCGACGACGAGACGACCGTTGGTGTGGCTCCGTGGGTCGGTGAAGACGCCGCCGTTCTCGGCCGCCGCTCGCCTCGAGGCCGACGTGCTGCTACGTCGGTTGCAGCGTGGAGATTCGCTCAGCATGCCGCATGCACGACCCATGCCGACACTCGGTGCGCGTTGCGGCGAGCTTCGCGTTTCCGACGCCGCACGTACGTGGCGCATGCTGTATCGGCTCGATCCGGACGCTGTGGTGATCGTCGACGTCTTTGCCAGGAAGACGCAGGCTACGCCAACCACGGTCTTGGCGACAGGACGGGGGCGGCTACAACGGTACGATCGCGTGACCCAATCGGAGGGATGACCGATGCGGAAGGCAAAGCAGTCGGCGTTGGAGGCGCAGGGGTGGGTCGTCGGATCGGTGGATGACTTTCTCGAACTCACGCCCGAAGAATCGGCGCTGGTCGATCTCAAACTGCGGCTCAGTGACGCGCTACGCGCGCGTCGGGCGACACTCGGGCTCTCGCAGGAGGCCGTTGCCAAGCGTCTACACTCGAGCCAGTCGCGCGTCGCAAAAATGGAAGCGGGCGAAGCCTCGGTCTCGTTTGACCTGCTGGTTCGTGCATTAGTCGGCCTCGGGGCAACGAGCGCCGATCTTGCGAGAGCCATTCAGACGAAGAAGCGTCGACACGCGGTATAACGCTGCGGTCGGCACCTGTGCCTGGGTCGCGGTGCGAAACCGTTTCCAGATCTCCACCACGGCGTGCCGCATGCCTGCCGTCTCGGGGACGCCCAGGAAATCATAGAACATGGTCATGCTTGCGTCGGAGCGATCGGTGCCGCCAAACCAGATTGGCTGTCCGCGCTCCAGGTCACTGACGATGATGCGATACACGTGGCCTTTCCGAATCGAGATCTCGTCGATCCCGATCACCGCAGGACACGCCGGCCCCGCGGCAGCCACCTGCGCCTTCATGTCCGGCGTCGGGCGTGCGGGGTCGAGGTGTGTGTCGATCGGCGCATGGGGTTGCGCCGCGCCTTGTCCGCTGCAACGCCGCGTCATGCCTCGGTCACTGACGATTTGACGATGTGCTGCTTGTCGAGGGTGACCTTCGTGTAGTAGACGAGCGCCTCGACCTTGTACTGCTTCATAGCTGCCTCTGGGCACGTTGGCCCATGCTACGGGTGAAGTTCGTGAACAGCGTACGGTGTCGGAGGTCGGCATAGAAGTTATGACGCGGCTGGCCTCCGATCTTCGCGTCGGTTGATTCCTGGCGCGTTCGACGGAGTCACCAGCGCCACCTGCGACAAATCACGCACGGTCGCATTTCCCGGAGACCAACCCATGTCATCACGTACTGCTGCTGCGTCGACTGTGCCTGCTCCTGCCGCGTCTATGATCGATCTCGGCATGGACGTGCGCAAGGACTCGACCACCATCGCGGTGCTGCCGCGTCCCCTTCTGAATGTTTCGATTCGCCCGTACCTTTGTTCTCCTGTCTGTTTTCTCGCCATCCCACACGTCATGCGCCCGTTCGACCAACTGCGTGCCGCCGTCGCGTGTGTGATCGCTGTTTTCGCAACGGCGCACGCGCAACCCGCCGTGCCGCCGCCGGTCATCCCTCGCGAGTTCCGCGGGGTGTGGGTGGCCAGCGTGGCCAATATCGACTGGCCGTCAAAGCCAGGGCTGTCATCATGGCAGCAGCAGTCCGAACTGCTGCAAATTCTCGATCGGGCGCGCACCCTCAACCTGAACGCGGTGTTGCTGCAGGTCCGACCGGCGGCCGATGCGCTGTATGCGTCGCGCTACGAGCCGTGGTCGGCGTATCTCACCGGTGTGGAGGGGCGTGCGCCCGAGCCGTACTACGATCCGCTCACCTTCGCGGTGCGTGAGGCGCATGCCCGCGGACTCGAGTTGCACGCATGGTTCAACCCGTACCGTGCACGCCATCCGAGTGCCACCAGCCCCGCCGCGCGCACACATATCAGCGTCACGCATCCGCAACTCGTGCGCGCGTATGGGAAGTACCTCTGGATGGATCCGGGCGAACCGGCGGTGCTCAAGCGAACGCTTGACGTGATGCTGGACGTGGTAACGCGATATGACGTGGACGGCATTCACATCGATGACTACTTCTATCCGTACCCGGACCTTGGTCCGGACAAACTCGACGTGCCGTTTCCCGATTCAGGCAGCTATGCACGCTACGTGCGTCGCGGTGGCACACTGGGGTTGAGCGATTGGCGGCGACACAACGTTGATACGCTGGTGCAACAGCTCTATCGCCGAACCAAAGCGCTCAAGCCGTGGGTGAAAGTGGGTATCAGTCCGTTCGGTATCTGGCGTCCGGGATATCCCGAACAAATCAAGGGATTCGACTCGTACGAGAAACTGTACGGCGATTCCCGTCGGTGGTTGCGCGAAGGGTGGATCGACTACTTCACGCCGCAACTGTATTGGCCCATCGCGCAAAAGCCGCAAGCATATCCCGTGCTGCTGGATTGGTGGTTGAGCGAAAATGTGAAGGCGCGGCACATCTGGCCGGGACACAACGCCAGCCGGGCTGCTGCTGGTGGGACCTGGTTGCCCGACGAGTTGAATGCGCAGATTCGTGCCACGCGTGCCACCGCTGCCACGGGTGATGTGCTGTTCAGTGCGCGGGCCCTGATGGCGGTAAGCGGCGTGAGTCGCGACAGCGTGAGCGTGGGTGTCGCCACGCAACCGCCGCGCCCTACGGCCGCAGAGGCACTGGCCGATCGCCTGTTTGCAGACCTCTACAGCGCACCCGCATTGGTTCCCGCTTCGCCATGGCTTTCCCAGCACCTGCCGCCCATGCCGCGCGCGGTGTTGACACGCGACGCGGCCAGTGGCGACCACCTGTTGCGCATCGCCTCGGCCGCGGGCGCCCGTTGGATTACCGTGCGGGCGCTCAGCGAGAACGGGTGGCGTAGTTGGATTGTGCCGGCCACGCAGCGGAGGCTGGTGTTGGCGACCGGTGCGGACGCTGCACCAACACGCGTGATTGTCAGCATCGTCAATCGCTTCGGAACGGAAAGTCGCGCGTTCGACGTACGTTAGCCGCACTGGTACGCCCTGTGTTCATGTCGCAATCCCCAACCCCTTTGGCCATCATGCGTCGTTCTGTCGTTGCTGCGCTCAGTGCACTTGCCCTGGTGGGTGGGTGCGGAAAGGCCGAGTCTCCCGCCGCGCAGCATGAACCTGCGCCGCCACGCCAACGCGAAGCCCGCGTCACCACCGCCGATTCGGCGATGGTGGTCTCCGCGTCTCCGTTCGCCAGCAACGCAGGACTCGCCGTGCTCAAAAGCGGCGGTAACGCGGTGGATGCGGCCGTTGCCGTGGCGATGACACTCGCCGTTACCTATCCCGCCGCAGGCAATATCGGTGGCGGCGGATTCATGGTGGCGCGCATCGCCGGCAAAAACGTTGCACTCGACTTCCGCGAAACCGCACCCAAGGCCGCCACGCGCGACATGTACCTCGCGGCAAACGGAGACGCCACCGACAAGAGCGTCACGGGAGCATTGGCGGCCGGCGTGCCGGGTTCGGTGGCTGGTCTCTACGAAGCACACAGGAAGTACGGCTCCAAACCGTGGGCCGAGTTGCTGCAGACGGCGATCGCGCTGGCCGACACGGGATTCGCCATTGACACCGCGTTCAGCGACGATGACGAAAACGGCGCGCATCGCCTGGCGCGAGATTCCGCCAGCGCGGCGCTGTTCCTGCAAAACGGAAAGTTCTTGCCCATCGGCACGCGCTGGCGTGCACCACAGTTGGCCGCGACACTGCGTCGCATTGCGCAAGCGGGTCGCGACGGATTTTACACCGGTGAAACGGCCGATCATATTGTCGCCGCCATGAAACAGGGCGGCGGCATTATCACGCACGACGACTTGCGTGCCTATCAACCGCTCTGGCGCACGCCAGTGGAGTTTGACTACCGCGGGCATCATGTCGTGTCCATGCCCCCCGTCTCGTCTGGTGGTCTCACCCTTGGTCTCATCCTCGGCATCCTTGAAGGGAAAGACCTCAACGCGCTTGGCTGGCGCACACCACAAGCCATTCACCTGCTGGCGGAAGCCGAACGACGCGCCTTCGCGCGTCGCAACGCGCTGCTCGGCGATCCGGCATTTGTACAAATTCCAGCGGCGTCGTTTCTCTCGAAGGATACGGCGGCGGCATTGCGCGCCGAAATCGGTGAGATGTCATCGGGGAGTGCGCCCGCCGTACCCGCGAAAGACAAGCGACATACCACGCACTTTGCCATCGTCGATGCCAAAGGGAACGCGGTGTCTATTACCACCACCATCAACGAGAGCTACGGTTCAGCGTTCACGGTGCCGGGCGCGCAGTTCCTGCTGAACGATGAGATGGACGACTTCACCACCAAGACCGGTGCCGTGAACGCCATGGGACTCGTGCAGGGCGCTACGAACGCTATCGCACCGGGCAAGCGCATGCTGTCGAGCATGACACCCACTATCGTACTTGACTCAGCTGGTGCGCCGGAGCTGGTGACCGGTGCCGCCGGTGGCGCGTACATCATCACGGCCGTGGCGCACCTGATTGTGAGTGTGTTTGACTATCACAAGTCATTGGGCGAGGCAATGGCGGCACCGCAGTTCCATCATCAGGACGTGCCCGACTCACTGGTGGTGGAGAGCATACCGTGGGCCGATTCGGCGGTGACCTTCATGCGTCCGCTTGGGCATTCCGTCAAACGATCACCGTGGGGTGGGCTGGCCACGGTGCAGAGTATTCATCGCGACGGAGCGGTATGGCGCGGCGTAAGCGAACCGCGCGGGTTTGGCTTGGCCGTGGGGTACTGAGTCAGGCGGCGCGATACGCCGAGCGATTCCGCTTTTCCCAGTTGCGAATGTCATCGAGCGCTGTGCGGTCTTGCGCCGCGTAGCGACGACGCGTTGCTGGCGCGGCCGCGTCTGGTTCCGATGCCGCGACAATCGCGGATAGTGGAATACGCCAGTGCTGCCAGTGCGAGAAGAACGAGTCGCCGCCAATCCAGTGGTCGGCGCTGCCGGTTTTCTTGCTTTCGAGTAATGGCTGATTGCCCACCGCTGTCTTCGAGAACAGCGGGACGGCCGTGCAGACTCCGGATGGCACGTCGACGCCCACCACCAGGAAGTCGTGCGTGCCGACAACGGCCCGGTCACCTTGGGGGCCAAGCACGGCGTTCGTTTGACAGCCGCCGAGTGAACGCAGGACGGTGGTATCCAGACGAACGACGAGTGAGGCGGTGATTTCCTCCAGTGTGACTGGCATGCTATTGACGTGCATCGCACACGGGAACGCCCCGCTGACGAGCCGCGTACGCAATAATGCGTGCGTCGCAGGTGAGGAGCGACATGTTGGACAGTTGCGCGTGCGCGATCAATATGCGATCGGCGGGGTCTGCGTGTGGACTACCGGCAATGGGTTTTGTTCTCCTCGCCGTCATGGAGATCTCCAGCGTTGAATATAGTCACTATACCATGGTCATTATTCCATGCGCAAGCTTGGTGTCTCGCAGCGAAGCCAGCTCCGTACTGCGCGAGAATTGCTGCGCGTTTAACCTGTTGTCACTATCGTTCGTGCCATGAAACCCCTTGAACGGCTGGGCGAGGCGCGCACGCCAAACGGCACCCTGATCGCGCTGTTCCGACACGACGGCGCGTATCTCATCCGCGCCGATGGTGTGGAACTCATGTCCA
>JANMRE010000269.1:0-20130 GCA_031370885.1 Gemmatimonadaceae bacterium
GCAACGCGTCGTTCAACGTCGGCGGCGGTCGCGTTGATGCTGTCGCGCCCATCGGGAAAGATCGGTGGCGCCTTTACCCTGTTCGTCGTTGCAATCGCTCTCTGTGCCCCGCTCCTGACGTCCACCGATCCGTTCTCTCTGGCTGGATCGGCGTTGTCCGCGCCGTCCATGCAGCATTGGATGGGAACGGATGCCCTCGGCCGCGACCTGCTGAGTGGCATACTCTTCGGCGCTCGCACGTCGTTGCTGGTGGCCGCGTCGGTGAGTGCGCTGACATTGGCTTGCGGAATGCTGATTGGTCTGATTGGCGGCTACGCTGGTGGCTGGATTGACGATGGGTTGCTCCGCGTTACCGAGTTGCTGCAGGTGCTGCCACGGTTCTTTCTGGTGATCGTGGTTGTCGCCCTCCTCGGCCCAGGCATTGATCATCTGGTGCTTACGCTCGGATTGACCTCCTGGCCAGTACTGGCGCGAGTGGTTCGGGGTGAGGTGCTTGCGCTGCGCCATGCTGATTTTGTTGCCGCGGCCGAGGCCAGCGGTGCCACCGACACGCGAATTCTCTGGCGCAGCATCCTCCCGAATGTGCTGCCAAGCGCCATCGTGGTAGTTGGCTTGCTGTTTGCACAGGTGTTGCTCATTGAAGCAAGTCTTGGCTTTCTTGGCCTTGGCGATCCGAATGTCATGAGTTGGGGACTGTTGGCCGGACAGGCGCAGCCATTACTGCGCGTCGCGTGGTGGTTACCACTGTTTCCCGGACTCGCGATTACCGTCGCGGTGCTCGGTGTCAGTCTCCTTGCCGATGCGCTGTCCGCGGCACTGGGCGGTCGATAGAGCCAGCCAGTCGAGGCACCATGGCCGCGCACAGGCGCCACGCGCGCTACCCGTGTCCCGTCCACGAAGTACGGTTGCCCGTCATGTGCCGCGCGGTTTGGCCCGACGCGTAGCCGTGGCCGACAGAGGATCCTCCGGCCACGGATGCCGCGGGTAGCGGCCGCGCAGTTCCTTGCGCACCTCGAAATAGGACGTGCGCCAGAAGCCTGCCAAATCGCGCGTGACCTGCACGGGACGCTGCGCTGGCGACAGCAAATGCAGTGTCACCGGCACGCGTCCGTCGCAGAGCATGGGTGTCGTGCTCCAGCCAAATACTTCCTGCAGCTTCACCGCCAGCACGGGCGCAGCCGGATTGGTGTAGTCCAGCGCGATGCGCGAACCACTCGGCACCTCCAGATGTGTAGGCGCCAATCGGTCGAGCGCTGTGCGCCGATCCCACGGCAGCATTGCCAGCAACACCTCACTCCAGTCGAGCGATGCCAGCTCGCTCCATCGGCGCACGCCGTCAACATGCGGCGCAAACCATGTGTCGAGCGATGCCGTCAACGCCTCAGTACTCACATCCGGCCACTCAGCGACGTGCGTGTGTGCAAACATCAGTCGCGCGCGCAAACGCGCGCCCATCTCACTCCACGGAAGCGCATCGACACCGACCCGTCGCACGGTGTCCACAAGCACATGGCGCACAAGTGAGGGATCGACCTCGTTGATAGCGTGTTCGTCAATCACGATCGCGCCCAGCATCGAACGTCGATGCGCGCGCACCCGCTGCGACCCCTCGTGCCACTCCACCACGGGCGCCGTCACGACGTATTCGCCAAACACTTCCAGCACGTCCTCCCGCGTCAGAGGGGCCGCCCGCGCCACACGGTATTCGGGCGGCGTGCCATCCAGCTCGGCAATCGCCAACCACGCCGAGTCGGCCAAGGCGTCACCGCGCAACACAGCCGCCCCTGCACCGCCACGCATCAGAAAGCGCGGCGCGGCACCGGGACGTCGTTGCGCCACGCGATCGGGATAGGCTAACGCGAGCAGTAACCCCGTGTGTTCAAGATCATCGGTCGTGATTTCCGCAGCCGATGCGGCCGCAGGCACCGCCGTTTGGCCGGTGCGACCAAGCGGCGTGTCACGACCCAACTGCGACACCAGTTCACGCACGCGGCGCATGGCGTCTCCGTCAACCGATGCGCCATGCATGCTCACCACATCGGCTGCGGATGTGCGCCGCAACGCCTCCAGGCGCAGGCGCATATCCGACGGCGGCGGTCCGCCCTCACCGCGCAGTACATCGCGCTCCTCCAGCAACGCGACAATCTCGGCGCCCAATCGCGCGAGTCCCTGCTGTTGAGCGCCAATCAGCAGGTGCGCGAGCCGCGGCGCCAACGGCAGCGTGGCCATCAAACGGCCATGCGCGCTGATGCGACCGGCGGCGTCGAGCGCACCCAGCTGCATCAGCAACTCGCGGGCCTGCGCAAACGCGCCTACGGGCGGCGGATCCATCCACCGGACAGATGTCGCATCGCTCACGCCCATGTTGGCCAATTCCAGCGCCAGCGACGAGAGATCCGCATCAAGGATTTCGGGACGCGTGCGGGGCATCAGCGTATGGTCCTCGGCCGCGTCCCACAATCGATAGCACACGCCGGGCGCAACGCGACCCGCGCGCCCACGCCGCTGATCCGCCGACGCGCGACTTACCCGCACCGTGTCGAGGCGTGTGAGCCCCGCACGCGCGTCGAAGCGCGGCAATCGCGACCACCCATTGTCGATCACCACCCGCACACCCTCGATCGTGAGACTCGTCTCGGCGATGCTCGTCGCCAACACAATCTTGCGTTGTCCGGTTGGCGCGGCGGATATGGCCGCATCCTGTTCACTCACCGGCAGACTGCCGTGCAGCACATGCACGGTCGCGCGCTGTGACGCCAGCAACGGGTCGCCCAGCAGTCGTTCCGCCGTACGTCGCTGTTCGTTCATGCCGGGAAGAAACACCAGGATGTCGCCCTCGTCGGCAACCAAAGCCTCCCGCACGGTGCGTGCCACGCTGGCCTCACGTCGCTCATCGGGTCGCGGAAGCCGGTATCGCGTCTCTACCGGAAACAGGCGCCCATCGCTCCGCACCACCGGCGCCGGTGGACCGTCTCCACCCAGCAGTCGTGCCACCTGATCGCCATCGAGTGTGGCCGACATCACCAGCACACGCAACGTCGGGCGCAGGTGCTGTTGTGTTTCGAGTGTCAACGCGAGTCCCAGATCGGCGTGCAGCGAACGCTCGTGGAACTCGTCGAACAGCACGGCACCGTACGGTTCAAGCGTCTGGTCGTTGGACAACAGGCGTGTCAGCACGCCCTCGGTTACCACTTCGATGCGCGTGCGACTCGACACGCGTGTGTCACCGCGCACCCGGTACCCCACGCGATCACCTACCGTCTCACCCAAAATACGCGCCATATAGTGCGCCGCGGCGCGCGCCGCCAAACGGCGTGGCTCGAGCATGACCATGCGGCGACCTGCCAACCACTCAGCGTCAAGCAAAGCGAGTGGCACGCGCGTGGTTTTCCCGGCACCGGGCGGAGCGACGAGCACGACGTTCGAGTGCAACTCGAGCGCGGCGAGCAACGTCGGCACGGCGTCGTCAATCGGCAGCGACGTCGTGAACACACTCATAAACGCGCAGACCGCAGTCGCAGCGCGGTGGCAATGCGTGGCATGAACGCTATCGGCGTCTGCGCGGTGGATCGAGTTGCTGCTGCAACCACTGATGCGCGCGCGCCAGCACCTCATCGTCGCCGGCGCGAAGTCCGCGCGCCGTCGGCCGTGCATCCACCGCGGGAGTCAATCCCACGCGTTGAATCTGACCGCCATCGGCGCGTCGAATTTCCTGCGTGGCGATACCCACGGACAGGCCGCCGGGAAGCGACAGGGGGGTGGTCCAACTGAGCGCGCCGGCGCTGGCACTGCCGATCAAGGTCACGGTGGACATCTGTTCCAGCGAGAGCGCGAATCGCTCCATCGCGCCTTGCGTGCGTTCATCAATCAACGCCACGATGCGACCTCCAAATACGGCCACGGTATCGACCGTGCGCCACCACGGTTCCGTTTCACGCACGTCGGGACACTCGACGGCGGCCTCCCGGATCGCTGCCAGACAGGGACCGGTGAGTGTGCGCTGCACAACGCGACCAATCAAGGCGCGCGGTTTGGTGGCGAGGTGTCTGAGCAACCGTGCGTCGTTCACGGTAAGCCCACCGCGAAGGTCGAGCACGAGGCCTCGCACCGCAGCGACGGCGGCAAACGCGGCCTCCACCGTGCCCTCCGTGAGCCGCTCCACATCGAGGTATCCAATGCCGTCACTGAGCAGCCGCGTAGGCGCGCCCGAAGGACGCTCGACCGTTGGCAGTAGCTCGCGATACGTCACGCGCCGTGGAACCGAGAGCGCGCGCTCCCGATTGTTCGCGTCCCGCACGCGCACGGTGGCGTCGCGCGCGCGGCCCCGCGACATCTGTGGCATCAGGCTTCGCGTCCGCGTCCAGTCGTTGGAGGCGGGAGCCATACGACGATGCTCCGACAGCCAGGCAACTGTCGGAAATCCATCGATTGCCACAATTTCGGTTCCGGGCACCAGCAGCAGTGCTGACGTGGCCGAATCGCGAATGATATCGGTGATGAACACGCGGCCTTCTGCCGAGCGAACCCGAAACGGAAACGCCGCAGCGCCAACAACTGCGTCATACGACACCCCATGCAGCATTCCTTCGGCGTCGTCGAGCGATGCCGCCAGTTCAGCGATACCCTTGGCATACTCTTCGGCGCTGCGTGCCGCTTCGAGCCGGGGAATCACGCGCTCGAAAACGGCTTCGAGATCGTCGTCGTACAGATCCCGATGCGCATGACGTGCGCGCATGGCGCTCCACAACCGAAATCCGGCCAACAACCGCGCCCCCATGAACGGGTACGCGGTTGTGTCGTAAAACACCGGTGTGACTGCAGCCGCGACGAATTGTGGCAGTGGGCGCTCGGCCAATGGCAGTCGTGCCGGTGCGCGCAGCATCGCCATTGCTGCCTGCGTGCCGTGATCTCCCGCAACGGCGGCGGCGCGTTGGAGAGTTGTGTCAGGCAGCACGTCAACCGATCCATCAGCGTGCACCAGCTCACCTACGCGAATTGTCGCTACCAGACCCGTCGTGATTGGAACGCGAATGCGCGGCACCGGTGCTGCGTGTCGCAATCGGCCGTAAGCAACAAGGGATGCGCCGGCATCGTGAGCGGCCAACAGAACCGACGGTAACACGGTCCCTGAATCCGCCAGAATGACAACGCGCCGAGCACGCGTGGCGTGTCCCGTAACCGTGCGTTCGGCCGGTTGCTGCCAGCCGTCTTGAAACACCGGTACCGTGCGGTTCGCGGTGGCGGCGCCCCCAACACCAATACGCCGCGTGCGGATAGTCGGCACAGCGATGGAGCCAAGTACCAGGCGATCGGCAAGGCCGGTACGAATCAGAAAGTCGTCGAGTCGTACAGATGTTTCGAACGGATATGCCGTGGAGGCACCACGCACGTCAATCAAAACGCGCGCCGGCAGTTGATTCGCGACCGCCGCCACCAGCGCGGAATCCGATGCGTCCAGCAAGGCAGAGGGCGCAATGCGAATCACCACAACGCTGTCGCCGGTGCGTTCGCTGGTGACAGCAACCGGCGCCGGCTCGATCATGGTAGCGGATTCGATGTGCGTTATCGGATCACGAAGAATTGCCACGAACTTGTCGTAGGCGCTGCGCAGTGCTGCGTCGTCGCTCGCGACGCGGACACGAGTGGCGGCGATGATGAGCGCGGAATCCCACGGGATGCCGCGTGTGGCCACCCAGGGATGGTGCAGCGCAATCGTGTGCCACACCAACGCCAGACGCATCAGTCGCACTACGCCGGCGGAGTCGGACGCGCCCGGATCTGGCTCGGGCTCAGGGGGTTCCGCGACAATCGCATTCGGCGCCGCGGACGTCACAACCGGTGTGTCCCGCACGCGGTGCGTCGGTCGGCTGGCGAGCCGCTCGTTCACTGGCGGCGGCGGGCTGGCTCGGCGAGAGGCCAGCAGGCCGGTGCATGCGCTGCACGTCAACAACATTCCCACCATCAGTGCGCGGTGCCGAAGCGCAATACGTCCAGCGCCACGCGCCGTTGCACTGTGAGGCATATTGTCGTGGGACGTGGCCGTCATACCATCAAAGATACGCCTGCGTCGCGGGTCCACGCACGACAAATGCGCTGCGCCAGCGCGTCCCCTCGCCTATGACTGAACGACTTTACTACACCGACGCACGGCTGGCCCGCTTTTCGGCCTCGGTCGTCGCGGTTGAGAATCACGGAAGGCATGTCGTGCTTGACCGGACGGCGTTCTATCCTACCTCGGGGGGTCAACGGTACGACACCGGGCGTCTCGGTGCCACCGCCGTAGTGGACGTGATCGACGAGGAGACGCGCGTGGTGCACGTGTGCGCGGAACCCTGTGGGTACGCCGTGGGAGATGCGGTGGAGGGACAGATTGACTGGGATCGACGCTTCCATCACATGCAGCAGCATTCGGGGCAGCATCTCTTGTCGGCCCTGCTGAGCGATGCGTACGGGTGGCCCACCGTTAGCGTGCACTTTGGGGACGCCACGAATACCGTCGATGTTGCCGGTTCGAGCATCGAGCCTGATACCATCCCTGAGATCGAACGGCAGGTGAATCAGATGGCCGTCGAGAATCACATCATTACCGTGACATTTGAGGAAGCGACACGGGCCATCGGATTGCGAAAGGCGAGCGATCGCGACGGGGTGCTGCGCATTGTCACCATCGAGGACGTTGATCGCAGCGCGTGTGGTGGCACGCATGTCACGCATACTGGCGAGATTGGTGCCATCCTGCTTCGTCGTGCCGAGCGAACCAAGGGAAACACGCGACTGGAATTCGTGTGCGGTCTGCGGGCCGTGGCGCGTGCACGTGCCGACGCCACGTTGCTCACTGCGATCGCCCGTGAATTCACCGCGTCGCCCGACGACCTCCCGGTGTTGGTGGAAACGCAGCACCGCCGAGTGACGGAGTTGGAGCGCGAGCGAAAACGGCTGATGACGGATCTTTCGCGTCACGAGGCGCAGGCGAGATGGGACGAGGCGCCCCCAAACGCGAGCGGAATACGGCACATTCGCCTCGACCCTGTTTCGGGTCCGGTGCGCGATGCCGAGCCGCTGGTCCAGGCGTTGCTGACCTTGGGATCGAGCGTCGTACTGGTGCTGAGTCCGTCCACCGGTGGCGTGATGCTGGGGGCGTCAGAGGGCAGCCGCGTCGACGCGGGACAGGCGTTGCGAACCGCCTTGCAGGCCATGGGAGGTCGAGGAGGTGGATCACCTCGACTCGCGCAGGGAACGGTCGCGGGAACGTTGGAGTTGAACGCTGTTGCCAATACGCTTGGGTTTTCGTAGCATCAAGAATCGTTATGGCTGCCGCCTTCTACTTCGAGTCACGTGACTGCACTCAATACCCGACCATCGGCCGACGAGCACGCCGCATTCGCCTTGGTCTACCTCGATACCACGGCTGGTGCCCTGAGTGCGGCGGGGAATCCGAGTCTCCTCGCACTCCTCAACACGCAACCCGCCGCGCTGCACACGCTGGTTAGCGGCGTGAACGACGCAACCGCACAGCGCAGTTACGCGCCGGGGAAATGGACCCTGGCCGAGTCGCTGCTGCATGTCGCCGATACAGAGCGCGTGTTCATTTATCGTCTGCTGAGGATTGCGCGCGGTGACAAGACTCCGCTGCCTGGCTTCGATCAGGACGTCTGGGTCCCCGAGAGTCGGGCTGCGAATCGCACGCTTGCGGACATCCTGACCGAAATTGATGTTGTGCGCGCTGCGACTTTGGCGTTGGTGCGCTCGCTCGACGAGAACTCGGCCGTTCAGGTGGGAACAGCGAGTGGCAATCCGGTGTCGGTGCGAGCCCTTGCCTGGATGATTGCCGGGCACTTCCAACACCATCTGGAAATCATCCGCACGCGGTACCTCGGCGGGGCCTGAACACACTATTTTCCGGACGGCGAGCGCCTGCCTTCACAAGGCGTTCGCCTTGACCGTTCCGTCCGGAGTCTACGTGTCCGTCGTATCCGTCGCTGCACCTTCGTCGAGTCGCCACATCACGCGTCTCGCTATTGATACTGTTCGCACGCTGGCCATGGACGCAGTGCAGGCCGCGGAGTCGGGTCACCCCGGGACACCGATGGCGCTGGCGCCGCTGGCGTACGCACTCTACGCGAGACATTTGCGTCACGACCCGTCGGCGCCGCACTGGGTCGATCGTGATCGATTCGTTTTGTCGGTTGGCCACGCCTCGATGCTGCTGTACGGCACGCTCCACATGTCCGGCTACGATCTGCCACTGAGCGAGATCCGCAATTTTCGGCAATGGGGCAGCAAGACACCCGGGCATCCGGAGGTGCATCACACCGTCGGCGTGGAAACCACCACCGGACCGCTTGGTCAGGGTTTCGCCAATGCCGTGGGATTCGCGGTGGCTGAAGCGCATCTGGCCGCCACGTTCAATCGCGACGGATTCCAGATTGTCGACCATTACACGTACTTCATTGCCGGCGATGGCTGCCTCATGGAAGGCCTCTCGCACGAAGCCGCATCGTATGCCGGCCACTTCGGACTCGGCAAGCTGATCGGCTTTTACGACGACAACCACATCACGATTGACGGCAGCACGGATCTGTCATGCAGCGATGATGCCGCGAAGCGGTTCGAAGCGTATGGATGGCATGTGTTGCATGTAGCCGATGTGAACGATCTGTCGGCAATTGATGATGCCATTGCCGCCGCCAAGGCCCAGGCGAAGCGTCCGACGATGATCATCACGCGCACGCACATTGGATTTGGTTCGCCCAATCGACAGGACACGGCGAAGGCGCACGGCGAACCGTTGGGCAAGGACGAAATCGCGCTCACCAAGGCGGTGTATGGTTGGGACTATCCCGAGCCGTTCACGGTGCCGGATGAAGCGCGTGCGCATTGGAGTGAACAGGTGGCCCGTCGGGCCGAAACGCACGCGGCGTGGCAATCGCTGTGGACGTCGTACGTGGCGGCGCATCCGGAATTGGCGGCGGAGTTCGAGCGCCGTATGCGCGGGGAGTTGCGTGCCGAAGCGGCGACGGCGTTTCCAACGTTCGATGCGAAGAGTGGTGCGGTGGCCAGTCGTGCATCGAGTGGAGTAGTGATCAACGCGATTGCATCGGCGATTCCGGAGTTGATTGGTGGATCGGCCGATTTGGCGGGTTCCAACCTCACCGCCGTGAAAGGGGCGCCGTTTTTCACCGCCGAGCATCCTGGCGGACGCAACTTTGAATTTGGCATTCGCGAACATGGTATGGGTGCCATCATGAACGGCATGTCGCTGCACGGCGGGGTGATTCCCTATGGCGGCACGTTCCTGGTGTTTGCCGACTACATGCGTCCGTCTATTCGCTTGGCGGCACTGATGGGTGTACAGGTCGTGTACGTGTTCACGCACGATTCCATTGGCCTTGGTGAAGACGGTCCTACGCACCAGCCGGTGGAGCAACTAGCGGCGCTGCGTTGTATTCCCAACTTGCTGGTGCTGCGTCCGGCCGATGCCGATGAAGTGGCGGAGTCGTGGCGGATTGCGTTGACGCATCGGAGCGGTCCCACCGCGTTGGTGCTCACGCGGCAGAAGCTGGCCTATTTCGGGAAGACCAGCGCGATTCAGGCTGGTGTCCCGCGTGGCGCGTACGTGTTGGCCGATGTCGCACAGCCGGCCGTGGTGCTGATGGCGACGGGTTCGGAAGTGGAGATTGCATTGGCGGCGCGTGACCTGCTGGCGGCGCAAGGGGTGGCGGCTCGCGTGGTGAGCATGCCGAGTTTTGAACTGTTTGCGCAGCAGGACGCAGACTATCGCGACAGTGTGTTGCCGCGTGGTGTGCCGCGCGTCGCGGTGGAAGCCGCGCATCCGGCCAGTTGGTATCGCTGGGTAGGTGACACGGGCGCGATTGTGGGCATTGAGCATTTCGGTGCGAGTGCGCCGGCGCCGGTGTTGTACCAGCAGTTCGGGATTACGGCGGAGAAGGTGGCGACGGCGGCGCGGGGAGTGGTGGGGTAGAGCCGCAGCGTCCGTGTGGCGCGTTCAGCTGGAGCGTCGGCAGGATACGCGCGCGACCTTGACAGCAAACTCGTTAGGACTGTCAGCTGGCTCGTTGCAGGGCGAGCAATTTGCGGCGCACCGCCTGCGGGAACTCGACGAACACGAATTGCCCGTCGTCAAAGAGATAGTCCTCGCCGGTCTCATCGACGATGCGCACGAGAGCGTCCTTCTGCGCACGGGCGTCCGGTACGATGGGATAAACCTTGCCGAGGATCAGCGAGGCTTCGTTCCCGCCGTTCTCGATACACAGCGCAAATTGCTTCGCGGTTCGCTTCATGGCTGATCGAGGTAACCTTTGATCTTGAGATCCCGCTTCCCGATGCCGTGGGCCTCATACCAGTGTAACTCAACGCGGCGCAGGCGTCCATTCGGGAGGCGCACGGTCGCGACGCCCGTGAGCTTGCGCTACCGCCCCCGGCCGTACGCCTTGCGGAGGAAGGCGCGCACCTTGAGGCTCGGACCCGCGGCGATGGGCTCGATCTCGGTGATCGCGCCAACGACGTCGACTTTCACTGCGAGCTACCAGAGCGCCCTTGTCTGCAGCAGCGCACGTTACACAGAGCCGCGCGAGAGAATTTGACCAACGCGGCTCGCAGCGGGGCGAGATCGATGCGGCGCACTGGAGCGCAGCCCAGTTCGCGAGGTACGCGATTGACCGCGATCACCGTCGCTTGTGCCGGCGCCGTGATCTCGATTCCCAACGGCTCGCCGTTCGCAGCGAAATCAATGATCAGCCCAGGATCAACGCGGCGCGTCCGAACGCTCTTTGGTCGGGTGGCGTGCGGGAGATAGAGATACGCAGCAAGGAGTTGCCCATGCCGGTAGGTGACTTCGAGATAGGCCTCTCTCATGATTCGATGGGGCTGTCGAGTGCACGTCGATAGGTGTCGACGTTGACGCCGGTGCGCGTCGCCTTGGCCGTCTCCAACAACAGTCGCTGACGGAGGCCTTCGTCGCGCATTGCATGCTGCATCAGCAATTCAACGAGTGTGTCTGCGCGCTGCGCCGAGAGATGTGCGCGCACGTCTTTCATGGTGAGCGGCTGCTCTGCGCGAGTGCGTTTCTTTGCTGCCATCGGGCAAGTTGGGCTACGGAGAGTCAGCGACGAGCGAGCTGCTTCACGGCCAGACGCGCCTGTTCCAGGTGGAGCTCGATCGACGCCAGCGTATAGCCTGCTGTGGCACGGACAGAGGCGGCCAGCACCTCGTGCATGCGTGTCTGCCATCCCTTGCCGGTGGCCTTATACGCCTCGAGCACATCGTTAGTCCACGCGCAGGCTGATGAGCGAGCGCGTGGGCCCGGGCACCAGCGTCGCCGCGTCGAGCTCGTCGGCCGTGGCCAACGGTGCGACATCTTTATCGGCGTCCACCTGCGCTTGGAGCATCTTGTCGGACGGGACCTGCGCGGCGATCCGCGGAACGGACCGCGACAGCGTCCGCGACTGATCCAGGGTGATCGGTCCGCCGGGAAGTCCTGTCTTACGCGGTGTGGATTGCATAGCGCCTCCGTTCCTGTCGGCTCGCGTGGCGCGCCGAGATAATGTGCCGGGTTTCGTCGTTGTCGATGAGCACGAACGCCACCGCAATGACCGTGTCGCCAATGCAGCCGATGGCCAGCCGTCGAGGTTCCGTCGAGTGGGCGCGTGGACTTGGGACGTCCAGCACATCGCCGTCCCAAACCTGGATCGCCCACACGAAGGCCAACACGACCTGCGGTGGGGGGCCGAGGCGCTCGACGAGCTCTACGAAATCCTCATCCTTCGTTACCACCACGGCGGCACGGCCCGGTCTTTCCGTCGACTGGCGCTGATGGTTCGGTGGTTTGTCATTTGTCCCATGATGCCTCAAGCTCCTTCTGTCGCTCTTGAAACCCCGCGAGTCTCTTCTTGAGATCGGATATCTCCTTTTTGACCCTGCGCAGCTCTGCTTGGTTCTTGACTCTGCGCAGGTAATCCTCTCCAAGTTCCTCAGCGATGTATTGCTCAAGCTGACTTCGTAAGACCCTGAGATACGGATTGCCCCATATCGCCCCTTCGCGGTACTCCAGTTTGCCAGTCTGGATGCCTTTGACGATGCAATCCCGACTCACGCCGTAGTCAGCCTTGGCTGTGACGTCGCTCAGCGTCGCTCCCTTGCGATTCCATTCACCGTATGCTGCCATATGGATGATAGGCCACTTGTGGGTTGCCGCGCGGTGGAGGAGGAACGCTACCTACTTCTTGGCGCCATACTCCGGCGTCCGTGTCCCTCGGCGCTGAATGCAAGAACGTCGGACCAAAAGGTGGCAACGTGCGGCCGCTCCCATCTGTAGCCGCGCTGAAAGCGCGGTACTGCAACGACACGGCGCTCAAAACTGCCAAGCAGTTCACCAATTTTCTTACTCGCTGAGTCGAACGACTGGCCCATAACTGCCTTCGAGAAGGGTTGAATGTCAGCCAAACGATGGCTTGTAGCGCGACCGCTTCAACAAATAGAAGCGTGGATCTGACAAGCGCCAGCCAAGATCGGTGAGTGTCAAGGAAGTTGTCGCACGGGATATCAATCGACTGCGGGTTGAGGGCCCTCCCGGCGTTGCTGTTCTGTGGTCAATCGCACGGTCGTGATGCGGGTCCAGTCGCGGGTTCTGCGGCTCCAGCGTTCCGGATGCGCCGCCCGGGCGGCGGGGTAGACCAGCTCCCGCTGCGCGAGGATGGCGATGTCGCGTCCGGTATGCTGATCATCCCGCGTGACGAAATGGATGGCACTGTGCTGATGCACGTGATTGTAACACTGCACGAACGCGGCGATCCACCGCTCCGCCTCCACCACCGTGGTAAACGGCTGGGTTGGAAAGGTCGGTCAGTGTTTTAGCGTGCGAAACGGCGCTTCGGATTAGGGATTGTCGTCGCTCACGCCCGGACTACTGAACGACGGAATGACGCCCAGGCGTTCGAACGTCCCCTCCATCGTTGCCCCTTTCATCGGGCCGCTGCTGTCGGCGTGCAGCACCAGCCCGTCGGGATCCAGCGCGCGGTGCACACACACGGTGGTGAACAGCGCCGCGACGTGGATCTCGTCCTGCGTGGGATGCACGGCCCAGCCCATGATGCGTCGGCTCCAGATATGATAGAGATACCAGAGCACGCTGCGCACCGGGGTCTTGAGGTACGTGACGTCCCAGTTCCACATCTGATCGGGCGCGGTGGCGACATGCCGCGGTCGCGCGCGTCGATTCCGAGGCGAGGTAGCGGCCCGCATCGGCCAGTCGCGGGACAATCTGATGCGGCGACACGTCGCAGTACGTCGCACTATTCATGGTGTCGAGGATCAACGCACGTTCCGCCGTCGACAGCGCGGCCGCGGGGACGCGATGCGGGCCCTCGCGCGCATCGTCCGGATGGGCCCCACGCCAGCGTTCGACGGTGCGCCGCCGCGAGGATGCGTTGGGCATCGCGCGCTTCCGTGGGATCAGCGGGCTTGGCGGCAAATGTGCTTTCGCCCAAGAAGCCGGCGTCGATGAGCAACGACTCGCCGGATGGTGTAACGATGAGCGTGGACTGACCGCCTTCGACATCGCTGTGGGCGCTGGTGCAGGGGCGAGACGCCGTTCAACGGGCATCCCCGTGCGGTAATTCTTTCGGGCGATACCGCGGATGATTGGGTGCTCCTAGCGTACTGGATGACGCTACGACTCGCGTCGATGCCACTCTACAGAGGAGATCGTCATGGCGACTAAGGCAACGAAAACCCCCCGCGCTGGGAAGAACGCGCCCGCCTCCACGGCGGATCAACCAGTGACGCGCGCGCGGCTGATCGAATTGCTGAATGAGGACCTCGCACGCGAGTATCAGGCGATCATTGCATATGTGGTGTATTCGCAAGTCATCAAGGGTGCCCGGTTCATGTCCATCGCCAGGGATCTCGAGGTGCATGCGGGCGAAGAGCTGCGCCACGCGCTGACAATTTCCAAGATGGTGGACTATCTCGGCGGCACGCCGACTGTGGTGGCTGATGCGGTGAAGATGTCCGACAAGCCTGAGGACCTGCTGCAGTTCGACCTCGACAACGAAACGGCGACGATTCGCGAGTACCGCAATCGCGTGGCGCAGTGCGAGGCGCTCGGCGAGTATGCTATTTCCGAGCACATCCGCGAGATCCTCAAGGACGAGCAGGAACACGCGATCGACCTGGCAACGGCCCTCGGCAAGGACGTGCCGAAAATGGGAGTGTGAGCCGTCGGGGGTCTGATGGCCCGGGCATCACGCAACGACGAACGCTCCGTCGCGGGCGCGCGTTGTGGGCCGACTCGCACGCGCTCAGCGTGCCATCGCAGCAACCCCGTCGCGATATCGTCTGCGATGTGGCCGTCGTCGGCGCGGGCATCAGCGGAGCCCTCGTTGCACGAGGGCTTGTCGCCCGCGGCCTGACCGTCGCCCTGCTGGACCGCCGCGAATTGCTGCGCGGCAGCACTATCGCCAGCACGGCACTGCTGCAGTTCGAGCTGGACGTATCGCTCACAGCGCTCGCCGACCGCATTGGTCGCGCCAAGGCCGCGCGCGCGTGGCGGCGTTCGGTTCAGGCGATTCGGACCCTCACCGCGATCGTCGCGCGAGAGCACATCCGGTGCGGCTACGCAGCTCGCACCAGCCTGTATCTGGCTGGCGACGCGTACGGATCACGCGCCCTGCAGCAAGAGGTCCGGGCGAGGGAGCGCGTTGGCATTCCCGGCCGCTTCGTTTCCAAGGGAGAATTACGCCATCGTTTTGGCATCGCGCGAACCGGGGCTATCGAGAGCGCCGGGAATGCCGTGGCGGATCCAGCCCAGCTCACGGCAGCACTCCTGCGCCGCGTCGTTGTCGGCGGCGGGCGCATCTACTGTCACGCAGATGTTTGCGAGATCGCCGCCGACCGGACCGGCGTGGCATTGGGGCTGGCCAGCGGACATTCGGTGCTCGCCGAGCATGCCGTGTTCTGCACCGGCTACGAGCTGCTCGCACAGATTCCACTTGCCGGGCATCGCGTGAAGTCGACGTGGGCCATGGCCACGACTCCGGGCACCTCACTTCCGGCGTGGATGCGCTCCACAGTGATCTGGGAGGCATCTGATCCGTATCTCTATCTCCGTAGCACGTCCGACGGCCGGGTCATCGCCGGTGGTGAGGACGAAGAGTCATCGACGCGATTCCGCGATCCGCGCGCGCTACTGCAGAAGACGCGACGCATCGTGTCCGCCGTGGAGACGCTGCTCCCCGAACTCGAGCTTACTCCGGAGTACCGCTGGGCTGGCGCGTTTGGCGAGTCCCCGACGGGACTGCCGGTCATCGATCGCGTCCCGGGTCTCCCACGATGTTACAACGTCACCGGCTTCGGCGGCAATGGCATTACACACAGCGTGATCGCGGGCGAGGTTATCGCGAACGCGATCACCGGAACTCCGGACACCGACCAAGCCCTGTTTCGCGCGCCACGGTAACAGAGTCGCACAGATCTTGCACGCGCACGACACCTGCTCAAACTCCACGCCACGCCGCAGGCGGCGCGCGACCACGTCATGCGAGGTCACCCGACCCAACGGCGGCCACGCGACGGCTGTCGCACCGGTTGCGTGCTCGATTGGAGACGGTGACACGACGTGTGTCGCCGTCGTGCGCCGCCTCGCGATCCCGGCGGTGCCTGCCGCACGATTTGCTCGCGTGCCCGCGTGTGGTGGTGACCTTCTTTCGACTCACGGACTCCTCCTTCCTCCATAGTGTGGAGGGAGTGAACTTGCATTTCAAATGAACCTATACGCCACGAGGACGAACGCTCCTTATGACCGGTCCCCCCGCACCGTTCCTTGACGTCGCCAACGTCCACAAGCGCTTCGCGCGTGTACACGCCGTCGCAGGCATCTCGTTCTCGGTCGCCACGGGCGAGATCTTCGCCCTCCTCGGCCCCAACGGCGCGGGCAAATCGTCACTGCTCTGCATGTTGGTTGGCATCACCAGACCCGACGAAGGCCGGATCGACTGGCCCGCGATGCCCGGCCAGCGGCTTCCGGCGACGTCTCTTGGATACCTGCCTGAAGAACGCGGGCTGTATCAGGACATGCCCCTGATCGCCGTCCTCACCTACTTCGGGACACTGCGCGGTCTCGATGGCAGCGCGGCAAAGCGCGCCGCCGAACACTGGCTCGACCGGATCGAGCTGCTGCATGCCCCCCAGTGTGCCATCCTCGACGAACCGTTCAGTGGACTCGATCCGCTCAATCAGGAACTGTTTCTGGGCTTGGTCGCGGAACTGCGCACGCAAGGCACCACGGTGATCCTGAGCGCGCATCAGATGTCGTTGGTGGAGCGCCTCGCCGATCGCGTATTCGTGATGCAGCACGGGCGCGAAGTGTTGTCTGGCACAATGCCGGAGATCCGCGAGCGCTGGGGAACGGGCGCGCGACAGGTACTCAACGTAGAAGACGAGCGGCCCGACGCACTCGCGTCCATACAGGCGCACTCCGCCGTCGTGGACGTGACGCGCGACGCCGACGCGAACATCGTCATCACGTTGGCGCGCGGACACCATGTTGGCGACCTCCTCGTACTCTGCGCCAGTCGCATGAGCCTCGTGCGCGTGCGCACCGACGAACCGTCGCTGCACGACGTCTACATCAACGTGGTCGGCGCCGCCGCCCCGGCCAGCGCAGCGGAGGCTGCATGACTCGCTGGCGTCAGGTCGCCACCATCGCGCGGTGGGAGTTCAATCGGTTCGTAAAGTGGCGTCAGCAGTTCATCAGGGTGGTGTTGATGCTTTTCCTTGGCGCACTGGTTTCGGGCGTCTCGAAACTCGCGTCCGGCTCTCGCACAGGAAGGCGAGCCAGGCCGCGCGGGAAGGACCGAGTCCACCTGGCAGAGCGGCGGTTCAACACGGTTCACTGCGAACCTCCTCATGCCCGAGTAGCGGACTCCGGACACATTCAGGAGGCTCGTCATGTCCGTTCGCACGCTTCCCGTCTGTCCTGACCTCGCGTCGCTCATCGCTGGTTTCAAATTCGGCCGCGATTCTACCCGGGGGAATCACTCATTTCTCGATCACCACGCCAGCGCACGACGATGTGGTGCGCGACCTGCAGTTCGTTCGAGTAAGGGGGCGTTAGGGAGAATTGAGATGGCGCGCGCGTTCAGTCCGCGGTTTGCGCTCACAAAACCGCACGGCGATCTTCTGCAGTCATGACGCGCAACGCACCTGAAGCCCTGCCAACCCGTTTTCGCTGTACAGCCTGGGCGCGCTCGGCTACTTCCTGGTCACCGGACGGTCACCGTTTGAGGGGCGCGCACCGCTGCAGAAGATGCTGGCCCATCTCAGCGAAGCGCCGCCGTCGGTGCGCGCGGTGCGACCGGAACTGCCTGCGGCGCTCGATGCAGTACTCCAACGCTGTCTCGCCAAGCGACCGTCGGAGCGGTACGAGAGTGCGCGCGTGTTCGAGCACGCCTTGGCGCACGCGCTCGAGAGCATGTCCGCATAGGAAGGCTTGACGCGACAAGGCAGATTCGGCACCCTGGGCCACCATTTCAAGCGGAGAAGCTGATGAGGAAACTGCTGCGAATCGTCGGCAGAGTGTTGCTCGGACTCGTCGGCGTGATCCTTGTCGTGCTCGTCGCGGGGTTCATCGTTGGCGACGTGAAGCTGAACAAGAAGTACGACGTTCCAACTTCGACCCTGATCGTACCGACGGATTCGGCTTCGATCGCGCGCGGACGGGTCATGGCGACTCTCTCGGGCTGCACTGGTTGCCACGCGAGCACGCTCGCCGGTCAGGTCATGGCCGACGACCCGCTGTTCGGGCGACTCGCTGCGGTGAATCTCACGCGCGGCAATGGCGGCGTCGGCACGACGTACACCGACGCGGATTGGGAGCGCGCCATCCGCCATGGAGTTCGACGCGACGGAACGCCGCTCTTCATCATGCCGTCGCACGAGTTCAATCAGATGCGCGACGAAGAACTCGGCCGGTTGATCGCGTACGTCAAGTCCCTGCCGCCAGTGGACAACGTGGTGCCATCAGGACGGGTGGGCCCGATCGGTCGCGTCGCGATCATGTTTGGAGCGCCATTGCTCGCCGCCGGCAAAATCGATCACACGTCGCAACGCGTCGTCGCGCCCGCGCCGGCAGCGACGGTTGAATACGGCAAGTACATCGGCGGTACCTGTCGATTCTGTCACGGCGAGACACTCGCAGGCGCCAAAGAGGGAGGCGAACCCGGCGCTCCACCGTCGCCACCAATCGGTCCTACCGGCAATCCCGCGAAGTGGACTGACGAACAATTCATTCTGACGATGCGTACCGGTGTCACGCCAGGAGGGTGGACGCTCAGGAATCAATTCATGCCCTGGCAGGCGATCGGTCAGCTCCGCGACGACGTCGCAGATCTTCGAATGCCGGCTCCATGATGTTGTAGCGAAGCGAGCGGTCATGAATCGACTTGTCGAGCCACCGACGCTTCCGCTTCCGTGCGCTGCTCGCGTCGCGATCCGCCCGAGTTGTCGCTGATCAGGACCAGCCGATTGCTCGTGACCAGAGCCTGCACTGCCGCTTTGACCGCCGTGCGCCCTCCGTGCAATACCCTTGCCGGCTCCTTCGGTAATGCGCTGTGGGCAGCGATGCTCGGTTATGCTGCCGCCACCTCGTCGCGACCCCACCGATGCGCGAAAGACCGCCCTCTTGACGGGCGCAGAGGGGGCCATATATTCCGAGACTAGACCGAATGGTCTAGTGCCCTTCTCCATCAACAGGAGAGTCGATATGCGAGTGGCCCGAGAGCAAGTGGATGTCCGGATGGCCATCCCCGGCGTGGTGATCCGGCAGCGGAAGGACTTCGGCAACGTACGCGGGTTCGATCGGATCAGCGGCGAGTACTTCACGCTGGCCGCGGGCGTGGACACGACCGAGCTCTTCAAGGGGCTCGAACACGATCTCTGCCAGTGCCCGCACTGGGGCTACGTACTGAGCGGTGCGCTCACGACCACCGACGAGTACGGCGTGGAGGAAACGGTGCGCGCCAACGACTTGTTCCATTGGCCCGCCGGACACAACGTACGCGTCGAGGCCGACGCGGAGATCGTGATGTTCAGCCCGCAACACGAACACAGTCTGGTGATCGACCACATGATCGCCAAGGTCACCGCCTGACGAACAGCACCAAGCAGCGCCTGCTCGACGTCGGCCTCGCCATGCTTCTCGAGCATGGATATCACGGTCTGGGAATCCAGGCCGTGCTCGAGGCCGCGCGCGCGCCAAAGGGTTCGTTCTATCACCATTTCGTTGACAAGGAAGACTTCGCCCTTCAGGTCATCGACCAGTACATGGTTGGTGTGCACGCGGGGCTTGACGCCTGTCTCGGGTCAACCGATCGACCGCCGCTGGCTCGCGTGCGTCTCTTCTTCGAGATGACACAACAGGCGTATGAGCGGGAGGGGTACTTGGGCTGTCTGCTCGGCGGACTCGGGCAAGAGCTATCGGGTACGAACGAGATATTTCGCCTTCGAATCGAGCAGTGTCTCTCGCAAATCGCGGAGCGGACCGGCGCATGTCTTGAGGAGGCCCGTGACGCGGGCGAGATCCCGGCGAACACCGACACCAGGCGATTGGCTAGCCTGCTCGTTGATTGCTGGGAAGGTGCCGCCTTGCGCAGCCGGCTTCGCGGTGAGCCGTCCTCGCTCACCGAGATGCTCGACTTCTTCTTCCGTTCAGCGACTGCGCCGATCTGAAATGCTCTGCCCAGTTCCTCGACCTCACACGCAGACCCCGACATCCATAGGGGCCCGGTGAAGGGGAGTGCACAATACTCCGCCGACGTGTTCACCAGCGTGGGCTTGAAGACAGGATCGAGAATCGTTACATGCACCACAGTTTGAAACAGGTCCGCGAATGAGGCATTGGTGAACATGTCACTCATGACGTAGCCGCTTCCCATCTGAAACAGGTCCTCGAATTCCCGTTTCTCAAGCGAGCTTAGTGGTCGTGGTGCTAACTACAATGACGTATTAAATGTTGCGTTTCGTTCCGTTTGGCATGATGGTTACGCTTCACCAAGGAGGCCCCATGCCGAGACGGAGTCCGTACACAATTCTGCTGTCGCACGCGGAGCGCGAGTC
>JANMRE010000283.1:0-1627 GCA_031370885.1 Gemmatimonadaceae bacterium
CGTCAGGTGGGGGAGTTTGACCCGGCCACAGCTGGGGGAATTTGAGGTGGCCACCGGGGTCGTGTGCGCCGCCGCTGCGCGCAGAAACTGTTCGACCGTACCATTTGCGCATCCGCGAGCGGCGTGGTCCGCCGCCGGGCCGCGAAATTCCGCAACGTCGAGTATTGACTTGTGTCACGATGTCGTGTATCATCTATATGGATGACACACAAACACGCCCTCCGCGCCAGAACGCCGTTGCTCAAGCGCCTCGCCGCCGCCACCGGCGACGTCCTGCGCGGGTCGCTCATCGAACGCATCACGCGCCATACCAGTGGCTGCCCCAAGTGCGCCCGGGGCGAGGGGCATCCACAAACCGTGCTCACCATCAGCTATCCCGGCGGCCGCACCCGCCAGTTCAGCATTCCCCGCGACCAAGTGCCAGACGTGCGCCAGTGGCTGAGCAACTACCACGCGTTGAAAGACACGCTGGAGGAGCTCTGCGAGTTGAATCACGTCCTCCTGCGCCCCGATTCCGCCACCCGGACATCGCGGAAGGCGCCCCGTGCTTGACCTGCACCGTGCCCAGCTCCAGTTCGCCGACGGGCTCATTGCCGAGGAGGTCAGCGACTTGTGGGAGGACTGGATGCATTCCGCCGACCAGGTGCTGGACGATGCGTCCCTGCTCGCCACCGTGTACGACGCGTTGGCCAAACGCCACCCACAGAGCCGGACGCGCGGGCGGCGGGGCACGCCAGCCGACGTTGTGATCCGCTTGCTCGTGCTCAAGCACATTCGCAACTGGAGCTACGAAGTGGTCGAGCGAGAGGTGCGGGCCAACCTCGTCTACCGGTCGTTCACCCGCGTCGGCGGCGGCAAGGTGCCCGATGATACCGTCATGAACAAGTGGGCGCTGGCCTTGGGGCCGGAGGTCGTGCAGACCCTCCATAAACGCATCGTCGCGATCGCGCACGAGCGCAAGATCGTGACGGGCCGCACGATGCGGCTTGATACGACCGTCGTCGAAACCAACATCCACTATCCGACCGACAGCAGTTTGCTGGGCGACGGCGTGCGGGTGCTGACGCGCACGATGCAGCGGATCACCGCCATCGCGGGGGCGGCCGGCGCGACGCTGCGGGATCGCCGCCGGAGCGTGAAGTTTCGGCTGCTGGAGATTGGGCGGGCTGCGCGCAGCAAAGGCGGCATCGGCAAAGAACGATTGACCCAGGGGTACCGCAAACTCCTGGTGGCGACCGGGCGCGTAGTGGGGCAGGCCACGCGTTTTGCGCGCGAGATCGAGACGGGCGTGAAGACCGCGGGCGACGTCGGTCAACACGCTGCCCTCCAACGGCTGCGCACCGTCTTGGACACGATCGTGCCGCGCGTGCGGCAGGTGATGCAACAAACCCGCGCGCGGATCTTCGGCGGCGACACGCACGTAGCACAGAAAGTGGTCAGCCTCTTCGAGCCGACGACAGAAGTGATCCGCAAAGGCAAGGCGAGCAAGCCGACCGAGTTCGGCAAGATGATGAAGATCCACGAAGCGGAGCATCAGATCATTATCGAGTATGCGGTCTACGACACGCGGCCCAGTGACGCGGCGTGGTGGATTCCCGCGATCGAATCCCACCAACAGCTGCTGGGG
>JANMRE010000290.1:0-2605 GCA_031370885.1 Gemmatimonadaceae bacterium
CCACGCGCACTGGCTGAAAGCCCACCGCTCGCGATTCGAGCGTATAACTGCCCAACGGAAGCTCGTTCATCGCGAATTGTCCCTGGGCATTGCTCGTGGCCTGGAGATCGCTGCCCCACATCACCAGTCGCGCGCCAAGCAATGGTTGACCGTTCACGGTTCGCACAACGCCTCGCAGGCGCCCGCGGCCGCGGAGCACCGATCGGACGGGTTCGGGCGTCCGAGACGCGCTCGTGGCATTGGTAGGAGTTGCGGAGGCACCGCCCAGCATCACCCGCGTGGCCAATCCGACATAGAGATCGCGAACAAGCAGTCCGTTGCGGGGCGGCGGCAGTTCCAGGACACCGCTGGAATCGGATCCCGAGAACGCGCGTGTCGTGATGGGTACGTCGGTGGGAATACCGCAAAACGCGAATGTGCCGGTTTCCGACGCGGTCACGAATCGTGACGGCGATCGACGTTCAATTCCTTTTGGCCCCATCGTGACTTCAGTCCACTGCGCGCGTACCCGGGCAGGCATGCTCAAGCCCACGTTGCGGGCGGAACGCACCACGCCCATGTACATCGTGCGCGCGTCGCCGGGCGCACCGGGCCCGCACCGTTGGGTGATGAGCGTGGCGACTGACGGAATCGCCATCGCGACCTCAATGTCACCGACCGTCTGGACATCGACACGCCGCAACGGACTTTCGATACTCAGCGTGTCGAGTCGATCATGCAGGAAGCCCATCAGGTACACGCCCATCGCGACGGAATCAATCGCAAACAGGCCGCGATCGTTGGTACGCGCCGTGCGAATACGTGAAGGATCGTCACCGGCGACCAACTGCACGACTGCGCCACCCAGCGGCCACATCGCGACGCTGTCGAACACCACGCCTGTTATTCGCGCGTGGGCCATGGCGGCCGGCGCCGCGGTTGGGCGAGTGACCGGAAGTGGGAGCGGGCGCGTTTGCGCTACAGCAGACGACCACGCAGCGGCGACGCTGAACCCTGCGACGATCACGAACGACCCTCTCATCAGATCAGTGCGCTCCGTACCATGTGGGCCCAACCGCCCCTACCCAAGCAACCGCGCATGCCACGATGTGGCGGCCGCGCACTCAAACCGCTCACGCCACGCACCGGCCGTGTCGATCAGCGTATCAAACACCGGCGTGTCGTCGCCAACCGCCCCGTCCCGCGCTGCCAACCGGAACGCCGTGCGCGCCGCACCCTGCACGCGCCCGTTGGCGTCCCGCCAGAACACCGTGCCGCCGTCCACCATCGACGTGCCAATCTGCCGCTCCATGTCTTTCAGCACGCGAAACAGTCCGTCAATCGAGCATCCTGATGCACCGGTGGCCGCCTCATCAACCGCAACCGCCAAGAACTGATCGTCCCGCCATTCCCTCGCGCACACCAGCGGCGCGCCATGGGCCGCCCACTGCGCGAGATGCGCATCGACGGCAGCCAGTAGCGCCGCAGCGGCAGCGCCCGTCACCGGCGCTGCCGCTCCAAACACCCACACGCGCGCCGAGTCCGGCATCGCATCAAACGCAATCTGCGGCATGTCCCGTCTCCCGTATGTGAAGCTTATTCCGGCTTGACAGTGCCGGGCAACTGCAGCATCGGCATCGCCCCGCCGGTGACCTGAGGCATCTGCCCGTTCCAGCGCTTCGCCATCTCATACTGCACCAACGTTGGCGTAATGCTTCGCGACAGCAAGTCGTTGGCCTTTGCCTGCGCCTCAGCCTCCGCCAAAATCGCCTTCGCCCGTCCCATCGCCTTGATACTGTCGCCCTGCGATTGAAAGGTGTTCTTCTGCAACTCGTTCTGGGCGGTGAGCGACTGCTGCTGCATCACGTTCTTCAGCGAGATCGCGTCCATCACCGCCTTTGGCGCGCGGAATTCGTTAAGGGTGAACTGCCGCACCTGAATACCGTACGGGTCAAGCTTCTTCTGCAGGAGCGTCTGCGTCCGTGTGACCACCTCAGCCTTCTTGGGTCCAAGAATAGCCGCAATCTCCTCGTTGCCCACCACTTCCTGCAACGACTGGCGGATGGCCTGTTTGATGAAGCCATGCGCAATCGTCTGTACATCCGTGCGGAACGTGGTGTACAATGTCGGCACCTTGGCACCATCAAGTTCGAATGACATCGACACGTCCAGCGACAGTGGCTGCCCTTCCACCGAGTTCACGTTGATCTCGTCGTTGTTGGGCGAACCTTCCGTCGGGTCGCGCGTCAGCACCAGCGTCTGCATGAAGGTCGGATACTCCTGGATCGCCGTCATCGCCGGATTGCGCATGTGGAATCCAGGACCCAACGGCTGCGGATCGACGCCACCACCGCCACGATGAATCACGATGCCCACGTGACCGGGTTCGATGTACGCCACCATGGGCTTGATGATGAACAGGCCCACCAGCAGAACCGCACCCGCCAGCAGCAGTCGGCGAATCCCGCTGCCGCCGCCGCCGGTGAGGCCGCCGCCACCAGACCTGCCGGTCATGGAATTACGCATGGAACTGCGCAGCCCTTCAAGCGTCGAATCAATCGATGTAGCCATGGACGGCCTCCTTGTAGCAATGGGGACACAACGGTTCACCCGTGGGCAGGCGCAC
>JANMRE010000291.1:0-4854 GCA_031370885.1 Gemmatimonadaceae bacterium
CCCCCCTCTCAACTGGCATCGCGACGGGCACATGCTATTGTTCCGAAATGGTTCTATTCCGCCTCCAATTCGTTCGCGAGCCGCTCGCGCGCGCGATGCTCGCCGACCTCGCTGCTGATGGATTTGGCGACATGATCAAGGCGGTCGTTGACGTCAAACGCAGTATTATGGTGATAGGCGCGGAACTGCATGCGGATGAGGAGGCGGCCCTGCTCGACGACGGGTCACGTCAACCGGACCTCTGGGGCATTAACTTGTATCCCGACGAGACCGGTGACGGGTGGATCGAGTTCGACTCCATGATCAACGTGCGACCGGCCCAGGGAAACCGAAGTCGCGGCGTAGACGATGCCGAAATGCGCCTGTCCATTCGTGGCGTTCTCTCGCGACTTGTGCGAGATCCATGACGACCGGCACGCTCATTCATCCAGGGCTCGGCGCGCGGTGGTCGACGTTTTCGCTCGTAGAGCAGCTCGCCAACGTTGGCAGCGAGGTAGATCGAACGATCCGCGCGCACGCGGCGGGTAGCACGACTCGTTTTGACGGCGCTCTAGCGCGTGCATTGGAGCTGTTCGATCTTACCGCCGCTGACGCGCGCTGGCGCGGACCCCGCCGACGCGAGATCCTCCGCGCGCGCGAGGAGTTCTGCCGACTCTTCTTCGATGTTTCCGCTACCCCGCACTCGGCGGCCGGACTTCAGCGCTACTTCCTCCATTTCGCCGTCGCAGCCAATCGCTTGCGGACAACTATCCGTTGAAGCACCGACCTGCTTGCGGTGATGGCCCTGTTACGGCACGCTGCCCTTGCGATAGTCCAACTGCGGCTTCTGCGTACCCAGCACCGTACTGTACACAAACCCCGCTCCACGCTTTTTCTCCAACTCAGCTTTCGCGACATCAATCGTCGACGGCGTTGTAAACAAATCGGCACCGGTGAGCGCCATGGTTTTGGCCGCCACCATCATGCCCTTGGCGCCAATGCTCATGCCGCCGGCGGCCACCGCCTGCCACGAATGTGCCGCTGTGCCCGGCACCCAGGTGGCCGCCGAAAGCTGTACCGTGGGCACCACCCAACTCACATCGCCCACATCGGTTGATCCGGCTCCGGCCAGGTCGAGCACCAACGGCATCACCTTCGCGGTGCTCTCCAGCGCACGCACCGTGAAGTTCGCCGATTTCTGCACCTGCTCGGCAAAGGCGCGCTCTTCTGGCGTGTACGAAAATCCGCCCACGCGTTCCAGCGCGCGCTGCTGCACACGGGCCAGTGTTTCGTTGGGCATCAGCGAATACACCGATCCTACCAACTGCAGGTCGTAGGTGGTTCCCGTACCCATGGCTGCGCCCTTTGCCGCATTCACCACGCGCGCCCAGATGTCGTTCACGATCTTCATGTCCACGTGTCGCACCACGTAGTACACCTCGGCTTCATCGGGCACCACGTTGGGCGCCTTGCCGCCATCGGTGATCACGTAGTGAATGCGACTGCCGTCGGGGATGTGCTCGCGCAGAAAGTTGGTCATCACGTCCATCACTTCCACCGCGTCCAAGGCCGAACGACCGCGCTCGGGCGCTGCGGCGGCATGTGCACTGATACCGTGAAAGCGGAATTTTCCGGAAATATTCGCCATCGAGCGCTCGCCGTTCACGGCGTTTTCGTCGCCCGGATGCCACGCGATGACCGCATCGACGTCCTTGAACACGCCATCGCGCACCATGTACACCTTGCCAGCACCGCCCTCTTCTGCCGGCGTGCCGATCATGCGCAGCGTGCCCTTCACGTTGTTGGCCTGCATCCACTCTTTCAGCGCGATGGCGGCCGCCGTGCTGGCGGTACCGAACAGGTGATGCCCGCAGCCGTGTCCGGGTCCGCCCGCGATCAATGGATTGCGCTGAGGTGTGGCCGCCTGCGACAGTCCGGGTAGCGCGTCGAACTCCCCAAGTAGTGCGACCACCGGTTTGCCCGTGCCGTATTCGGCGATAAACGCCGTGGGTTCGCCGGCCACACCGGCGGTGACCGTGAAACCTGCCGCCCGCAGTTCGCTCTGCAGCAGCGCCGAGCTTTTCGTTTCCATGTAGCCCACTTCGGCGAATCCCCAGATCTGCCTGGCAACGTCGGCGTAGTGCGCCGATCGCGTGTCCAGCGAGGTGAGCAGCGGTGCGGTGTTGGCGGCGGGCTTGGCCAACTGGGCGAACGCCGGTATCGCCGTAACCAGCGAAAAAACGCCGAGTGCGGCACGAGTAGCGCATTGGGTCAGCGACATGGTGGTGATCGGGGATCGAGGGATCGGCGTGCCGCGGCGGGGGTGGATGACGATGCCGTGTACGCTACCAACAATTCGAGTAAGGGGCAAATGGCGGTGATACTCTGGTCCCGCTGCGAAACGGTGAAATCATTCGTCAGGTGCGCCACGTCACCATCGAATGCGCGATGTCCTGTCAGACTTCATGCAACGCCGGCAGTCATCGCCTGCGCCCCGCGTCAGGATGTGCCGGTCTCTCTCCAACCTCGGAGTCTTCAAATGCGTCCAATTATCTTGATCGCCGCCGTGCTGGCCTTCGTCGGCTGCCGCAACGGAACCGGACCGGAGTCCGGCAACCGCGTCGGAATTGGTTTTCAGTTCGCGCGTACGTCGACAGCATCGGCGGCGTTCGGCAATGCAAATCTCGACGGTACCCCATTCGTGGGCGTTCCACCGGTTGTGACTCCCACCGCCAACGGATTGCGGATCTCGCGTGATGCAGACGTCCTCGTGATTTCCAGAGCGCAGTTTGTCATCCGCGACGTCAAGCTGAAAAGCGCGCTGGCGGTGTGCGCCGACGATGACGATGCCAACGGGTCCGTGAAGGGCGACAACTCCAGCGATTCGGATGACGACTGCCCCACGCTGCGCGTGGGGCCGTTTCTGGTCAACCTGCCGGTGAATGGGGCCGATGGCGCGCGCGTATCGGTACCGGTTCCGGCAGGGACGTACACCTCGGTGCGTCTCACGCTGCACAAGGTTACCAGCAACGACTCGGCCGATGCGGCGTTCAGGCAGGCAAATCCTGACTTTCGCGATATCAGCGTGCGTCTGGAAGGCACCTACAATGGCGCGGCCTTCGTTTTCGTGAACGACGTCAATGCAAAAATCACCGCTCCGCTCGCGGAGCCACTGGTAATCGGTACGGCGGGTAACGACGTGACGGTGTCGATCGATCTGAGCACGTGGTTTTTGCGCCCGCAGGGCGGGCTCTACGCGCCTGCGCTCGCGAATACACCGGGCGCGGTGCGCGCGGCCGTCCAAAACAACATCAAGAGTGCCTTTCGCGTGTTCCGCGATCGCAATCGGGACGGTCGCGAGGACTGAGTTGACGCGGCGCGGTCACGGGCACTACACCGTGACCGCGACCTCGCGCGTCAGGTACGCCAACACATCGGCTGCACCATAGCTTGTCCGACCCTCCAGAAACTTCCCCAGATTGACGACGTCGTCGCCACTGGTAATGATTGACGGCTCTTCAAATCCATCGTCGCGTGCCTGCGGAGCGCCGATGCCGGCCACCAAGGCGTTGCACAGACACTGCCGATCGACCGTATCCTCAAGCGTACCACCCTTCTTGAGATACGTATCGATGGGCTCGGACGAGCACCGATAGTCCAGTCTCCCATCGGCGCGACGATACGCCTCGCGCAGATACCCCAAATCGCAACACCGTTCGCGCGGTTTGAATATGGGCGCGTCGGGGTCGAGGATCACGATCTTGAAGGGGTAGCCCGTTGGCGAGGCGCGCGCATCGGTTCGAATGTGCAGCGTTTGCTCCAGCGCACCGGCAATCACGCGCTGTTTGATGTCGGTGGTAAATCCGGATTCGTCGGAATAAGCGAACAGGGTACCGACCTGCACACCGGCCGCGCCCTCCGACAGCGCGAAGTCGAGCGCCTCGGGCGAACCGGAACCACCCGCCAGATAGAACGGAAGCCCGATATCGCGCATCGCGGAAAGATCTACGATGTCGCGCTCACCATAAATCGGCTCGCCGTTTTCGTTCAGGCGCATGGGGCCGCGGGGCGGGGCATTGTGGCCGCCGGCCGTGGGGCCTTCCACCACGAAACCGTCCACGCGACCGTTCGACTTGCGGGCCAATGTCAACGCCAATGTAGCTGCCGACACGATGGGGAAAAAGCGCGGGCGCGGGAGTGACGCGGTCGCGTCGGGAAATCGTGTGCGCGGGTCAAAGCTCAAGTATGACGTTTCGCCGGACAGCTGACCGACCACATCCAACTTGATCGACGCCACTTCATGATTGGCCATCGCATCCAGCGCCCCAGGAATCTCGCGTGGAATACCCGCCCCCATCAGCACCACATGCACACCCGCCATCATGGCGCCATAGAGCGCTGGCAGCGTGGGCATCTGGATTTTGGTGAGCAAGTTGATGCCAACCAGGCCGTCGTGCCCTTCCTTGGCCAGCGTCACCTCCACGTACGATCCCAGCATCGTGATCTGATCGCGGACCGCCGAGACGGTTTGCTTGTACATCGGCAACAGCCGATATGGCTCTTGAGGCTTTCGGCCGTCTGGCTCGAAAAAGCGCTTCATGACATAGGCAACCACGTCGGGCATGGGAAAGCTCTCCATGGCGCGGCGTACGTGGCCACCAGGGTCGCCGTCCTGAAGGCGACGCACCAGGACGACGTCGAGCGCGGTGCCTGAGACGACTCCCAGATGACCGGCCTGTGAGACGGCGCGTGCCAGTTTCCAATTGGAGACGGCGACGCCCATACCGCCCTGGATGATTCGCGGAAGGCGAGCAGAATCGCTCATAAAGCCCTTGAGGATGGGGCGATCGCCCAGATGGCGATCGTACTGGCGCA
>JANMRE010000383.1:0-6063 GCA_031370885.1 Gemmatimonadaceae bacterium
GCGGCGCTCAAGCCACTCGAAGCCGCGGTAGTCGCGCGACTCAAGGCATGGCTGCCGAAACTCGCGTATCCCATTCGCGAAGGGGAGCACGCGCAAACCGCGTTCGCATTCGGGTTGATCCTCGACTATGCGCGCGGAACCGACCCGGCACTGGCAACGATGGTGGTCGCCAAGGTTCGCGAGTTTCATCTCAACGACCGCAACTGCCCGATCAACTACGAGCCGTCCGGCCAGGATTTCGTCTCGCCGTGCATCGCCGAGGCCGACGTGATGCGCCGCGTCCTTCCGCCTGCTGAATTTGCGGCGTGGTTGACGAATTTCCTTCCGCGACTTCCCACCACCAATTCAAGCGCATGGTTGCCGATAGGCGTCGTCACCGACAAGACGGATGGCAAGCTCGCGCATCTGGACGGTCTCAATCTCAGTCGCGCGTGGATGCTGGAAGGGATTGCGTCCGGCTTGCCATCTGGTGATCTGCGCCGGCGCGCACTGATGGCCGCGGCTCACACCCATGCCACGAGTGGACTCGCTGCCGTGACCGGTGAGCACTACGCCGGCGGGCATTGGCTGGGCAGCTTTGCCACCTACCTCACCACGCGCCGAGGAATTCGGTAAGTGGAAACCCGATTCTCGGTGACCAGCATGTTCAGGATTGCGGTCACGGCCCTTTGTGCGTTCCTCGCAACGGTCGGTTCTGCACAGCAGCCGACGACTGATCCGCTCTCGGGCCGGTGGGAACTCAATGTTGCCAGGACGCATTACGGGGGCGGCGCGGAGCCTCGGCGACGAGAATCCTTTCACTGCACCCAAACCGCCGGGGGCGTCGATTGTACCATTCAAGGCCAACGAGCCGATGGTCGCACCGTCGTCGGCGGTTTCACCGCAGCATACGACGGCACACCTGGTCCAACGCGCGGCATCCCCGACGTGGACCATGTCCAGCTCACCAGAGTCAGCGCCTCCATCGCCGATGCAACGTTCACGCAGCGAGGACGCGCCGTATTCGCCTACCGCGCAGTGCGCTCATCCGGGACGCGGTCGCTCACGATTATCTCGGTAGATGCAGTGACTCGTGCAGTACTTCACAGCGTCGTGGTATACGATCAGCGTTAGCATGAAGCATCTCCCCAGCCTTGCTTAGTGCATCAGGCCGTACAGGAGAAAGTTCGTCGCATACTTGTACGCATTGTTGGAGAGGTTCACGGGATACCAACCCTCGCCAGACCACTCCATATAGTCGCCGATGTCGTTGTTGAAACTGATGATCGCCAGCATGCGGGCGGTGGGATCGTTGTTCTCGTACACGGCGTAATACTCCGCAACTGCGGCCGTCGTGGCGGGATGATGCATTTCGTCCAGCTTCGTGATCGTGAAAAACGTTTTGAAGATCGGATGCGAGGCGTCGAGGCGAAAGAAACGAGCCTTCGGCAGCACCATGCGCATGGATTGTTCGAAGACGTCCCACTGCCGCTCGAAGTAGAAGTCGTCGATGATCAGAAAGCCGCCGCGCGCGAACCAGTTTCGCAGCCCCTTGGCCTCGGCTTCGGTCGGCACCCAATAGCCCGGTTCCGTGAGCCACGCCACGGTGTGTTTCGCCAATCCCGGATCGTCAAGCGTGTACACGTTGGTCGCAGTCCGGTTGAGGACGAGCGACGCGAGGTCGTCGAGAATGACGAGAAAGTTGCGCTCCATGCGCGGGTAGTCAACGCCCCATGCCAAACGGTATCCCTGCGTGTAGCGGATGCGCGCGAATATGAAGCGACCGTCGTAGGGCGCGTTGGGTTCCAGATATACGCCACGGAACCCGCCACGCTGCGACCAGGCAATCGGCGCGAGCGTGCACAGCAAGAGCGCCGCGTACAGGGCGCGGCGCCACCGAAACGCCGGATTCACGTCAACGTGTCTGCGCACTCGCTGGACACACCGTGGGTTGGGTGCATTACTTGCCGATCGGTTGCGGCGGCAGATCCTTGATGTACGCCCACAGAGCGTGCAGCTCAGTCTCCGTCATGTTCTTGGCCAACTTTGGCATGCTGGCCATCGGTTCGCGCAGTGCCACGCCGTTATTGCTCTTCCCTTCCCTGAGCGCGCGTTCGAAGTCGTCGTACGTCCAACCGGCGAGACCCGTCGGCGTGAGATTGGCGGCCGGTGGCCAATCCGGCGGACCGCCGACGATCGGACCACCTGCGAATTTGTCACCGTGGCATCCGCTGCACGTTTGCGCGATGTGCTTGCCCAATGTCGCATCGGCCACCGAGGCCGGTGGAAGTGCAGCGTGATCGATGACGTGCTTCGTCGGGTGAATGTCGGCGGCAAGCAACAACCGACCGGTGGCCACCAGCACTTTGCCAACCGGACCCAATGTCACCGAAGGCACCTCCTTGTTCACGGCAGGGCGTGAGCGAATGTACGACACAATATCGGACAGTTCGCGATCGGACATCGCAAAGAAGTCCTTCGACGGCATTGGCGAACCCGTGCCATCGGGCTTCACGCCGTGGCGCACCATCCGATCCCAGTCTGCGGCAGTGTACTTGAGCGTGCGTGAGCCGGTGCCGAGTGTGAGGTTCGGGCCGAACAGGCGTCCGACGGCAGGGTCGTCCACCATGACGCCACCGCCAAAGTCCGCCCCGTGGCATTCGCCGCACGCATAAAACGCCTGTACCAGATGCTGTCCGCGTGCGACAGCGCGTTCCGTAGCCAGCGCGTTCAGGTCGACACCGGCGAGTGAGTCCTTCCCGCGTGTCGCCGCGTTCTGCGACGCGATCGCGCCGCGTTCCGCGCGTAACGTGACGAGCTCCGCATCGGTGAGCGGAAACGGGATCGGGAAGTCGACTCGATGCACCTCGTGCGTTGCCGCGAGTTTCGAAACCGCCGCGCTGGACGCCCAGAGATACACTCCGCCGCCTCCCACCACGAGCAGTCCAAACACGCCACCAACGCCGATCGCCACCTTGCGCACTATGCCCATCCCAACCTCCCGTTAAGTCTGTGACACTGGTTCACCGAAAAAGCCTGCGGCCCTACTGGTTTCCGCCACGACCTGGACGCGGCAGTGCGGTTGGCGGGATGAGGCTATTGAGTCGCATGTAGTTGGCCATCTGGCTGTAGTGGTCGGCGAGATCGAGCGCGTGGCCGAGCACCATGTTGATGCGCGTCGAATTCCGCGACGTCCCGTTGAAGGTCATCGTCACCTGATCGCCAAGTTTCGCGTCTTCAAGTTGATCGAATGCCTGCGCGCAGAACGCGAATGACGCCTTGAGTTTTAACACCAACTCATCCTTCGGCCACTTCGCTTTCACGGAGTCGGGCGTGGCCGTGTCTTTGTCTGCGACCGTGGCCTTCATCGCGCCGAAATTGTTGCAGACGAGATAGCTGTCGCTCGCAACATGCTGGGCGATATAGCCGACAGTGAGTTGCGCTGCGGTCGGCTTGTAGTCGAATTTGGACGCGGGCATGGAATCGAACGCCTGCGCAATGTTGCGATGGGATGCGAAGATGCGCGCGCGAAACGCCGACGTGATGGGGTTCGCCTGTTGAGCCGCAGAGGGTGGCTGCGCGGCGAGCGCTACGGGCAGGGCGAAACCGACGATGGCGAGCCGAATGATCTTCATGTTGCCTCCAGAAAAGGTGAAGCCATGATTCTGCAGGATCGAGACGCTCGCCGCAACTGCCGCGTCCTTGCGCCTTGCAGGCAACGGCCCGACTCTTCAGCATGCAGATCACGTCCGACCCCGTCGTCGCCCGCGCCAACCATCAGCGCGCCGTCGCCGAATTTGTCAGCGCGGCACGCGCCGTTGCCGCTGCCAACTGGGAGCGCCCTCCAGACCAAACACATTGGTCGCCCGCCCAAATCGCCGAGCACGTGCGCATGACCTATGACGTGGTCGGTGCACAGTTCGCTGGCGGCCCGGGCCTGCGCGTACGTACCACCTGGTGGATGCGCACCTTGCTGCGTTGGCGATTCCTTGGTGGCATCCTCGAGCATGGCATTTTCCCGAAGGGTGCGCGCGCTCCGCGTGAAATCCGACCCGGCGATGGCCCGTTCGACCGCGAGACGGTACTCGCGGCGCTCGAGCGCGCAGCGGCCAACACGGAAAACCAACTCGTCGCGGGTTGGGCCGATCCGAACTGCATGATGACGCATCACGTATTCGGCAAACTGCGTCCGCCTCAAGGGGCTCGACTGGTGACTGTACACACCGCGCATCACGCGGCCCAGCTGAGGGACGTGGTGCGTTCGCCTTGAGAAGGTGCCGAGAGAGCGCTAACGTCGTGCATCGTCAGCCACTCCCACTCGCGCCGCCTCGTGGTGATCCACGCAAACAACAACAACAGCATTGAACCGCAGGGGACGCGGGGTACGCAGGAGATCGAAGGACGGTGTGATGACCGCATCGGCAAACTCAAAGAAGTCCCCCGCGTCCCCTGCGAACCCTGCGGTGAAATAGCCGTGTTGTTCGCCATCGTCTTACTGGCTGCGTTCCAACCTCTTCCCACCAACCATGTCCATTACCGAACGGCACGTTGATCGCGCCCTGCTCGTCCTCCGCCTCGCGCTGGCGCTTGTCTTCATCGCTCACGGTTACGTGAAGCTCTTCGAATTCGGTCACGAAGGAGTGACGGGTTTCTTCACGAAGTTGGGTATTCCGCTGCCCGGACTCGCGGCGTGGGGTGTTGCGCTTCTCGAGTTTGGCGGCGGACTCGCGCTGGCGGCAGGTCTGTTCACACGAGCACTTGCGGTGCTGTTCGTCTGCAATATGCTGGTCGCCATCGGGTTGGCCGTATTGCCCAAGGGCTTCCTAGGCGGATACGAACTCGAGTTCCTGCTGGCGATGGGATCGCTCACGCTCGCACTTGCCGGCCCCGGCGCCTACTCGGTCGATGCTCGGCTCGCCGCGCGCACGAACCACTCGTAGCAGCGGAGATGTGAGAGAACGAAAGGGCGCTACGATTCGCTGGGTTTCAGGATGCGCACCTTCGCTCGGCGGTTCGCCAGAACAATACCGCCGAGCACGCAACTGAGTCCCGCGACAAACGACAGCGTGACCGGCTCATGCATCAGCAGCGCACCAAGCAGCGTGGCAGTGACGGGATTGAGCGCCAGGAACACGGCAACGCGTGACGGCGTGGATCGCTCCAGCGCCCAGATCCACAACGCAAAACCCAGCGCACCGCCAATGATCCCGAGAAACAGCACCGCCATCCATCCGGCTGGCGAGAAAGTCGGTAACGTGGTGAACAGACCGTTCGCCGCCGCGAGCGGCGCCAGAAACAGCGCTCCCGCAGCCATCGACAGCGCCGTGACATGGAGCGGCGGATAACGTTTGAGATATGGTCGCGAAAAGACATTGTAGATCGCCCCGCACAACACGGTCACACACGTCAACGCGATTCCCACCCAATTGCGCGCACCTGCAAGTTCCGAACCCGGCGACTGTCTGAGGGCGAGCCACAAACCCGTCAGCGCCAACAGCTGTCCGCCCAGAATCGGCAGCGTGATCGGCTCCACGCCGCGCACGCGCGAGATGACCAGCGTGACGAGCGGCGTGGTGGCCAGCATGAGCGCCACGCGCGACGCCGGCAAATGAACCAACGCGGCGCTGAAGCTCCAGGGAAAGATTCCGAAAAACAACGCCCCCAGTGCCGCGAGTGCCAACAGGTCGCGCCGCGGCATCGTCACCTTCATGGCCGTGACAAGAACGGGCACCAGACAGACGGTGGCAATCAGGTAACGCAGAAAGGCCAGTGACACCGGATCGGTTTGTGTCACCACAAAGCGCGTAACGACAACCGATGCGCCGAAAACCATACTCGCGGCGCTTGCCGCGAGCATGGTCCGACGCGAGTTGGCGCTCACGTCGCCGCCTTCTGTCACGACGTCGGCGTCAGTTTCCGACTGCTGACATCGAGCGCAGCACCGGGTAGTACACTGGCGCCGGTGTCATCCCGAGCACGGGATCGAGAATATTCCACCACATGAACCCGTCGTCCGAGCGCGGATCAAACAGAATGAACGCGAGTCGCGCCAACGGTTGATCCATCGCAATGACTAACGAACCG
>JANMRE010000684.1:0-20782 GCA_031370885.1 Gemmatimonadaceae bacterium
CGGCGCGTCCCAGCCGACCGCTGAGCGAGCGATGCGCGAAGCCATCGAGCTGCATCTGGAAGGCCTCCGCCACGCAGGGCTGCCGATACCCGATGGCGGAACGTCCGCTGCATACGTCGAGGTTGTGGCATGACGAAGTACAGATTCCTGCCGCGCGAAGCTGCGGCAAGCTGACTTCCGCCTCCGGCGCCCGCACCTGTCAGGCAACACTCGCACGATTACGGAGCACCAATGACCTTTTGGAGGCCGTCGCACACAGGTAAGAGACCAGGCGAGATGGAGAACGCTCTTCGCCGAATCAATGCCACACTCGCTGCGTTCGATGAGGCGCTGGACCTCTCCGCGAATGATGAAATGTGCACTACCGACGTCTTGGTGCCGGCTGGTACTGACGTGCGAAATGCGTTACTGCGATTCGAGCGCGACTATTCGGACCTCATTCCAATCGCGCACGCGGCACGGAGGGAGTTGGCGTCAGCCACAGAGACCGCACAAGACTGGGGCGAACAGGTGGGACGAAACCGTGCGTTACATCCAGACCGCGATGGCGCAGCTCCGGACACGCCAGTCGACGTCAGCGGCATCCGAACCACGTCTCGCATGAACCCTGCACGCGGATGACCGCCTTAGAACAAGTGAAGAATCACCCACTGGCGTTCTTTGTTCTGGTATACGCACTGAGCGCCCCGTTTTGGATCATCAGCATCCTCCAGGGCAAGAGCGGACTGCCCGACAACATTCCAAGCACTGATATTGGAGCGACTCTCAGCCCGACCGTCGCCGCCTGCATTCTAATCTACCGGGAGAATGGCAGATCCGGCTTGGTGAAGTATCTTCGTCGCGTCTTTGACTACACGAGAATTGAAAGGAAGAGATGGCTGAGCACCGCCGTACTCTTTTTGCCGGGCCTGTACGTCACCACATATATCGCCATGCGGCTCGCAGGACTGCCGGTTGCCAAGCATCTCAATGTGTCCGCATCATTGCTCCAGGCCCTGGCGATATTCACGATTGCCGCGACTCTGGAAGAGTTGGGCTACTCAGCCTACGCCACCGATGCTCCTCGCGGCCCGCCGTGGGCATGGCTGCCCAGAACGTTGGAACGAAGCGACCAGTTGACGACGGTATGCTCCATGTGACCCGCACCAGCACGCACCGTGTTGTTGCGCACAACCACCACTCGCCCTATGCTCCGAGACTTGACAGATGAAACGAGATAGGAGGCAGGGGAGAAACTTCGGATCGTCAGACGTGTGATACCACGCCTCGCGCTTCCCGAACTCGCTGATCAATCGTGGTGGCCTGCCTGGGCGCGCGATGCCATGACAGGGTACCTCCGCGCGATCATCGTACGCACGCGGCCGTACGGGCCGGCAGTGCCGCGTCTCGCCGCCTTGCTCCGCGAGACACACACACAGCACGTGGTGGATCTGTGTAGCGGTGCAGGTGGACCATGGCCCACTCTCCACGGTGAGCTCGCAGCGGCGGGGGCAGTGGTCGAGATCACGTGTACGGACCTCGTCCCGAATCAGTTCGCCGCGAGACAGCTGAATGCTGCGCCACACGTTTGCTACCACGCGACGCCGATCTCCGCGCTCGCCGTCCCGTCCACGTTCGTGGGTGCGCGCACCATGTTCACGGCCCTTCACCACTTCGAAGCGGCAGACGTCCGGGCCATTCTGGCCGACGCGCAGGCAGCTGGGGTGCCGTTCGGTGCGTTCGAGGCCACCAATAGATCGTGGCGTGGCCTGCTTGCGACTGTCGTCATTCCCATCGCGGTACTTGCACTAATGCCGGTGGTGCAGCCTCGGCACTGGGGTGCTCTGGTGTTGACTTACCTGCCCCCGCTGTTGCCGCTTGCGATATGGTGGGATGGGCTCGCGTCAACCTTGCGCACCTACCAAGCCGCGGAACTCCAGCGGATTGTCATGTCGCTGCCGCCCGCACCTTATGTGTGGGAGATTTCGGAGCTCGCCGGGGGACCGCTACCCGTGCTGGCGCTGATCGGGCGACCGCGTGAGGCCGCCGCCTAATCAAACGTTGCAATTAACAAGCGATGCAAGGAGTGCTCGTTTCGCTTGTTGCCAGTGATTCGCTTGCAATCGAACGTTATCCGGACGCTGGGATCAGCCGTAGTGATAGCGCGCTTGCAGGAATTCAATCCGATCGTTGAAGATTTCGTAGACCAGGCGATCGGCCTCATTGATGCGCCGCGACCAGACGTTGCCCCCGAAGTACTTCAGGTGTTCCGGTTTGCCAATGCCGCCCGTCGGGTCACGCAGGGCGGCCTCCATCAGGTCCAGCACGCGGAGCGCGGTCTTCCGGTTGGTGTCAACCCAATAAGGGAGGTCTTCGAGGCACTCGTCCTGAAAGACGGCGTACCGCGCGCGTTTGGCGGGCATGGTTAGGGCGTCACGCCCAGCGCTCGGCGGAGCGTCGCCAAGTCCGTGGCTTTCTTCCGGCCGCGTCGCGCGCGTGTGAGGGCGGCCAGCAAGCGCACGGCATTTTCCGGGGAACGCAGGAGGTACGTGGTCTCGCGGAGGCTCGTCAGTTCATCGGCCGGCACCAGCGCCATGTCTTCATGGCCGCGGCGTTGAATAATGGCGGCCTCCCGTGAATTCTCAACTTCATCCCAGAGTGAGGCGAGGTTTTCGCGCGCGCGGCTGTAGCTGGTTTTGGTCGCCATAGGGAGTCCGGTATAGTGTACAGGAAAGCTGTACAAGAAGGGCCAACGCGTCAAGGTGTGGCATCACGACGCGCTATACCGGAATCATGAGTTCGCGCGACTGTGAGCCGCGCACGCTCCGGATCAGTGAAGCGTGTCGAGACGTGGTGAGATCGTTTGCTGGATTGTCGCCCTCCCCCCAAGCCGCGTTGGCCGTCTCATTGACATACGGCGCGAGGCGAGAGGTGCCGTGAAGAAGGGCTTGTATCAGGTGTCGCTGCCGCTCACTATCCAGCAGTAGTGTCGTCACGCAACCTGAAGGAAGGACCATCATGCCGATTCTTCGGTATCACGCTCATCGTTCCGTCGCTCAACGTGGCGCGTCTCCTCCGCTCCGCGAAGGGGCTGGAGTTACGTGTGACGGAACATGAACCTGCCCCTCGCGTGCGCGTTCGTCCGCACGCGAACGCGAAAGCGGTCGCTGTCAAGTTTACGCCGCTTCAAGGCCAGTATCTCGCCTTCATCGACGCGTACTCCACCCTCAACGGTGTGGCGCCGGCCGAACGTGACCTTGAACGGTACTTCAGAGTCACGCCACCGACGATACATCAAATGATCCTGACGCTCGCGCGTGACGGTCACATCTCACGGGTGCCCGGACACGCGCGATCCATTCGGCTCGTCGTGCCGCGCGAGGAACTGCCGCGATTGGAACCCGTTTCGAAGTGATCGCGCATGGCCTGCCCGCCTCGTCACTGCCGCACAATCACCCGAGCCGACGACGCAAATCGTCAGACCGACCATGATGAAGCATCGCGCCCCTCTGAGATCACTTCCCTGTATGACCCTGCTGTCACTCGCGCCCGCCGCCACCGCGTTGATGATTGGCGCCTTCGTGCCAACTTGGGCCTCAGCCCAGAGTGTGACGGAGTGGAGTACCGAGACGCGCACGATACTCAGCTTCCACGTAAACGAGGCGGTGGTGCAGCGTCTCCTCCCGCCGGGATGGACCTTGGCGCCTTCAGCGGCGGCCGCCAATCGTGGCGGCAACTTGAACGTCGTGCTGATCGAACGTCAGTTGGTGCACGATGGCCAAGGTAAGTCGCTCCGCACCGGCACGTCGAGATATGTCGTGCTCGCCGTTTCGGCGCGCAACGTCGCGAACGAGACCAACACTGTTGTCGTGAGCGGTCTGTCGCCCGAGGGGCCCGGCGCGTACGGCGCCTACCTGACCGCGGTCGTCGCACGCGTCGAGCGCTCAGCGTCGGGTCAGGGCGAAGAAGCGGGACAGGCGACCGAACACTGGGAGTTCTCGGCTGCCAGCGGTGAGCACCTTGAGCTGCGCCTGTCATATCGCCGAGCGACGCCCGTGCGGAGCCATGTCGAGACGAAGGTGCGGTCCGGGAGTCATCCCGAGTTCACTCGCACGTACCGCATCGATCAGGCCGCCGATGTCCTGCGGGGCGCTGTCTCGGAAGACCGCATCGCCGCCTTGACGTTCCGCGCCACCGGCGCGTCGTTTGCTTCGCTCTTCGACGGCACTGAACAACTGCTCAGCGTCACGAGCTTGCCGTGGTATGCTCGAGAGGTTTCGGTTCCCTGAGTCACAGCCCAGCGAAGTCGCGCAGCCAACTGTATGCCGAGGCATTCGCCGAGTACCTTCGACGGTCGGTCGCTGGCCGCAGTGGGGATCGACGAGTGGCCTGCTGTCCTACATGGCGCCCGATGGCCACGCGATGGTCACGCATCCATCGACGAGCGCTGTATCACGCGCAGCCGAGCCACGCGCGCTGTTTCGGTACATCGTTCCAGGCTCGGCGTGTATTACGATCGCGGTACCGGATTCGCGATGGTCGGCAACGGCGACCGATTCTTGGTGCACGTTGCCGCAGGCGACGTCGGGCGGAACTCCCGCTGTCGTTCGACTTTTTCACGAATACTACCAGTGCACGAACGGCAGCATCGCCGATGCACCGAGCGTGAACTGCTGTGTTCCTGACGTCGCCTTCCGGACGATATCTCGGCCGTACGTGTCACTGGCGCGAATGTCGTCCGGGGATTCGCGCGTCATGTGACGCTGTCAACTGTGGTGCCCGGCCACACTTGCATGACGACCTTGGTGCAGTCACCATTTCAGGCGCACTCATCCGCGAGCCGCCGCTGGAAGTGCATCCTGTCATTGTGATTCGTCAGGCAGTTCCGGACGACATCACCAAATGGCTGGCCACACTTCGGCCTTCAACCACCTGACACGCGATTGCAGTTTGACAGTCGCGGGCGCACACAACTCGCCGAGACCCTTCGCCCCTTTGCTGACACGGCCGCACTGAGCCAAGTTATCGACAGTCGTTGCCATGACGTTGCACGCCAATCCGCCAGCCTGACCAGGAGCGTTTGTGAACGTTGGTGTTTCATCGGAAGGCTCGATGTTCGGAATCCTCGGGATCGGGCTCATCCTCGTGGTTGGCGTCCTCTGGTTTGTCATCGCGGCGACGGTCGCGCTCAAGGGAGACACAATGGATCGATCGAATCGCGTTGCGCAGTTATACGGCTACACGGTGTGCCTGGTCGCCGTCATTGTTGCGTTGTCGAGCACCGCTTCCCTCCTCAGCGCGGCGATTGATCGGGCGAATCCATTGCAGGCGGATTACAGCTACGGTGCGTCCCTCTCGTCCTTCGAAGCCTATCGCGCCACGTACCAACGTGACCGCATGAGCATAGGCGGGGTCGAGCCAACGCGACTTGATACGCTTGCAGAATCCGTTTTGCGCGTCCGCTATGAAGCGCTGGTCGGCGATCGTCGTGCGGCAACGGCGTATCGGACATCAAAGACGTTTGTTGGCAGCGGCGTCATGATTGCCCTCGCGTTGGCGCTGTTCGGCTGGCATTGGCGTTGGCTGCGACAGCACAGTCTGGGCGCGTGAGACCGAGCGCACCGCCGCGTTCCTTGCAAGGGATGCGGCGCTCCAGTTGAACCCCGATATTAGGAGTGAGTGTATGTTGAAGGCGCTGTTGGTTTCGTTGCGCGACCGCTCTCCCTGTCCATGGTGCTGTTCAATGCGATCGAGGCGGTCATTCAGGGCATCGCCGGTGTGCGTGGCGTCGCGGCACCGGTGATCTTCGGCAACGTGGCCATTCATGCGGTGGTGGCGGTGCTCTGTGCCTTTGCCTTTTTGGGTCACAAACGCGAGCAACCGAAAGTGTGAGCCTGCCGAACATGCGACGAGACGTACACAGCTTGCCTGATAACACCCGTTCGCGCACACCTTATGGAATTCGATCTCACGCAAGGGATGGACGTGCTCGCTCGCACTCCGCCGACCTTCGATGCGATGCTGCGGGGACTGGGGCCCGAATGGCTCGATGCGACCGAGGGAGTGGAGACGTGGAGTCCGTACATTGTTCTCGGGCATCTGATTCATGGAGAGCGCACGGACTGGATCAGGCGGGCGCAGCGTATTCGTGCGCAAGGGCCGATGCGGCGCTTCGAGCCGTATGATCGTTTCGCGCAGTTCCAGGAGAGTCGCGGCAAGTCGCTCGCCAACCTGCTCGACGAGTTCGCGCGCCTGCGTGCGGAGAACCTTACGACGCTGGCCGGCTGGGAGTTGACGCGCATCGACCTTGCGTTGGAGGGCGAGCACCCGGAGTTTGGAGCGGTGACGCTCCGTCAGTTGCTGGCGACGTGGGTGGCGCACGATCTGGGACACATCGCGCAAACCGCACGGGTGATGGCCAGGCAGTATCGCGAGGAAGTGGGACCGTGGCGCGCGTACCTTCCGATCATGGACCGATAGCGATGACTCAACAGCCCACCGCCACCTGTGGTCTTATGCACTCTCCCACTCTGCGTTATCGCGTTGTCGCTGTGCTCGGTGTGCTGCTGTCGGCGACCAATTGCGCGCGCGCGCCGCATAGCCAAGTACCCGCCACCGTGATGACCGAACGAGTGGCGGTGAATCCGCCGGGGATAGCTCCGCTTGTTCCGGCGTACTCGGTGGCAATTCGCGCCGGTGGGCAGGTGTTCGTGTCGGGAATGACTGGTATCACACCCGGCACGCAGGATATCATCGCTGGCGGGGTTGCCGCGCAGACTCGGCAGACGCTCGAGAACATTCGGGCGGCACTCCTCGCCTCCGCCGCCGCCATGGCGGATGTATCCGAATGTACGGTGTTTCTGATGGACATGGCAGACTATGCGGCGATGAACAGCGTTTACGCCGAGTACTTTCGCGTCGACCCACCCGCGCGCGCAACCGTGGCGGTGACGGCGCTTCCGCGACCGGCGGCGCGTGTGGAAATCAAATGCAGCGCTCAGATCCGGCGACGCTAAACATTGCGCACGCACGTCCGACCGCGCATGACGGTGATTGACCCATGACCGCAGGCTACTCAGGTACGCCGCTGTTCAAGAAGCTTTGCATCAAGCCCGGGAGTCGCGTGCTGCTGATCGCTCCGCCGGTGAACATTCGCGCGCTTCTCGAGCCGTTGCCTGACGCCGTACAGTTTGTCGATTGTCTCACGCCATCGACGGATATCGTCCACGGTTTCTTCGTGCACAAGACCGAGCTTCAGACGTCGCTCGCGATTTGTCGTTCGACACTCAATCCAACGGCCATTCTGGGTGTCGTGGCCGAAACGGTCCTCGAAGGTGCCGACTGATATCACCGAAGACGTCATTCGATCGGTCGCGCTGCCGATGGGATTCGTCGATATCAAAGTCTGCGCCATTGACGGCGTGTGGTCGGGATTGAAGCTGGTCATTCGGAAGGAACTTCGCTGAGCTTAGAAGCGCTGCAGGTCTTTTGCCGACACCACGCGTCCCGCGAACGTCGACCGTACTTCGGTCAACAGTTGCTCGTCGGTTGATCCGAAGAACAACTGATGATACAGCACCAACAGTCGTGGCCGAGCGGCCGTCGCGATCGCGCCGAGTTGAGTGGCGGAGGTGTGCGCCTGCGCGTGGTACGACTGGCGCGCGACGGGAATGGTGCGAAATCCGGAGTCGGAGTACACCTCGTGTATCAGCACGTCGCAGCCGTTGCACTCGCGCGCGATGGCGGGATTGGCGCGTGCGTCGCCACTGATGACAATCGTGCGGTCTGGTGTTGTGATGCGATAGCCGAAGGCGTGCTTCCAGCCGGCGTGCGGGACGCTGAATGCCCGGACACTGATGCGCGCGTCTTCAAACACAAGGCCTTCGGTGATCTCGTGTACAGTCGCCTTCCAACCATTGGCTGACGGTCCACCGGCGCTGGCCAGTCGTTCACGGATGTCTTCGTCGTTGCCGTCGAGAATACCGGTGACCAGTCGTGATGTGCCCGGTGGACCGTACACTTCCAGCGGCGCCACGCGACCCTGGATCCAAGGGGTGAAGATCACGTCGTTCAGCCCCATCGTGTGATCGGAGTGCAAGTGCGTGAGGAACACGTGACCCAGCCGTGGTTCGCGCAGTCCGAACACGCCGTCGCGCGCAGCCGCAGCGGCGCGACGCACGATACCGGTGCCGGCGTCGAACAGATAGGCGGTGCTGTCCACGACGATCGCCACGGCGGGTCCGGATCGCTCGGGGTCAGGGATTGGTGTGCCGGATCCCAGCATCACGATCGTGGTGCGTGATGGCTGCGGCGTGTCCACCGCGAAACCAACCGCGAGCGGGGCGGCGAGGGCGAGGGCGAGGCGGAGGCGCGGCATCAGCTGAGGAACCGTCGGGCCAGTTGCTCCAGCCGATCGTCGTGCTCGCGTTCCGCCTCGACCAAAAGCTCCTGTACGTACGGGCGAAGCACCGGCTCGCCCCAGTAGTAGCCGGTGGCGCGTTCGGCGAGTTGCGTTTCGCCTGCGCGCGCAGCCTCCAGCAAGGCTCGGGCCGCCACCCGGTCGAACTCCGGATCATCGCGCTCGGGAAGGTTATAATTGCGGCGAGGCATTTCGCCTTCCGCATCGTCTCTCAAGAAAGCACGCGACATGTCTGTCCTCGCTGCTGGCGTCCGTTCCCATCATCGCAGTCTACACAACATAGCCTCCGCCCCACAAACGAAGCGATACCAGCTCTGCACACCGCTTATACCGACCCAAAGGAGCAGGACTTCTCATGCGTTCCCCCCACCGGTTTCTCGTCATCGCGGCGGCTGTCGCCTGCTCTGAAAAGCCTGCGCCGCCGGTCCCCCTCGATCCCACCGTTCAGTCGGCGGTGACTTTTCGTGAAGCCGCGTGGCGTCCCAGGCGCGAGGCCGATATCCCGAACGATTCGTTGGGCGCGTCGATCAAGCGCGGTCTCTACCTGTTGCGCTTCACACCGGAAAGTTTGCCCGCGTACGCCACGTCACGCCTGCGTTGCACGAGCTGTCATCAGGACGACGGCATTCGTCCGACATCGGGACCGCTAACCGGTTCACAGGCCCGGTTCCCGAAGTACATGCCGCGTTCGGGCACGGTGATCGCGCTGGCCGACCGAGTGAATTACTGCATCACACGATCGCTGTCGGGCAACGCGATTCCGGTGGGAAGTCGGGAGATGGTGGATATCCTCGCCTACCTTGCGTTCATCTCCAGGGACATCCCGGTGGGAACCAAAATTGCCGGCGCGGACGGATTGCTCGCGATGCCCGATACGCTGGATGGCGACGTGGCGAACGGCGAGACCCTGTACTCGGCCAAACTGTGCGTGACCTGTCACGGACCGTCCGGCGCAGGGAATGGCCCGATTCCGCCGCTGTGGGGCCCGCGGTCGTATTCGATAGGCGCGTCGATGTCGCGTATCGAACGCGCCGCCAGCTTTATCAAGCACAACATGCCGCAGACGGCCCCTGGCTCGTTGACGGCGCAGGAAGCGTTTGATCTCTCGGCGTTCATCAACTCGCATCCGCGTCCCGATTCGCCAGGTAAGGAGAACGACTGGCCAATGGGCGGCGCGCCGGCCGACGTTCCCTACGACACGAAGGGCCACAAGGCGTTCCGGGCGCCCCAGGCGTTGCCACGCGCGAATCCAAAAGGCGCGATAGTCCCGAATCCCGCAGCCATCAGTCACGCCACGCGGTAAGTTGTGGTCATGACTGATCATCCCCATGCTCCCGACGCCGCTGCGGCGACGTCGCTCTCGCGTCGCGACCTCCTCACCGGTGCCGCGGGTGCCATTGGTGGCGCGGTGCTTGCCGGACTCCCATTGTCCGTTGACGGACAGGGTGCCAAGCCTGTGGTCGCGGTGCCCCCTGCCCCTGCGCCTGCTCGGCCCGTTGTGCCACCCGACGCCACGAAGTTGCAGGGCGCGCCAACGTCGCCATTGGGTGAGCGCTCCGACTTTTACGCGCCTTCGCGCGCGCCCTACGGCGACCCGGTTGGCAGTTCGTTTACCCCGCTGCAAGATCTCGCGGGCGTTATTACGCCGTCCGATCTGCACTTCGAGCGACATCATGCGGGCATTCCCGCGCTCGACCCCGATCGTCACACACTCACGATTCACGGACTCGTCGATCGACCGCTCACCTTTTCGGTGAGCGACATCAAACGTTTTCCGCAGGTCGTGCGCACCCATTTCATTGAGTGTTCGGGCAACGGTCGCGCTTCCTATCACGATCCGAAACCGGAACTGACGCCGCAGAAGGTGGCAGGACTGCTGAGTACATCCGAATGGACCGGCGTGCCGCTCGCGACGCTGTTTCGCGCCGCCGGTGTGAAGCCGGAGGCGAAATGGTTTCTCGCCGAGGGGAGTGATGCGTGTCTGCTGAACCGATCGGTGCCGATTGAGAAGGCATGGGATGACGCGATGATTGTGTGGGCTCAGAACGGTGAGCCGCTACGACCCGCGCAGGGCTATCCGTTGCGTCTGTTGCTCCCGGGCTGGGAGGGGAACATCAACGTGAAGTGGATTCGTCGAATCGAGCTGGGCACCAGGCCGTGGATGACGCGCTGGGAAACGTCCAGATACACGGATCCCATGCCAAACGGAACGGCGCGCATCTTTTCGTTCGAGATCGATGCGAAATCGATCATCACGTCACCGGCCGCGCCGTACACGATTGCCGCGCACGGGTGGCATTCCGTGAACGGCCTGGCGTGGAGTGGACGCGGTCGTGTGACACGTGTCGAAGTGAGCACCGACGGTGGCACGACATGGCACGATGCGGAATTCCTCACCGCGCCGGAGCGCAAGTCGACAGTGCGATTCCAGTACATGTGGGAGTGGAAAGGCGGCGAGGCGGTACTCCTCAGTCGCGCCACGGACGACGCCGGATTCGTGCAACCCACGCGTACGGCGCTCGTTGCCGAGCGCGGACCCGGCACCAACTACCACTACAACCAGATTGTCGGCTGGAAGGTCGACAGCACGGGTCAGGTGCTTTTTCACGGAGCGACCTGACATGCGCCGACATTCAACGATCGTGATGACGCTGGCGTTCACTCTGTTGGCATGCACGCGTCAGGACTCGGCGGGCGGATTCGGCAGCAGCAGCGCGTCGCCCGCCACGTTTGCCAGCTATGACGCGGGCGCGGTACCGGGTGGACCCGGCGCGAAGCAGCAGTACGCGCTGGGGCAGTCGGCCGACGCCTCCCAGGTGGCCACGATGAATCAGGACGTGGGTCCGGACGGCGCTGAGCTGCCGGCAGGGAGCGGGAGTGTGTCGCAGGGTGCGGCGCTGTATGCGACGCAGTGCGCGCAGTGTCATGGCAAGAAGGGCGAAGGGATGGCGCCCGTATCACCGCAGCTTGTTGGCCGCGATCCGAGTGCGGAGAAGTTTCAGTTCGCCAACAATCCCAAGCTCGTGCACACGATCGGCAACTACTGGCCGTACGCCACCACGCTGTTCGACTACATCAAGCGGTCGATGCCTCTTCTCGCACCAGGTTCACTCACCGATGATCAGGTGTACGCGCTATCGGCGTATCTGCTGGCTGCGAACGAGGTCATTGCAGACACGGTCACGCTCGATGCCGCGGCATTGCGCAAGGTGCGGATGCCGTATCAGGATCGATTCGTTCCTGATGACCGGAAGCCAGGTCCGGTTGGGAAGTAACAACCCCGAAGACGCATGAAAAGCTCCTTCGGCGGGCGTGCTGGTAAACGCGGCGGCAGCAGTCTGATCGCGCTGGGTTCGGTCGCGGTGCTGACGGTGTATGCGGCGGGTTACGCGCGAACCAAGCCCGCCGCCGACCGGATGGCGTCGGCCAGCAGCGACCGTCGGTCCGCCGCGCCGCGTATTGAGGCCTCGGCGGCAGCAGCGGCAGCATCGACAGCATCGATGGACGGTGTGTCGGGTTCCGCCGTCGATACGGCGCACCCGTTGACCGGCGAATCACGCGCGACGTCGACGCATGGCATCGATGCGTCGATCGAACCTGCGCTCGTTACTGCGTCCCACGCCAACAACCGCGAACTGCTGCCGGATTCGCTCGGGTCTCATTCGCTCAAGACGACCACCAAGACGACACAGACGGCCAACGCGGATACCATGCCAGCCTTGGCGTCGGTTCCCGTTGTTGCCGAGCCAAACCCGTCCATCGTCACCCCCAGTGCATCGGTGACCGCACCGGTTGCAACGCCAACACCCCCGACGGCTCCCACGTCGGCGCCTCCGCCGATGTCACCGGACGCGTCCGCTTCTCCAGCCACGCCAGCAAAAACGGTTTGGCGCGACGGACTGTTCGTTGGTCGCGGTACGTCGCGGCACGGCGACATCGAGGCAATGGTGGAGATCAAGGATGGTCGTATCATCGGGGCCGTGATCTCACAGTGTCTTACGCGCTATTCGTGCTCGTGGATCAATCATTTGCTGCCGCAAGTGGTCGAGCGACAAAGTGCCGATGTGGACTATGTGTCGGGCGCGACGCAGAGCGCCAACGCGCTGTATTACGCGGTGACACAGGCCCTCGCGCAAGCGAAGTGACGCGCGACGACGCGTACGTACGTGCCTGCGCGGTGATGGGAACAATCGTATCGGTGCAGGTGGTGGGACATGGCACCAGTCAACGGGCACGACGAGAGCGACAGCACGCCGTTGAGCGCGCCCTGGGCTGGTGTACCCATGTCGAAGCGGTATGCACGCGTTTCGATGCGAACAGCGAACTGCGGCGACTGTCAACGCGCGTGGGCGACGGTGTTGCGGTCAGTGACCTGCTGTTCGAGGCCGTGCAGTTCGCACTGGCCGTTGCCGACGCCAGCGACGGTGCGTTCGACCCGACGGTTGGGCATCGCCTTGAAGTGCGCGGGTTTGATCGCGAGCACCGCACCGGCAACGTGGCGCGCTCGGGCATCAACGCCGCAGACGATGTGAGTTATCGCGATGTGACGCTGGACGCCAACGCGCGTACGATCACGCTGCATCGACCGTTGCTGCTGGACCTGGGTGCGGTGGCGAAGGGACTGGCCATCGATATGGCGGCGCGCGAACTGGCGCCCTTTGCCGACTTCGCGATCGATGCCGGCGGCGACCTGTTTCTGGGTGGCCACAATGCCCACGGCACGGCGTGGTCGGTTGGCGTTCGAAATCCGCACGACACCATGCAATTGCTCGACACCGTGCACGTCACGGATACGGCGGTGTGCACCTCGGGCAACTACGAGCGTCCAGGGCACATGGTGCACCCACGGCACAGCGACGTGTCGACGATGCTGGCGAGTGTCACGGTGATTGCGCCCTCAGCGATGGTGGCCGATGCGATGTCCACGGCCGCATTCGTGCTGGGACCGACGGCGGGCACCGCGTTCCTTGAGCGACATCACGTGAGTGGGCTGCTGGTGACGTCCGACCGGAAGCGAGTCACCACACGGGCGTGGCCCAATGACTGACGCCACGGTGCCAACGCCCGGACTGCTCCTGCGCGACATCAAGCGATTGTTTCGTACTCCAAAAGGGCTGCTGATCATCGTATTGGCTGTGCTCATTCCGTTGGGGGCGTGCGGCAGCGGCGGGGCGATTGTTGCGCCGGGCGTGATTGCGGCGGCTCTGGTGGCCATGCTGATCGATGCGCCGATTTTGCGTCTGCGCGACAAGGTCTGGTCGTTCCCGAGTGGCGCCCTGCTTACCGGACTGCTCATTGCGATGGTGCTCAGTCCCCACGAGCCGTGGCGTATCGCAGCGATCACCGCCGCCGTGGGTGTGGTGAGCAAGTATGTCATTCGGGGTCGTTCGGCGAACGTGTTCAATCCCGCGGCATTGGCGTTGGTGGCAACGTTCTATGTGTTCGACACGGGACAGAGTTGGTGGGGAGCGCTGCCCGAGTTGCCGATGCCAGCGATCGCGGCGCTGTTCGCGACCGGGCTGTACATCACGACCCGCGTCAACAAGCTCCCTGCCGTGCTGGCGTTCCTGGGCGTGTACTATCTGCTGATTACCATCAGCGCGTTCGTGGGCGATCCGGCGCGTGTGGCGGAACTGTATCGCGAACCCGACTTGCATGCGGCACTGTTCTTTGCGTTCTTCATGGTCACCGATCCGCCAACCTCACCACCCAAGCCGCGCGATCAGATCACGTTTGGCGTGATCGCGGCGGTAGTGAGTTACACCGTGTTCGAACTCATCGGCGCGGCGTACTTCCTGTTGGCGGGTTTGTTGGTTGCGAACGCATGGGAAGCGTGGCGGCGCCGTCGGGTACGTGCCGGGCGAACCGCGCGATAATGCCGTCGTACCAGTGCGCTCGCGCCGTTACGGGAGCCACTTTCATTGCCGACGATCGGTCGCCTGGAGTGCGACAGATCGGGCAATTACTCATTGTGGGTTCCTTGCCGAATTGCACCGACGCAGGCCCGCGCACCACCACCGATCGATTGATCGTGTCGTTGACCGTTACCGTGATCGTGAGCGTTGATCCGGACACCCGGCCGGTAAACTGTGCCGGCATGGTTGGCCCAATCGCCACCGGGTACGCCCGCAGCAGGAAACTCCCAGTCACGGTGAATTGTCCATCGGCGTTGAGTATGACGCGCCCCGGCATATCACCGTAGGTACAGCCAATGTGCACGTGCGCCAGCGAGTCGGTGACAATGACGCCGGCACCGTCGCCACCCCACGTGCCAACGGCGAGTTTGCCGTCGGCCGGAGGGCCGTTGGTCGACTCGGCGTTGCAGCCGACCACGCCAAGCAATACCAGCAATCCGCATGTCAGGTGAACGGAACGCATCGCGCAGGCACCAGTTGCAGGAGAGTGGGACCCACCAGTCTACAGGAACAACCACGCGCAGGCGTGGGCGGTCACTGACTCACACGTGCGGCAGGTGGAACGAAACTCATCGCGCGCTCCGCAAGGGCGGTGATACTGAGTGCCGGGTTCACGCCGGGATTGGCCGGCATGGCGGCGCCATCGCAAATGAGGAAGTTTTCATAGCCGAACGCGCGATGCCGGGAGTCCACGACACCGCATGACGCGTTGGCGCCGATGGCGGCGCCACCAAGAATGTGCGCCGTGGTGGGAATGTTGGCGGTGGCTTCGAACACGCTGCTGTGGGCGATGCCGCCCGTATGCCGAGCCAACCACTCCGCGCATTCGTTGGCCACGTCGATGAACGTCGGATTTGGCTTGTCAGGATCCTGCTCGGTTCGCAGTCCGATACCGCCAAACAGGGTTCGTTTCGCGCGAAAGGCAATGGCGTTGTCGCTGGTCTGCATCACCAGCACCACCAGCGTACGCTTGCTCCAGCCAAACGGCCACCGGCCACGCACAAACCGCAACGGATGACGCGCCATGCTGCGCAACATCATCAGGGGGCGCGTGAGTCGCGTGCCGTTGCCAGTAAGCGGCGCCATGAGGAGCGACATGAAATCGCCGCCTTTTCCATACGTGCAAAACTCGATGTGCGTATCAGCGCGTGGGTGAATACTGGCGCTGATTGCGACATCGTTCCAGGTAGCGCGCGCATTGTCTGGGAGCGTGAACGCGAGGATCGATTCGCTGTTGGTGCGCACCAATTCGCCCAAACGAGTGCTGAGTCGCGGCAGAGACCCCGTCGCCTTGCATTTGATGAGCAACTGGTTCGTACCCAACGCACCGCCGGCGACAATGATGCCGCGAGCGGTGTACGAGCGGCGGCGTTTCGCCCACCAGGCACCCGGCACCTGTGTCGTGATCCGATAGCCATCACTTCCATCGACCGCGCCGATGGGCACGATATTGGTGACCTCGCAGTCGGGTACGAGTACAGCGCCACGTTTTTCCGCGAACCAGAGGTAGTTCTTGAGCAGGGTATTCTTGGCACCGTGTCGGCAACCAACCATGCAGGCACCGCACTTGATACACCCGGTTCTCGCCGGCCCTTCGCCACCGAAATACGGATCGGGAACGGTCACACCCGGTGTTCCGAAATACACACCCACCGGTGTGCGTGTGAATGTATCGGCAACGTCAAAGTGCTCGGCGACCTCCTTGAGCAATTGTTGACCGCCGCTGGCAAACGGTACGGTCTGTGCGCCGAGCATGCGCTCCGCGGTGTCGTAGTGCGGGTGCAGTGCGGTGCGCCAGTCTTCGAGATCCGCCCATTGCGGATTCTCAAAAAACGCCAGCTTGGCGCGATAGAGTGTGTTGGCGTACACGGTGCTGCCACCACCCAGTGCCGACCCACTCGCGATGAAAATGTCGCGGAAGGGCGTAAGTCGCAGAATGCCTCGCAGTCCGACCTGCGGCGCCCAGAGAAAGCGCCGCAGGTTCCAGGTGGATGCTGCGTACTGGTGGTCGGTGTAACGACGGCCTCGCTCCAATACGGCAACCGTGTAGCCTTTCTCGCTGAGACGCAACGCCGCTACGCTACCGCCAAATCCGGATCCGACAACAATCCAATCGTAGTCGAATCCGGTTGGCGTCCCCATGCACCTACCGCCCGCGCGGCCTGCCGCTGCGAACACCGCCGATAATGATCGGCACACCCCGGAAGCCACGGTAAAACGGACTGAACCCGTAAGAGCCGTAGTAGCCGAAGCCGCCAAACATGAAGGGGTCGTAGTACGGGTAGCGGCCGGTGTTGTACGACGAGCGATCATCGCGCTCGTTTGTCTCGACCTCGAGCGGCGCAATCGCTACCGACGCATTGCCCTGTACATCCTTGCAGGCGCGCCGCTCCTTCATGGCCCGGGCTACAAGTTTATTGTCCATCCAGAGTTCCATGGCGGCCTTCGACCTGGAGTCGAGTTCCACCAACTCGCGCGCGCCCAACGTGAGCTTGACATGTTCCGTGCCCTTCTCGAGCGCGTATTCGACGTCCACGGGCTTTGCGCCATCATTGCGAATCACAAAGCGATCGTCGCAGCGATAGCCGAAGGTGAGTTGCGCGATTTCAGCGACGGGCATGCGCGACACCTCAGTGATCTGCGCATCGAGTTGCGAGGCCGCCGCAGCGCTGCCAATCGCCAGCGCCGCCAGCGTCATCGGCAATGAAGAAAGTGTATTCATGGTTCGTGTCTCCTGGAGTCGTCGCCGGAACGCGCTCGGCCCACGCCGCGTCACGTACCGGCCTTCAGTGCATTTGACACATACAAAGAATAGCACCCTACATGTCCGGGAACGAGGACGGGGGTGTCCGAAAATACATACAGGGTGCAGACTCAGGTGATGGGACCTCGCGATAACAGGCATATTGTGCCTCATGACTGAACCACGTCGCGTTGATCCGTTGCACGGTGTCACGCTCAAGGCCATGCTCGAGCATCTGGTCGAGCGCTATGGGTGGGAGGGGTTGGGTGAGCGCATCACCATCCGTTCATTCTCGCACGATCCCAGCATCACGTCGTCGCTCAAGTTCTTGCGCAAGACGCCGTGGGCGCGCGAGAAGGTGGAGAGTTTGTATCTGCATTCGGCGGCGCATCCGCGAAAGACCAAGCGTGTGGAACCAACGGAACTTCCTGCGGCCTCGGCGGATACAGTTACGTGTCCATCAATTCAGGCTGACCCAACGCGCCGCACGAAGGCGCACAGGAGCATTCCATGACGCACAATACTGCCACGCGGGACCACCTGTTGGTGGCACCGCCAACACGGTTCACGCTGATGCTGGTGGCGACCGCGATGAGTGTCCTGATGCTGGGCGCGCCGACGGTGCAATCGCAGGCGCCGGCGGTGAAAGTGTCCACTATGCCTGCGAGCGTGAACATGTTCGAGATCGCCAACTTCAAGAAGCCGTCCGACGCGGAACTCAAGAAGACGCTGACGAAGTTGCAGTACTCCGTGACGCAGCACGAGGACACCGAATACCCGTACCGCAACGAGTACTGGGACAATCACGCGGAAGGGATTTACGTGGACATCGTGTCGGGCGAGCCGTTGTTCAGTTCCACCGACAAGTACGATTCGGGCACGGGGTGGCCGAGCTTCACGAAACCGCTGGCGAAGGAAAACGTGCGTACAAAAACCGATCGCTCACTGTACGCCGAACGCACCGAAGTGCGGTCCACGCACGCCGACTCGCATCTTGGTCACCTGTTCGACGACGGACCGAAGCCCACCGGCCAGCGCTATTGCATCAATTCGGCGTCGCTGCGCTTCATTCCCGCGAGTCAGTTGGAGAAGGCCGGATACGGGCAGTACGCGAAGCTGTTTGCGGCGCGAAAGTAACGGCGTTGTTGTTGGTGGTATCTGGCGGAGCGAGTGGTCACGTGCCATGATTGCGCTGTTCGACGTAGTCCGGTCTCACTCCTTCGATGGATAGTCAAGGCCAGGCGACTGACGTAGCGTTGAATCGTGAGTATTGTGTGACCGACCATTCTCAGGGATACCATGACTCGAATTCGTGCCACATCGCGCCGCTGGTCGGCACTCGTCGTCGTGACGGCCCTTGGACTCATCGAAGCGTGTGGCGGTTCTGACACGGCGTCACCAAGCCCGTCAATCACTGTCACCCTGAATGCTGCCAGCGCCACCGCACCGCAAGGTGGTTCGGCCGCTACCGGTGTGACGGTGACAGGGGCGGGGGGATTTGTCGCCGTCCCAACGGTGACGGTCAGTGGACTTCCCACAGGCGTGACGGCAACCGTGTCGGCGTTGCAGACGACGGGGAGTAACTCCACCGGAACAGTCACCTTCGCCGTTGCGGCGACGACCACTCCTGGCGTTTATCCGATCACCGTGAGCGCTGCGGGAAGTGGCGTGACCGCAGTGACGGCGACGGTGTCGCTCACGGTCACGGCGTTCTCGTTCACGATGACACTCACACCCACCACGCTTTCGGTGGCGCAAGGGGCAACGGCGTCAAGCAGCATCGGCATTACCCGCACGAACCTGACCGGGAACATCGCGCTTGCGGTCACTGGAGCGCCGGTGGGCGTTACGGCCACGATCACTCCCCCTACCACCACTGGGACTTCCGCATCGCTGATTGTGACCACAGCGGTGAATGCCACACTCGGCAGCGCGACGCTCACCATCACCGGCACGTCGGCCGGTGCGGCGAATCAGGTGTTGACGTTGGCGCTCACCGTAACGCCGGGCCTTGGCGTGACACTCTCGGCGAACCCTGCGGCGTTGTCCATCGCAAGAGGGGCGAGCGGCGTGACGAGCGTGAGTCTGGCGCGCACCAACTTCACCGTTCCCGTAACGCTGACGGCAGAAAACCTGCCCGCTGGTGTTTCGGCCGTATTCGTTTCAAATCCCACCACCGGTACGCTGTCAGCGCTGACACTCACGGCGACTGCAGTGGCCGCGCAAGGGACGGTGACGATCACGATCCGCGGCACCGGCGCCGGAATACCCGACGCCACGACCACGCTCCAGCTCACGATTCCGTAAGCGTTGCTCCTTCGCGACCTCGCCAATGAACGGCGTGGTACACCGGCGCCATCAGCATGCGCAATCCACGTCGTTGACGAGAGGGCGGTTCAGGGCGCAGGTTATGGACATGCGTCCACCGTCATCCGCCATCCGATTCGCACTGGCACTCGTTTGTGCCAGTCCACTTGCCGCGCTTTCTGCACAGTCATCCGCAGGAGTGGTGCCCGGCATCGAAGTCCTTTTGACCGACTCGCTTCACCTCATCACGGGCAAGCGGGTCGGTCTGCTCACCAATCACTCGGGTCGCGACCGAAAAGGCACGAGTACGATCGATCTGCTGTTCAAAGCGCCCGGCGTCAAGCTGACGGCGCTGTACGGCCCGGAACACGGGATCCGTGGTGTCGCCAAGGCCGGCGAGAAGATCAGCTCGAGCGTGGACTCTGCGACAGGAGTGCGAGTGTATTCGTTGTACGGCGACGTGGAATCGCCAACGCCGGACATGCTGAAGGACATCGACGTGTTGCTGTATGACATTCAGGATGTTGGTGCGCGTGTGTACACGTTTCAATGGACGTTGGCGCTGGTCGCCGCGTCGGCGAAGAAGCCGATCATCGTGCTCGACCGGCCCGATCCGATCCGCGCCGACAAGGTCGAAGGCAACATCCTCGATCCCCGTTTCGCGTCACTGGTGGGGCAACATCCGGTATCGCTGCGCTACGGCCTGACGCCGGGCGAGTTGATGCGCTTTCTGGTGGGCACGAAGCTGCTGGATGCACAGGTGACAGTCATTCCGATGAAGAACTATCGTCGCGCCATGTGGTTTGACGAGACGAAGATCCCGCGCGTGAATCCGTCACCAAACCTGCGCACGCTCGAAGCTGAGTTATTGTATCCGGGCACGGTATTTTTCGAAGGCACGAACGCCACCGAAGGCCGAGGCACGGATGCACCATTCACGCTCATCGGCGCGGCATATCTCACCGATCATGTGGCGATCGCCGCCGAACTGAACGCGCTCAAGTTGCCAGGCGTGCGATTCGACACGGCTACGCGCACTATCGAGCCCGGCTACAAATTTGCCGGACAGAAAATTCCGATGATCCGCGTTCGGGTCACTGATCGCAATGTGGTTCGACCCGTGGAGCTGGGCATCCGCATGTTGCGCGCGATCTATGCCCATCATCCGACGGAGTTCAAGTGGCGTGAGCCGTCCGTGAACTCGGCGGGGCGGGTGCGGTCGATTGACCGACTGGCCGGCACGGACCAGCTGACGAAGGCGGTGGAGCAGAACACGATCGACGCGTTGATCAAGCAGTGGGACGCGGATGCCGCGAGGTTTGCGACGATGGTGAAGCCGTATCTGTTGTACCGGTAGCCGCCCCAAAACAGATTGAACCGCAGAGGGCGCAGGGGACGCAGGGAAACTTCACTTCCCCC
>JANMRE010000453.1:0-13051 GCA_031370885.1 Gemmatimonadaceae bacterium
CCGACGCGCATGCGCCCAACAGCCCACTTCCACGGCGGTGCCCGCTTGCCCGTTGTAGACGCGGTCAAACACACTCGCCGCATCGGCCTGCACGTACCCGTCGCGGCCACGCAAGAAGTCCCACGGACCCGTCGCGCCCTCCCCCGTCGGCGCGTACGTGTATACCACGTTCGTGACATCCCCCACGTAGCACCAGATGGTGCCCTTCTCGATGTTCTCCGCACTCGTCGGGTCCAACAGCTTGAGGCCCGTCGCGTCGGTGCCAATCACGTGGGCGCCCTTCACGCGTTGCGCCAGCACGTCCACGATCGGGGCCATACGATCGGCCACCGCCGCGACCCAGTCGGCCATCGTGGAGACGGCGATCGTCGCGCCACTACGTTCATAGATGCCGGCGAGCCGGGTGAGCGGCGTGTGGTCCGCATATTTGCTCACGACGACATGCGCCAAGAGCGAGGCATCAGCGCTTCGCTGGTCCAGAGCGGTCGTCGGTCCTTCTGCGGCCGTCACGCCGTCTTTGCAGCGCGATGCCGTCGTTTCCCGGTGGCCGCAGGTGGAGGCATTTCGCCCGCGATCCCGTCGCTTTCCGGCACGGAGCCGGTGGCCACCCTGGGGGAATTTGCCGCGCGGGCGTAGCGCCGAATCGTTTCGCGATCCACGCCGGTGCGCTGGGCGATCTCATGTTGGGACGCACCACGCGTGAGCAGCGTCGTGATAGTCATGCGTAGATGGATCTTCAAGACGTGCACTCCTTTCTCCCTCACCAAGGTGAGGGAACAGCGTATCGTCCTGCGGATGGCACCCCGAATTAGGTGCTTACACCCTCACGTCAGCTGGGGGAGTTTGGGGTGGCCACAACTGGGAGATTTTGGGTGGCCGCCGGGGCCGTGCTCGCCTCGAGCAGAATACGGGCGCGCGGCCGCTCACCGAACACCGTGGTGAACCGCTCACGAGTGGTCGCGATCGGGCGGTCGGTGATGGTGCCATCGTCCGCTTTCATCGCGAGCTGACTCGAGCGCTTGTTCAGGTCCAGGCCTATGATCTCCATGGCGGTTGGCCTCCCTGTGTGCGCCCCGTCGTTCAGACGGTGAGCGCGTGCAAATAGTGGTGGAGCAGGGTGTACCACCACGATACCGTGGAGGCCCAGCCGCCGCTTCATACCAACTATCCGGCAGACGAATCCAATTCTTGCCGCTCCGGCGTGGCTACGCGTTGACCGGCGTACATCAGCAGGATTCATCGTCGAAGCGTCCGCCGGCACCCGTGGCCTCAGCCCAACTTGTACCACACACCAACCACCACTCATGTCCAACTGAAAGTTCCTCTTGACAGCAGCCCAGTCATATCAACGAGCAGACTTGCCGCCATCGGACAGGAGGCGTCGGCCGCTGTCGACCAGAAACGCACGCCGGTTTTGAGCTATGCGACTCTCCATCAGTAACGATTCGCCGCGCCGAAACACGATAATTGCCGGTACGAGGTTCAGCGCCCGTTTCTCGTCGCGTTGGCGTACGGTGGCATAGGGTAACCGAAGTCGAATGAGCGCGTCGCGAACCACTGCAGGCGGTTTACTGGTCAAAATCAACGTGGCGTGTCCGAAATGCTCCCGAGCAACCTCGACCCACCTGTTCAGGTCGTTTGAACAGGAAAGGCATTCTGAGGACCCCATGAGCATGACTATGTTGAGTGCGGAGTCTGACGAGAACTGCTTGATGGTGTGGCCGCCTTCCAGTTCCAACCCCAAGAGGTCCGCATTCGTTGCGGTATTGCCGACAGCGCCGCACGCCGCCAAGCTGATCGTCGTGAAGAGAAGTGCACAGACCTTTCGCAGGAAACTCCGATAAGTACCAAGATAGGCAATCCGTTCAACATCGAGGGTGAGATTGGCGCGCGAGTGCGCCCGAGCGCAGGATTTCAGCACACGCCTACGGCCAGCGAAAAGCGTTCGATATCAATCACCGCGCGCGCTCCCGAAACGTATTGATCGAGGACAAACAGGGTGTCGCCTCGAAATGCGACTCTCGCGATTGTATTGGCATCGTGAACGGGAAGCGGGATGTCAATGCAGCGAGGAACACTGCGCTTGCCAACTACCGTCAAGAAGGCGGATCCCGTTGGCACGTTGTTGCGGACGGAAAAGTCCACATGCACTACGGCGAACCGCGCTCCCGACAGTCGGTGCAAGGCGTACGGATTCGATAGCTGGCTCATTACGTCGTAGATGTTTCGTCCATTTCCCATCGTAGAGTCAATGGCCTTCGGCACTCCGCGCCTGATTCTTCGTGGAATTGGAATCGAGTCAGTCACGTTCCATGTTGAGTCCGCAATGCGAAGATAGTCGCTCTCGCCCGTGAAGTACGCCACAGAATCTCCGAACGTGGCGAATGGAATGAATCCATAAATGGACGCAAAGCGGTTGCCAGGAGCGAATACAGCCGGCAACTTGCCGAGATATTGCGGCTGCGTTGAAGGCATGCGCCATCTGGCAGCGATAGTCCCAGTGAGTCGATTGAAGACCGTCCCAGTGATCGCACCTCGCTCTGCTGCAAAGTACCCCAGCCCGCCTTGGTATGGCACGCGCGACTGCACTGAAGGCGCGTTAACAACGTTAACATTCCAGAGCGTAAAGTCACGTCGTACCGGGTCACTTATCAGTGCCGTAGTGTCGTCGACAAACTCGATGAAGTTCGGCTGCATGAACTCGTTTGGGCCCTGACCTTGACGGCCAAACCTGCCCTGAAACTGACCCGACGAATCGTAGCGCAACACTCGAACGCTGAACCGGTCAACGATGAAGTATTCATTCCGGACAGACACAGCGAATGACACCGGAGCGCCGACGTAGGACGTGTCGGAGTCGTGCAGCCTTGTCACGGCTACCGGAATCATGGTCGCGGTAGTCGGCAACTCGGGCGAGCCTGACTTTTGCAGGTCATTCGCGCAGGCGCTAAGTACGCAAGAGATTGCACCTGTTGCCAAAACCAGCGAGAGGATCTCACGGGATTTGGGTGCCAGGTCCTTCATTTCCATATCGGCACGCGAATGACTGCTTCTTTGGAGGCGCCGATGATCGCCGAACGTCAGTGGACGATCGGCGATCGCTCGCAAGAACGTCGGCGCAAGGTGCCGGTGAGTTGCCGGCCTAGTTTATGATGATCGGGTCCGCAATACGGCACGGACACAAAAGCGGAAACCCTACATGGTATTGCCAGCAGGGCGTGCACCATCCCCACGGCGTCACCTCCGCGTTCCACACCGAATCTGAGTCTCCGTCAGCTTTCGCCTCAGTCACGTGCGCGGAGAGAGCGAGCGCGACCGCTCCAGCGGTGATCCAACTGCCCCGCTTCCAGATTGCTTTCATGGCACACCTCGAAAAGTAAGAGACGCGTGAACGTCAGATAACGCCACTATCGCCAGCGACGAGAATGTTGACTGCTCCGCCGCTTGCAAACAGTGTCAGTATCGATATCGCCACGGCTTTCGACACAACAGTGACAGTTTTTGCACGCCATTGCGTGGATATCCCGCCAAGGACATTCTTGCGGGGTGTTTCCGTTGGTCTCGCTTGGTTTCTCGCCGGAGACCGCAATTGCTCCCACCTGCACTGTCTCCTCGAAACGCGATGGTGAAGCGATGACTGTCATTGTGGTGCGCCCAGATGGCCCTCGCGTGATCCGCGGCGTGCGCGGAGCTATCTATCCGTTCGAGTTCGACGCCGCTGACGTCCTGCGTCAGGAAGAAGGCGCGAACGATGGTGGTTCGGAGCAAACGGTTGCAATGATCGACCTCAGAGATTCGAACGACAAGGCGCCGCGAGTGAAAGAATTCGATGCGCACGGTGGGTGTTTCCCGTTTTTGCTGGCGCACCTCCCGTTGGCGTGTGACAATCGCATTCACTCGTCAATCTGCGCGCTGCTGCGACAGGCCGTCGACCAAAGCTGGCGCGCCCGCGCCGTCGACGCGATCGCCAGCGCGTTACCGTTGGATCACCCAGCGTGCGCAAGGTTGGTGGCAGTGCTGCGCGAAGACGGTCGACTGCACGCATCCTCGTACTATTTCAGCCGGTTGTCGCCGACCATATCACGCCGAGCAGCGCATGCCTCGAGGGTATCATCGGTCGTGCCTTATATGAGAGCGAGAGAGGCGCAGGACTGGGTGCTTTGTGTGCGTCTCGCCGCCGGCCATCCGTTCGGCGTGACGATAGAGCAACTCGCCGCCGAACTGGGAGTGAGTCTTCGAACGGTCAAGCGTATTCGGATCCGACTGTTGAGCGCACTGCCGGCAGCACGTTTCTGGACCCCACAGGTCGTAATCGATGCGCTCTTGCGGCGCCTCCCCCCCCCCCCGTAAACCCAGTCGGACCAACTCGTCCGGCAATTTCCGCCGACGTGACATGCGGCACGTTTTTCCGGTTTGATCTGCTATCCACTTGATTGCCTTCCCGCCCTCACTCGCGTAACGCACTGAAAATATTGCACTTATGATTTTCGCAATGTAATCGGCCCGGTGGTACGGTCCCTGCCTATAGCAGTCGCCAGAGTCGCCCTCACGCGACACATCCGACCCTCAGGCCTCCGACCTCGACCCGATGTCTCACCAGATGGTCATCGACCTCTCCCGCGACGCGATCATCACGGCTTTGATGGTCGCGGCCCCTATGCTGCTTATCGCGCTGGGCGTCGGGCTGCTGGTCAGCATTGTCCAGTCGGTCACGCAGATCCAGGAACAAACGCTGGCCTTCGTTCCCAAACTGGTGTTGGTGGGCGGCGCGTTCATCGTGGGCATGCCCTGGCTGCTGCAGGTGCTGATTCGCTACACCACGCAGCTTATTCGCGGCATCCCCGCGATGGTGGCCTGAGTGGCGCCGTACGCGAGCGCCCCATCGTGAGCGATTTCGGACTCCCGGATTTCTTCGCCCCCGGCGTCGCGGCAGCGTGTGTGCTGACCGCGCTGCGCGTGGGCGGTTTGTTGTTGATCGCTCCGGCGTGGTCAGCCAAGGTGGTGCCCATGCGGCTGCGCAGTGTGCTGCTGGTACTCTTCGCCGTGCTGTTGTTGCCCGCTGCGCGCGCGAACACCGACCTCACATCGCTGCGCATTACGCCGGCCACATTTCTCGCCGAAACCGCCGTGGGTTTCATGATCGGCATGGCCGGCGCACTCGTTATTGCTGCCGCCGAGTTCGCGGGCGAACTGGCAACAACGACGATCGGTCTCTCCGGCGCGGCCATCTTCGATCCGATCAACAATACGCAGGGTGCCATCCTGCAGCAGTTCATGCAAATCATGGCGCTGATCGTCGTGCTCGTTGGCGGCGGCCACATCATCATGCTGCAGGCGGTTGCGCAGAGTTTCGTCTCCATGCCACTTGGCGCGCCGCTTCACATTGGCGACGGCTCACACGCCATCGTGGTTGCCGCACGATCCATTTTCGTGACCGGCGTGCAGTTCGCGGCTCCCGTGATCGCAGCCGTGTTGCTGCTCAATCTCGCGCTCGCCGTGTTGGGCCGCGCCGCGCCGCAGCTCAACATCATGGGCGTCGCGTTCCCGCTGCAGATCGGTGTGGGGCTTATCACCTTCGCCGGTTCACTCGCCCTCGTGGTTCACGCCATGAGTGACTGGACACCGGGCTTCGTATCCACGCTTGAAACCGTGGCCCGCACCACCCACGTGATCAGCCCCGCACGCACCAATCCCCGTATGGCGAATCCTGTCATGGGCGTGCGCTGACATGGCCGCCAATGATTCCGGCGAAAAGACAGAAGCCCCAACCGGCAAACGGGTCGAGGAAGCGCGCGACAAGGGGCAGATCGCCAAGAGCCCGGAGCTCACCACCGCAGCATTTCTGTTCGGATCAACGGTAACGCTGGCCTTCGCCGGGCCACCGCTCTGGCGCTTTTTGCTGGAAACGATGGGTCAGAGTCTCTCCACGTCATTCAACAGTGAGCGCGCCGGTCCATCGGCGATTCCCTGGCTGCAAGCGATGGGTTTCCGCACAATCGTGGCAGTACTCGGGTTTGTCGGTGCCATGGCGCTGATCGCAATCGCCGTGCAGGCCGCACAAGCCGGCGGCATTGTCACCACCAAAGCCCTCGCACCGAACTTCCAACGCATCAATCCGATGGCCAACCTCGGACGCATTGCGGGCAAGCAGGCCTGGGTTGAGTTGGCCAAGGCCTTGCTCAAAATGTCGATCGTGGGATGGGCCGTGTATGCCACACTCGTGGATGCGTGGCCCGACATTCAGAGTCTGGCTGTTGAATCGCCTCTCGCGCTCATGGACATCGTGCTCCAGTACGGCGTGGGGCTGCTCAGGAATGCCGGTTTGATGTTTCTCGCGCTCGCGCTCGCCGACTACGCGTGGCAACGCTGGAGCACGAACGAACAGCTCAAGATGACGAAACAGGAAGTCAAGGAAGAATCCAAATCGCAGGAAGGCAATCCGGAAATGAAGAGTCGTCGTCGACAGGTCGCGCGTGAGCGCATCCGTCGCGCGATGTTCGCCGCCGTGCCGAAGGCCGATGTCGTGATCGTGAACCCCGTTCACATCGCCGTGGCCATCAAGTACGACCCCAACGTTGCCCCGGCCCCAATGGTTGTCGCGATCGGTCAACGCAAGATCGCCTTGCGCATCAAGGAACTGGCCTTTCAGCACGGCGTGCCGGTGATCGAAAACAAGCCACTTGCCCGCGCACTGCTCGCCACTACCAAAGTGGGCACGATGATTCCCGTTGACATGTACCTGGCCATCGCCGAAGTGCTGGCCTTCGTGATGCGTCAACGTGAGCGCTACGGCCAACGCTGGCGTGGAACGGCCGCAGCATGATGGTCACACGTTGGAGTGATTCTCGGTGACCGCCGCCACCATGCCCATGGCGTTCGACGCGCCGGATACCCGCAAACGCGCCGAGGTCGCGCTGGCGGTCGCCGTCGTTGGCATCATCGCACTCATCGTGGTGCCGCTGCCTGCCGTGCTGCTCGACCTGTGTCTGGCCGCCAGCATCGGTTTGTCACTGGTGGTGCTGCTGGTATCGCTCTACACCACCAATCCGCTGGACTTCAGCAGCTTTCCCGCGCTGTTGCTGTTGCTCACGCTCTTTCGCATCGGCCTGAATGTCTCGTCCACACGCCTCATTCTCACGCATGGACACGCCGGCCGCGTAATCGAGGCGTTCGGACAGTTTGTCATCGGCGGCAACTACGCCGTCGGCATTGTCATTTTCCTGCTGCTCATCGGCATCAATTTCATCGTCATCACCAAGGGTGCCGGACGTATTGCCGAGGTGGCGGCGCGTTTTGCCCTCGACGCGATGCCCGGCAAGCAAATGGCCATCGACGCCGACTTGTCGGCAGGTCTGATTGACGAAAAGGAAGCACGCATCCGCCGCGATGAAATCTCGCGCACTGCCGATTTTTACGGCGCTATGGACGGTGCCTCCAAGTACGTGAAGGGCGACGCGATTCTCGGCATTCTCGTGGTGGCCGTGAACATTCTGGGCGGCATCTTTATTGGCGTGGTGCAAAAGGGCATGCCGTTGGCGAAGGCCGGCAGCACGTACACCCTGCTCACCGTTGGTGACGGACTGGTGTCGCAGGTGCCTGCGCTCATTATCAGCACCGCAGCCGGTCTGATGGTGACGAGCGCAACGGGCAGCGATCGCATGGGCGTGGTTTTGAGCCGACAACTGGGTTCGCATCCGCGGGCAATGTGGATGGCGGCTGCCGTGCTCGGCGCGTTCGCGCTCGTGCCGGGACTTCCCATGTTTCCGTTCGTGTCCCTCGCTGCTGGCGCGGCCATCCTCGCGCGTCTGTCGGGCAAGGCCGAAACACGCCGCAATGATCTGGCACTGGTCTCGACACCACCCACCGAAGTCGAATCACCGCCGGCGGCAGATCCCATGCGTGACCTGCTGCAGATCGACCCCATCGAGCTGGAGGTCGGGTATGCGCTCATCCCGCTCATCGACGAAAGTCAGGGCGGCGATCTGCTCGAACGCATTTCACTGCTGCGCAAGCAGGCCGCGATCGAACTGGGCATCCTGGTGCCGCCCATTCGCATCCGCGACGACATCCGGCTGCCGGCCAACGAGTACGTGATCAAGTTGCGCGGCTCGGAAGTGGCTCGCGCCGAAGTGCTTCCGCGTTTCATGATGGCGCTCAACACCGGCGGTGTGATCGCGGAAATCGATGGCATGGAGTCCATCGACCCGTCGTTTGGCATGCCGGCGCGCTGGATTGCCGGAGCGCGTCGCACGGAAGCGGAAGCACTGGGCTATGTCGTTGTCGAACCCACCACCGTTGTCGCAACGCATCTGCTCGAAACGCTGAAAGCCAGCGCCTCGGAACTGCTGGGTCGTCAGGAAGTGCAGGAGATGGTGGAGACACTCAAGAAGTCGCACCCGGCGCTGGTTGAGGAGATCATTCCGAACAAGGTCTCACTCAGCGTGCTGCATCGCGTGCTGCAGCGTTTGCTGCGCGAGCGCGTGCCCATTCGCGATCTGGTCACGATTCTCGAAGCGTTGGGCGACGGCGCCGAAACCACGAAAGATCCGGAAGCGCTCACCGAAGTCGTGCGCAAGTCGCTCACCAACGTGATCGCACGCATGTTCGCCGACGGTACGGGTGTTGTGCGTGGCATCACCATCGGAGGGCGACTCGAGTCGGCGCTGCTGGGGCTCTTCTCGCCGCGCGCCGCGCAGCCCAGCGCACCGTTGCTCACACCCGAGTCACTCGCGGGCATGCTGCGCGACTTGAATCACCTGGCCACCACGTACGCCATGGATGGTCGTCCGCTGCCACTCATCACGCCGCCGTCACTGCGCATCGGCGTGCGTCGCCTGATCGAACCCGTGCTGCCCAGTCTCCCGGTCGTGTCGTTGGCTGAGTTGCCGGCCGCAATCACCCTGAGCAGCGTGGCCACCTGGGAGATGCCGCATGGTTCCTGAACGATTCCGCGGAGCGGACATGTCGCACGTCGCCGACCGTGCGCGCCGCGCGTTGGGTGACGACGTGATGATTTTGCACACACGCACGGTCCGCGAGGGTGGTCTGCCGATGGTGGAGGTGCTCGCCACCACGTCTGAAACCATCGATCGGGCGCGCGCGCGTCTCGAACCCGCGCCGTTTCCACGTCAGATGCGCAGCGCGGATGGAAAACCGTTTCGCATCGCCGTGGTTGGTCCTACCGGCGCCGGCAAGACGACAACGGCCGCCAAGCTCGCCGTGCGTCGTGGTATGTTCGGTGCCGCGCGAACCGGGTTGCTCACACTCGACACGTATCGTGTCGGCGGCATGGAGCAACTGGCCACATACGCCGAACTGGCCGATGTGCCGTTCGAGGTGGTCTATAATCTGCAGGAGATTGACGCAGCGATGAAACGTCTCTCGGTGTGCGATGTGGTGATCATCGACACGCCGGGGCGTAGCCCGGCGGCGTCGGAACTGACGGAACGCTGGCGTACACTGCTGGATGCCCTGACACCTGATGAAGTACATCTCGTGTTGCCGGCCTCACTGCGACCGGATCTCGCGAGGGATGTCGCACGCGCGTACGGCAGCACCCGCGCACATCGCGGCGCGACGCACTTGTTGCTTTCCAAGGCCGATGAAGTGCCGCGTGGCACGGGTGTCTCGGAACTCGCGCTGTCAATCGAACTGCCAACCCGCTGGATCACCGATGGGCAGGATGTGCCCGCCGATCTCAAGCCCGGACTGCCGCGCATCCTCCGCGCCTACGGACTCCCGGTGGATGCAGAGCCCGACTGGCTGCCCGCGTGACCAGTTCCCTGATCACGCGGCCGACCGGCACGTCGCAGATCGACGGGTTGCTGCAGCGCAGAAATCGCGATGCGTCGGGCGCGTCGCGCGATGGTGGCGTACCAACGCTGCTCTGCGCCAGTGGCCGAGGGGGCAGCGGTACCACAATGATTGCCGCGCTGCTTGCCGTTGCGGCCGCTGGCGATGGTGTGCGCGTGCTGTTGATTGACGCCGACGAACACGTCGGACCGTTGGCCATGTTGCTGGGCGTGTCGGCGCGTGCGAGTTGGCAGGATCTGCGCGGCGGACGAGTCTCGCCATTGGACGTACTGACGCCGGTGAGTACAACACTCACGCTCGTGGCTGGCGGCGCCGCATACCACCACGCCACGGCTGCGTCCACCGCGCTGACTGCCGCCGAACGCGGTGCGTGCATGCGCCGCGTAGCCACACTCTCGCAGGGCATGGATCTGGTGGTGATCGACTGCGGAGCGCGATTCGAGTCGGTAACTGCATGTATCACACCGCACGCCGGCGAGCGACTCGTCGCGGTCGCGGCCGGAGCCGATCCGATCGGACTTGCCGCCACCTACGCACTGTGCAAAGCGGTGCACACCCGACACGGTGCCGTGCCACTGGATGTACTCGTCAATCGGCATGAGGGTACCGAAGCAATTCGCTGCTTTGACGCCATCGATGCCGGTGTTCGTCAGTTCCTCGGCGGCACGCTGCGCTACGCCGGCGCCGTGCCAACCGATCCGACGCTCGATGCTGCACTGCGTGCGGGGATGCCCTTCCCCGACGCGGCCGCAGGATCACCCGCAGCGATCGCCGCTCACGATGTCGTGATGCGATCGCTGGCCGGGACATCATCAAATCGACCAGGTGTCTGATTGTGACCTTCGCAACGCCTTCAGGATCCGCCGCCATGAACACGTCGCTCTGGCAGTCGTACCACTCCGGCAGCGACACTGCCCGTGACCGCCTGCTGCAAGAGCATCTCGGGTTGGTGCATCACGTCGCCCGGCAAGTGTCACGCACACTCGCGGTCCGTATTGACTTCGACGAGTTGGTGAGTGCCGGCACGATGGGGCTGATGGCCGCCCTCGAAAGCTTCGATGCCTCGCGCGGCCTCGCGTTCAGTACGTTTGCGGCGCCCAGAATTCGCGGCGCGATTCTGGACGAACTGCGCAAGCAGGATCACGTGCCCCGGTCGGTTCGCCGAAAAACGCGCGAGATCAGTGCGGCACGCGAAGCGTGGATGCGCGAGCATGGCCGAGCACCGGAAGACCGCGAACTCGCCGCGCAATTGAGTGTCGACATGGAAACGCTCTGGCGTTGGCAAGCCGACGTCGAGGGGGCGCATCACATCCCGCTCGACCGCGCACCTGGGGAGCGCGATACCAACTCGCCGGCGCCGGCTGAACTGCTCTCCGGCGGGGAAGAGTCCGAAGTCGAGGAACAACTCACGCACGAGCAGGAAGTTGTGCACCTCAAGGACGCAATTCTTCGACTCAAGGAGCAGGAGCGTATCGTGCTGTCGCTCTACTACTTCGAGGAACTCAAGTTGCACGAGATCGCCAAGGTGCTCGAGCTCACCGAGTCGCGCGTATCGCAGATTCGTTCGAAAGCGCTCAGCAGGTTGCGCCTGGATCTTCAGCCATTACGGGCGCGCGTCGCATGAAAACGCGGCGTCTGTTTCCGCCCGGATTCGCCGTGGTCGAGCGTATTCGCGTCGCGGCCGCAGCGTCTCTTTTCATCCGTGGGTTGCTGTTGGGCGCACTCGCCATCAGCGTCACCGGCGGCGGTGTGCTTGCCGGCGCGCTTGTTGTCGCACCCGTGGTTGCCCGGGCTACGCGACCAAGCGCAGCGACGTCCTTCGTGCGCGCGGCCCTTGATCGTGCGCTAGCCGCCCGCGCCAGCCTGCTGCGCGATCTGCCAATTCCGGTCACGCGCTATGCGCCACCAGTGCTGGCCATGATATCGATTATCGGCGCCCTTACGGCCGTGTTCGTGCGTCGCGAGCCAACTTCGGTTCGAAGTCTTGGCCGAGTCGCCAGCAATCGCCAGCGCACACCGCGTGCCGTGGAAGCCATGGCTGCCACCGGTGCCTCAACGCCCGACATCGCCTGGCGGACCGGCCTGCCAATCGACGCGGTTCAGTTGCTCCTTGCCATTTCGTCCGCCCCTCGGCAACTCCAGCCGCCGACGGCATGATTTTCCCTATGAACCGCCTCACCCGTCTCCCGTCTCCCTTCTCCAGTCTCTAAGCAAAGCCCTACGTATCAACACTTTATGACTGTTTGTCTCCGTCGTGCCACGGTGGCCCGACCATTGCGTTTTAGGTCGGCGAGTTCGTGCACCCTTTTCCGAGCACGTCATGCCCGATCCGGTACGTCCAAGCGGAATGTCCAGCGCCGCCGCAGCCCTTCAGATGCTGGAGCGTCGACAGCAGGTGCTGGCCAACAATCTCGCCAACGCCTCAACCCGCGGTTTCAAGGCTGAAACAGCGTTTGCCCGCATCATGGGCGACGCGTTGGCCACAACCGATACGGCGCTTGATCTGACGGCCGGAAGTTTCACCGAGACGCACAACCCACTCGATCTGGCGATCGAAGGCGACGGATTCTTCGTGACGCAGACCCCAGTGGGCGAACGTCTGGTGCGCAACGGCAGCTTTCGACTTGATGCCGATCGGCGCCTGGTTGACGACCACGGCAACGCCGTGCTCTGTGACGACGGTCCAATAACGTTGCCGCCCGGAATGGTCGAGATCGACGAAAGCGGTCTCGTGAAAGTGAACGGCAAGCCACTCCAGCGACTTCGCGTTGAGCGAGTCCCTGCGGGCACTCCCCTCCAGCATGAAGGCGGCACCCAGTTCCTTCCCGTCGCCACACGACAGTCCGTGCCGCCGACAGAACGCACGGTACGGCAGGGCTTCATCGAGGAGTCCAACGTGAACCCGATGTCGGCGATGACCGCGATGCTTGAAGTCCTGCATCGCTACGGTGCCGCGCAAAAGACGCTGTCCACTATCGACGCTGTTCGCGGAATTGCCGTGAACGATCTCGCCAAGCCCGTTTAACCACTACGCATCCATGAATCCCGCATTGAGCGCCGCCGCCACCGGCATGAAGGCGCAGCAGACGCGCACCGAAATCATTGCAAACAACCTGGCCAACGTGAACACGCCGGGCTTCAAACGCAGTCGCGCGCATTTCGAGGACCTGCTGTATCAGACCGTGCAGGGGCAACAGATCCTCGGCGATCCCGACGCGCAGACCGCGCCCGCAATTCA